>PGYV01000006.1 GCA_002839855.1 Candidatus Goldiibacteriota bacterium HGW-Goldbacteria-1
ATTCAACTTCAAATATAGCGGAAGCAAATGAAAATAATAATGTATTTAATTCTCCTGTCGCTATCTGCACGCCGCCGCCTGCATGTACAAACACTCCTGATGTAACAAATACGGTTACCACGACAACAACCATATCTCCGACAATCACAATGACTCCCACAATAACACCGGCTGTGGCGTGCCTGACGGCTAAAATTAAGGCCAATAACAAATACAATGAATTATACACAAATATTAATTTTACCGGATCGTGTGTTGCTGCAAACCTTCAGTATAAAATAGCGATATATGACGGCGCGAATAATCTTATCACCACAAAAACTGCGTATTCAGGTTACGGCGGTGTGCTTACATATAATTACACTTCAAATGGAAGTAATAATATAAGCGCGCCCTGGCATGTTGCCATAATGTTACCGTCTTATAATCCGCCTGCGGTTTATAATGCATCTGATGCGGATTTTGAGGATATTTATGAATTCACAGTAATGGTAAGCGCTCCGGCACCCACGCCAACACTGCCGTGTACCAATATGGTTGGTGTTTACCACGGCCAATTAACCCTGATTAAGTACTTCGATTATAAACTAAACGATTGTAATGCTTTTACTGTAAAGGTTAATTACTGTACAGAAAATACACGCATTGCGCTGTATGACGCGGGGAACAACCTGCTTAAAACAGAACTGTTAACCTGTCAGACACCGGGAATGTCCGGGCTTCAGATGTTTTATCACATTGCAGGAACAGAGGTTCCCGGGATATGGCATATTGATTTGTATGGCGAATCAGATACAGTGCCTCTTGTCAGAACCGGTGCCGGCACAATCAGTTCATGTCCGGAAGGTAGTTTAGTTGTAGAATAACCCTTAAAAATATAGCGTTTATAAAAGGCAGGGCATAACAAGCCCTGCCTTTTTCATTTAATATTATCCTTGATTTTTTGCAAATGCAGGAGTAATATATAAATGTTTTTTGAAGCTTATCAGCAAAACTGATATCCTGAAACAAACAATTTTACTGTTTATTATTAAATTTCTATACACCTTAAGGAGGTGCGCAGTAATGAAGAATATGGTAGAAATCAGATGGCACGGAAGAGGCGGTCAGGGAGCAAAGACCGCCGCGCTTCTTCTTGGAGAAGCAGCGGTAAATGCCGGAAAGTATGTTCAGGCATTCCCCGAGTACGGACCGGAAAGAATGGGCGCCCCTGTTGCGGCTTATGACAGGATTGCGGATGAAGAAATTACGATTCACTCACCTGTAATCGCGCCAAACGTAGTTGCTGTCCTTGACGAAACGCTTATGGATTCCATAGACGTTACAAAAGGGCTTCCCGCAGACGGAGTCCTTATCGTAAACACCCCGTTTGACAAAGCGGAAGTTGAAAAAAGGGTAAACTGGAAAGGAAAGGTTGTTGTTATTGACGCTTCAAAGATAGCTCAGGCCACTATCGGAAAACCGATACCGAACACGCCCATGATAGGAGCCCTGCTTGGCGCAACAAACCTTATGCCGCTGCAGGCTTTCCTTGACGATACAAAAAAGAAACTTGAAAAGAAGTTTAAATCCAAACCGGAAGTTATTGAAGGAAATCTTAAAGCCATATCTCTGGCATATGAGGAGGTAAAGAAATAATGTCAACCAAACCTAACATTAAAGGCTGGAAAGACTTAAACGTAGGCGGCGTCGTTGAAAGCGGCACGTCGGAATTTTTTCATACAGGCGACTGGAGAAGCAAAGTACCCGTATGGCAGGAAAAGAACTGCATACAGTGCATGAACTGCTGGGCTTTCTGTCCGGACCACGCTGTAAAAGTAAAGGACGGCAAACGCGCTGAATATGATTACGCATACTGCAAAGGGTGCGGAATATGCGCTGAAGAATGCCCGAAAACAACAATCGCGATAAACGCAATTAAGAAAGAAGACCCAAGCTCTAAAGTGGACAGTTTTGACGGCGCAAAAGACCCAAGGTTTGTGGAAAAAGCCGCCATATTAATGGTATCACTGAAAGACGCCAAAGATAAATTCGGCGTTAAATAACCAAAACAAATTGGAAAAACAGGAGGATAAAAAATAATGGAAAAGACTATTGTAGCAAGGACAGGGAATGAAGCCATGGCAGAAGCCATGCGTCAGATTAACCCTGATGTCTGCGCGGCGTACCCGATAACACCGGCTACGGAAATAATGCAGATATTTTCTGCGTTTGTAAACGACGGGCTTGTTAACACAAACCTTATAACAGTGGAATCAGAGCACAGCGCCATGAGCGCCTGCGTGGGTTCCGCGGCAGCCGGCGCAAGGACAATGACAGCCACTTCATCGCAGGGGCTTATTTACATGCATGAAATTCTGTTCATTGCGGCGTCTTTAAGACTTCCGATAGTAATGGCGGATGTTAACCGCGCCATTTCCGGGCCTATCAACATTCACTGCGACCACAGCGACACAATGGCGGAACGCGACAGCGGATGGATTCAGATTTTCTCCGAAAATACTCAGGAAGCATACGACAACATGATACAGGCAATAAGAATCGCGGAAAGAAAAGATGTAAGCCTTCCGGCAATGGTAACAACAGACGGTTTTATCATAAGCCACGGAATGGAAAGGCTTGTAACGTATCCTGATGCTGATGTTAAAAACTTTATCGGTAAGTACGACCCTCCGTATAACGTCTTGAACCTTGAAAAACCTATAACAGTGGGTTCCATCGTTCTGACAGATTATTACCTTGAACACAAAAAAGCCCAGCATGAAGCCATGAAGAACGCGAAACAGGCTATTCTGGATATTGGTAAAGAGTTTGGCAAGGTGTTCGGAAAAGAATACGGTTTCTTTGAAGAATACAAGACAGATGACGCTGACTATATCCTTGTGTGCCTTGGTTCCACGGCAGGCACCACAAAAGCGGCAATTGAAGAATTAAGGCAGGAAGGCATAAAGTGCGGGCTTATCAAAATAAGAATGTTCAGGCCTTTCCCGGCTGAAGAACTTGCGGCAGCGCTTAAAAAATGCAAAGGCGTTGTTGTACTTGACCGCTCTGAAGCCATGAACACACAGGCAGGCCCGGTTGCAACAGAAATTAAAGCGGCCCTTTACGATGCGGGAATGGTAAAACCCATGCACAATTATATTTACGGGCTTGGCGGCAGGGAAATATACATAGAAGACATTAAGACGGTATTTAGAAACATATCCAAAGATTCCAAGGGCAGCAATGAAGTCAAGTACCTTGGCTTAAAGGAGGCATAACAATGGCGAATCCGAAACAGTCAGCATTAACAGAAGAAAGGTTTATAGGCGGACACAGGGCATGCGCGGGATGCGGTTTCCCGATATTTTTAAAACAGGTTCTTGGCTCCACAAGTGATCCTGTAGTGGTTGTATCAGCTACGGGCTGCCTTGAAGTTACATCCACAATTTTCCCTTTTTCAGCATGGAAGACGCCTTTTTTACACAACGCGTTTGAAAATTCCGCGGCAACCTGCAGCGGTATTGAAGGCGCATGGCAGTCGCTTAAGAAACAGGGCAAATACGACAAGAACGTAAAGTTCCTTGCGTTAGGCGGAGACGGCGGCACATACGATATCGGGCTGCAGTCGCTGTCAGGGGCAATGGAAAGGCGCCACGACATGATGTATGTATGCTATAACAACGAAGCATATATGAACACAGGCGTGCAGCGTTCCGGCGCAACTCAGTTTGGACAGCACACCACCACTTCACCTGCGGGAAAAGTAGTTTCAGGAAAAACACAGGGAAGCAAAAATTTAACTGAAATAATGGTGGCTCACGATATTCCTTATGTAGCCCAGACAACAATAGGCTACTGGCAGGATGCAACAAAAAAGTTTGAAAAAGCATGGGCAGTAACAGGGCCTAAATTTGTAAATGTGTATTCACCGTGCGTTCCGGGATGGGGATACCACATGTCCCAGACTGTAAAGATGTCAAAGATGGCTGTTGAAACAAACCTTTGGCCGCTTTACGAAGTGGAAAACGGAGTTTACACAATTACGTACAAAAATCCTGTTGAAAAAAGGAAACCGGTTGAAGAATTCCTTAAGCTTCAGGTAAGGTTCAAACATCTCATGAAGGGCGATGACAAGAGTAAGGTGATTATTGCCCAGATACAAAAGACAATTGACGAGCGTTACGCTCACCTTGAATTGATGGAAAAAGCCACAAACCCGGCGGCAAAGTAATTTAATTTACGCGGAGTTTGACGGATAAAAAAACCGGCGGAGGCGAAAGCCCCCGCCGGTTTTATTTTTATGCGGAGGGACGGTTTGGATTTGGCAGGCGCACCGGCATACAGAAAGGCGATAGTAAAAAGGTGACAGGGGCAACTGACAGGTTACAGCTGACAAATAACAAAAGATACCTGGTTTTAGGTTTGGTAGGCGCACCTTTTAAGGTGCGGCAGTTGGTTTAGGTGTGGATGTTTACCAAAACAAAATGAAAAAACAACTGCCCCGGATAATATTGCATGATGCCTGATACAGCTGAAATATTAAAACCCGCTGTTATCAATACTAAACTATCCGATTTTCCGGCCATCCGACCGTCAGTTTTTCCCTTCGTTCCTTCCCGGGCTTGGGTATATTTTTTCAGGGTGTGCCGAAAATTGGTATTCTTGCATCCAAACAAACTTGAAATCAACATGGTGTTAATTAATTGGCAATCGGGAATTTGCGGCACATACGTATATGCCGGCGCGGCATTTAACAGCTCCTGCCGCAGACACAGTATATTAGCGCGGCACACCCTGAAAAAAAACACCCAACCCCTGTAGGTGTTAATCTAATTTCCGAATCTCGCTGACCTTCTGTCCTTGGATTTTATTCTTTGCCCCGGCCGCCCAGCCGCGTCTTTTTCTTCCGTCCCTCGTGTTTTCTAGGTTGCCCAGCCGCTCAGCCGCTTAGCTGCGTCTTTACAGCCGTCCCTCTATTTTTTATCTTCCATCTTCCCATTTTTTCGTGATATAATTTATCCATTGTTTACAAATCCAGGAGGAAATTATATATGTCAGAGCATTATCCGCATAAGGAAACAGAAGAAAAGTGGCATAAGAAATGGGAAGAAAACGGGACGTTTAAGGCGACAGGAAAGGGAGAAAAATATTATATTCTTGAAATGTTTCCGTATCCTTCTGGCTACCTTCATATGGGGCATATCCGCGTTTACAGCATAGGCGACGTGCTTGCGCATTATAATAGAATGCAGGGTAAAGACGTAATTCACCCCATGGGGTATGACGCGTTTGGATTACCCGCGGAAAACGCTGCGATTAAAAATAACGTTCATCCCGCTGAATGGACAAAAAAGAATATTGAACACGCGCGCGGTCAGTTTAAAAAACTTGGAATGTCATACGACTGGGACAGGGAACTTGCCACCTGCGACGAATCTTATTACAGATGGAATCAGTGGCTTTTTATTAAGTTTTTTGAAAAGGGGCTTGCTTACAGGAAAGCGTCAGCCGTTAACTGGTGCGAATCATGCGGCACGGTTCTGGCAAACGAGCAGGTACAGGAAGGCAAGTGCTGGCGCTGCGAAAATACAGTTGTCCAGAAAGACTTAACCCAGTGGTTCTTTAAGACCACGGCTTATTCACAGGAACTGCTTAACGGGCATATTAAAATTGACTGGCCTGAACGCGTTATTGCCATGCAGAAAAACTGGATAGGCAGAAGCGAAGGCGCAAGGATACTTTTTAAGGAAGAAAAAACAGGCGAGGAAATACCTGTATTTACCACAAGGCCGGATACTATCTTTGGCGCTACATATGTGGTACTTGCCGCGCAGCACCCTATGGTGGATAAAATAAGGGCAAAAGCAACCGCGGAAAAACAGAAAGAAATAGACGCGTTTAGGGATAAAGTAAAAAAAATGGATGTCACTGTTGACACGCTCTTAACCCTTGAAAAAGAGGGTGTGGATACGGGAGAGACGGCAATAAATCCGGTTAACGGGAAAAAGGTACGTATCTGGATCGGGAATTACGTGCTTATGGATTACGGCACAGGGGCAATTATGGCTGTTCCCACACACGATTCGCGCGACTTTAAGTTCGCGAAAAATTATAACCTGCCAATGATAGTGGTAATTCAGCCAAAGGATAAAATACTTAAGCTTGAAGAGATGACAGACGCGTATGAAGATGAAGGCGTGCTTGTAAATTCCGGCGAATTTGACGGGATAAATAATGTTGAAGCCAAGAAAAAAATTGCCTCCTGGATGAATGATAAGGGCATGGCAAAGATAGAGATAAATTACAGGTTAAAAGACTGGCTGTTATCACGACAGCGGTACTGGGGAACACCTATTCCCGCCATATACTGCGACAAATGCGGTATCGTAATGGAAAAGGAAGAAAACCTTCCCGTAAAACTTCCGCGCGATATTGAATTTTCCGGCAAGGGCAATCCGCTGGAAACATCCAAATCTTTCTTAAATGTAAAATGCCCAAAATGCGGCGGCGATGCCAGGCGCGAAACAGACACAATGGATACTTTTGTGGATTCGTCATGGTATTTTGTGCGCTACTGCGATTCCAAAAATGAAAAGCTTCCGATAGGAAAAGATGCTGCCGCAAGGGAACTGCCGGTGGACCAGTACGTAGGCGGGCCGGAACACGCGTGCATGCACCTTATTTATGCCAGGTTCTTTACCTATGTAATGCGCGACCTGGGGCTTATAAGCTGCAGTGAGCCGTTTAAAAAACTGCTTACGCAGGGCATGGTAATTAAAGACGGCTTTAAGATGTCCAAATCCAAGGGTAATACCGTAAGCCCTGATGATATGATAGAAAAGTACGGTTCTGATACGGCAAGGCTTTTCATGCTGTTTGCTGCTCCGCCGCAGGCCGACCTTGAATGGAATGACGAGGCAGTGGAAGGTTCTTTCAGGTTTATTAACAGGATATGGAGAAAGTTTACCCAGTATATTGACCGGGTTAAAGGCGCTTCAGACACAGTTGATTATTCAGCGCTTGATGAAGCAAAACAGAAACTTGTAAGAAAAACACACCAGACAATTAAAAAAGTTACAAATGACCTGGGCGTGGAACAGCAGTTTAATACCGCGGTAGCTTCGCTGATGGAGCTGTTTAATACGGTAAGCGCGACAGAAATGGACGCTTCCAAAGACGCGCCGGTAATTAAGTTTGTAATAAAGACAATGGCGCTTTTAATGGCGCCTATGACCCCGCATTTCAGCGAAGAGTTATGGGAAATGCTTGGAAATAAAGAAAGCATATTTAAGGCGAAATGGCCTGTTTATGATGAATCTCTTACGGTTGAAAACACGGTTGAATTTGTCCTGCAGGTTAACGGCAAGATAAGGGATAAAATAAAACTGGACTTTAACGCCCCGCAGGAAAAAGCTGAAAATGCGGCATTTGCGTCAGAAAAAGTCCTTGAATGGACAAAAGGCAAAGAAACCGTAAAAAAGATATTTGTACCAAACAAACTGCTTAATATTGTAGTAAAATAAGAACTGACTGATTTTCAAAAACAGGAGGAACTAATATGAAAAAAATTATGTTAAGCCTGATGGTTTTAGCGGCACTGGCTGCCGGCTGTGCCACTTACATTCCTCAGCCCAATCTTGCGCCCGATGTTAAGACTATTTCTATTCCGGTTTTTCTGAATAAGACTGACAAATACGGACTGGAGCAGTACGTAACACAGAAGACAATAGATGAATTTCTTGCCGATGGCAGGGTGACAATTCTGGACGAATACAAATCTGACGCGGTTATTAAATGCGTCATTACAAAATACGTGCAGACCCCGATACTTTTTGACACAAATCAGGTGCCGCAGCAGTACAGGTTAAGGATATACGTGAACATCACATTCTTTGACAATAAGCAGCAGCGCGAACTTTGGCTTACCAAAGACATGTGGGAAGAGACCACGTATTACGTTGTAAATAACCTTGGAATGCCGGCGGAAGACGAAGAACGCGCCAGGCAGCGGGTGCTTGACCAGCTTGCCAACAAGGTGATGAGAAGAGTGATATACGGGAGCATGAATTGAAACGGATAATTTTAGCGGTTATACTGACGGTATTTGCATCAGCGCTTTTTGGCGCGAAGACTTCGCCTGTACTTACGGGGCATATAACAACTTGCAGCGGGCTTATAAATAATTATCCGGCGGACACAACCAACTGGTTTTTCAGGACGCAGCACCAGGTCGTTCAGTACTGGGCATACCTTCTTTTTCCGGCAAAACATTCATCGCCGGGAATGAAACAAAGAAACCACTTTTTTGAAAACCCATACGCGGTATATTCCGGGGCAGGCTCGCAGGAAGTGGAAGATTCAAACATTTTTGAATTAAGAATAATATCGCCTACGGGCAAAGTGATAGCGGAGAAGGTTTTAAATTGGGATAAGAACGCGGCGGAAAATAAAAAAGTAACCGTGGACAGCGGGGAATACCTGCCGTATGTTGTCGCCAATTATATCGGCATAAAGCAGATGTTTCCGGAAAACGGGCAGGGATTATTGCCGGACGAAATTGGGCTTTATCACGTTGACCTTTATTTAAACGGCAGAAAAATAGCAATGACCTTTTTTGAGATGAAAGATTAAAATGGCATCACCTTTTTCAAAACCGGAAGCTTTTTACATAATAGCTGCAGAGGATGATTTCTATACAGGGGAAGTCACAGGGCAGATAAGGGAAGGGCTTTTTAACGGGCATGATGACCCGTCCGCGGTGCAGGCATTTGATTTTTCGGACAAAGAAACATCCGTAAATGAAGCAATAGAGGGGGCGTTAACCGCGTCTATGTTCTCACCGGCCAAACTGGTTATTATGAAAGAATTCTATAAACTAAAAAAAGACGACCTTGAAAAACTATTTAATTTATTACCCTCAATTCCGCCGGGTACATGCGTTGTGCTTACCACTTCCGGTGAAATAACCGCCCCGCGCAGGGAAGAACTTAAAAAACGCGGCATAGGCAAAAAAAATCTGATAGAAGTTTCAAAAAATCAGGCGGCAGAACTTCCGGGCAAATGGATAGCCGATTACGCCGCCAAAAACGGGATAACCGTGGACAGTGATGTCTCTGAATACATAGTAACCGAATCTAACGGTGATATTGCTTCCATAAAGAATGAACTGGATAAACTTATGCTGTTTGCCGGTGACAGAAAAGAGATAACGAAAGAGGATTTTAACGCGGTCCGCGGTGTATCCAAAGAGTATGACATCTGGTCGCTGGTGGCAGCCGTTCAGAATAAAGAAGCCGCCAGGACATATAAAATTCTTGACGCGCTTTTTGAAGACAGCAGCCCGGAAGCCATTTTAGGCACTGTATTTTCATCCATAAAAGACCTGTATATCTATATCCTGTATGACATGACCGGAAATGCTTTCAGGGCAAGGGCTGTGCTTGGCGGGAAGGTGTTCTTTATAGAAAAAGAAAAACGGACCCGCTTTTTCAAGAAGGTCCGTTATGAAGAAGTTGTCTCTATTTTCAGGGAAGCCGACAGGAAGATTAAACTTTCCCACCGTGATCTTGCAAAATCTGTGTTAACCGTTATGTTTGAAAGGCTGTTTACTTTATTAGAGGAAAAAAACAGGTAGTTAAGCTGTTTTTACCTTAACGGCTGCCGCAATTCTGCTTTTATACCTTGATGCCGCGTTCTTTTTGATGATGCCTTTTTTGGCGGCTTTATCAATAAAAGAAACAGCTTCAATAACTTCTTTTGGGTCCTTTGATGCTTTTGCTTTTTTCATAAGAGTCCTTAACTTATGAAGGGCGGCGCTGTTGCTTGCCGTTCTTTTCTTTGTTTTCCTTAAATCTTTCTTTGACGCGTTTAAATTTGGCATTTCTGTAAAAAACCTCCTTAAGATTTTCAAAATAATGATGAATTCTATTATAAATAAAGGTTTTTGTCAATATCATTATGCCTTGTTGACTTTGAAAAACCGCTGGTATAAAATGGCTTGTAATTAAGTGCAACCAGTTTAATGCAGTTGACGCGGAGGCATTAATCATTGAATAGAATAAAAGGGCTGTTTTTAAGAAAACTTGCGGTTTTATTAACTTATTTAATTCTGCCGCTTGCTGTATTTTCCGCCTCTATAACAATTGATACTTTAAACGCAAGGGGAACTATAAGCCCTTTAATCTATGGCACCAACCAGCAGATGCAGGGTAATGAAAATCTTACCTGTATGCGTTTTGGCGGCAACAGGGTGACCGGGTATAACTGGGAAAACAATGCCAGTAATGCCGGTTCCGACTGGTATCATTCAAGTGATACTTTTATGTGTACCAGCCTTGAAAATCCGGTAAGCGATTATGACTGCGCGAATGTACCCGGCGCTGTTCTTAATAATTTCATAGATTATTGCATAACAAGGGGATATGAACCTTTAATAACGCTTCCAATGGCGGGGTATGTGGCGGCTGATAAAAATGGAAATGTTTTAGAGTCACAAGCCGCGCCTTCTGTAAGGTGGAAAACGCTGATTTCAAAAAAGGGTTCCGCGTTTTCACTTCCGCCGGACATATCTGATAATTATGTTTACGCCGATGAAGAAGTGGCGCATATCGTGAACAGATACGGCCTGTCCGGTGCGGGCGGTGTCAGATTTTATGAACTTGATAATGAAGGGGACTTATGGAATTCCACTCATGTCAGAATTCACCCGTCGCCCGTTGGCGCTTATGAATGGGTGACAAGGGGCGCGCAGCTTGCAAAAGCGGTAAAAGATGTTGACCCGCAGGCGCAGATAATGGGGCCTGTGTTTTTTGGCATCTGGTCAATGATGAGCCAGGGTGATGACTGGGATTCGGTAAGGGGTACCAATACATGGTATGTCCCGTATTACCTTCAGCAGATGAAAGCGCAGTCAGATGCCGACGGAAGAAGGCTTCTGGATGTTTTAGATATTCATTATTACTCGGAGGCGCGCGAAGGGCTTTACCCGCCGTTTGATTATAATAATGGCCAGTGCAGAATAACAGAATCCGGCTGCAATTCAGCAGAAGCTATACAGGCAAGGCTTCAGGCGCCGCGTTCTCTTTGGGATCCTGCTTATATAGAAAACAGTTCCGCCGGCCAATGGTGCGGCACGGCGCTTCCGATAATACCAAAAGTTCAGGCGGCAATAGACACGAATTTTCCGGGGACGAAAATTGCTGTAACTGAATTTGGTTTTGGCGGCGGCAATAATTTTTCCGGCGGTATAGCTATGGCTGACGCGCTTGGGATATTCGGTAAGTACGGAGTCTATATCGCCACCATGTGGAATACGGATTACGGATTGTTTCATTCCGCGGCTTACAAATTGTTCCGCAATTATGACGGGGCGAATTCAACATATGGCGATACAAAGGTTTACTGTGAAAGCGGCGATAACGCGTCAATGACCGCTTACGCTTCAATCTCCGGCACGGATGAAACCGAGCTTCACGTCATTGTACTTAACAAATCATCAGCCGCCCAGGACGCGGCTTTTGTAATAAACGGAAGCGCCGCGTATCAAACCGGCGAAGCATATGGGTTTGGCGGAAGCGACAGTACAATCACGGTAAAGGCCGCTCCTGTGGTCACAGGCAACACTTTTTCTTATTCAATACCGGCTTACAGCGCATATCACTTTGTTTTTTACGGCGCTATCGGCCCGACAAACACACCCACGCCTTCTATAACTCCGGGCGGCCCGACTTTAACTTTTACCAATACTTATACACATACGCATACAAATACAAGCACTTATACGGCAACCAATACTCCCACGCCGGGCGCGGGTATTGATATTTATGACGGCGATACCGCAGGAATGACAATTACGGACGGTACGGTAAATAATTCCGCTGACGGCGGCGGAATATCACAGGGCTCGGCTGGAAGCCCCGGCGACGGAATGGTTGCGGCGTTCGCTTCAATTCAAAGCTGGTGGCAGCAGCATGACTGGGCGTTAAACACACCTGTTAATACCGGCGCTTACACACTGCTGGAATTTGACATAATTTCAGAAGCGGGCATCCCTAACGGTTTCAGGTTCGGCCTTGACTGGAACCTTGCGGATTGGTCGGTTGATGTTGCTGATTACATATCGGGCGGTGTTATTAATCAGACATGGAATCACGTATCAATTCCGCTTAATATCCTTCTTCAGGGCGGTAATGTTATTAACAGGCTGGTTTTTATTGCAAACGCGAATAATGACTATTCTGTTATTATAGATAATGTCAGGATAACAGGGCAGGCGTTACAGACACCCACATATACATATACGGTATCAGCTACAGAAACAGAAACGGCGGTTAACACCGCTGTAAATCCTCCCGTGAATACGGCAACAAATACCGCCACGCTTACGCCTTCTTTAACGCCGTCGCCGGCGATAACATTTACCATAACAAGCACACATCAGATTTCATTTACAGCCACTGCTGTGGACACAGCGGAATATACCGCCACTGTAACGCTTACAAATACGGCGGTTCTAACCGTAACCAAAACAATAACCGTCTCGCCGTCAAATACCGCGGGTATTACATTTACAAAAACCGCCACACGTACAGGCACGGCAACAGTTACCAATACCGCAATTTATACAGCGACTGAAACTCCTGTCTTAGCCGCCACATTCACGCATACGCCTGTTTTGGTTAACGAACAGGATGAATTGAAAATAGAAAATGTAACGGTATATCCAAATCCGTATACGGGCAGCGGATTGGCTGTTATGTTTGATATTACCAAAAGCACGCAGTCTGTTAAGTTCAGCCTTTACACCGGAAGCTTCAGGTTAATTAAAGAGGCGAAAATAAATATTACACCGGGTGCGGGGAATAAAAAAGCTGAAATCAGCTCCGAAAACTTTGAATCCTTAGCCAACGGGACGTATTACTGTGTTATAAGCGCGGAAGACGGCGGGGCAAAGGCCGTTTCAAAGATTAATACTGTTGTGATTATAAGAAAGAAGTGACAGGGAAATGTTTGATTTTTATGGATGTTATATATCCGGCAGGCGCGTGTTTTGTCTTTGCTTGTAGAGACGCAATATATTACGTCTCTTTTTTTATGTCCAATCTTAAATTTTCGGATTAATTTAACCTGTGAAGAAAAAATATCCGGCGATGAAGTAAGCTTGTAAGATTAAGCGGCCGGAAAAATTAATTAGTTTTGATATAAACAACGCGCCCTAAAGGGCGCGGCTACCAGATCCAAACCTAGCTGCCTAGCTGCCTAGCTGCTTAGCTGCCTAGCTGCTTAGCTGCCTAGCTGCTTAGCTGCCTAGCTGCCTAGCTGCTTAGCTGCTTAGCTGCCTAGCTGCTGCCCTTCCTACCTTATAATCTGATACTCTTCGTAATACTGCTTTATTTTGTTGTCGTCGGGTTTTTCGTTAGCACGCATATAATCTGTGATTTGACCGCCAAAATACCAGCCTATAAGCCCGCCGGCTGCCGCGGCTGCAACGGACGTGATTGCTGTTTTTCCGCCGTCTTCATCGCCGGATACGGCAAGAAAACCAAGCGTTCCGCCTATGACCGTTCCGACAAAAGTGGCCACTGAATTTATGATGAAATAAGTTGATTCTTTTGCCTCGTCAGGAGGGGGCAGCCCCGCTTTTCTGTCTTTTTGAACCGTGGCGCAGGAAACTGATAAAAACAAACAGGAGACAAGAAGCAGATACTGAAATTTTTTCATATTTCACCTCCTTTAAAATAATTATAACATATCAGCCCTTATTGTATTAAGAACTTTAATGTATTATAATTGTCACAATATTAAAGGGGAAAGATAATATATGAGTGATGGAATTTTTAACAAAAGATTATTATTTCATATGGCGGTTGCCGCGGTATTTTTTTTAACTTTTCCATTTTTCGCGTATTGCGCGTGGGTGGATGTTGACGGGACAGGGCAGGAGGGGATAAATATTTATCCCACCGATAATCAGGCAGGAGACCCGGACATTGCCATTGACGGCAGCGGATATCCGCATATCGTGTGGTTTGAACATTCAGGGAGTAATTATGAGATTTATTATATTAAATGGAACGGCACAGGCTGGGTGGACGCAGACGGCGCAGGGCTTGAATCCGCGCGGATAACTGTCACATCGGGTGATTCTATATTTCCCAACGTGGCAATTGATTCGGCCGGAAGGCCGCACATAGCCTGGCAGGAAACTTCCGGTGTCGGCGGCGAGATATATTACTGTAAATGGAACGGCTTAAACTGGGTGAAGGCGGATGGTGTCCCGGGATTTGACAGCGTGTCGGCTTCTTTAACAGTTTCTTCGGCACACCCGTTTATGGTTTTGGATGCGTTTGACAAACCGCACATAGTATGGAATGAGGGTGCTGAAAACGAATATATGGGGGGAGCGTTTGCTGATATTCAGTATGCGGCGTGGAACGGGACACAGTGGGCGGACGCGGACGGAACAGGCATTGAATCCAGAACAATTTATTCATCGCCGTATTACTCGCTTTATCCCCATTTAGATACTGATTCGGCAGGCAGGCCGCATATAACCTGGTGCGACGGAGAGGATGAAAACAGGGAAATATTTTATTTAAAATGGAACGGCGCATCATGGGTGGACGCAGACGGCGCAGGGCAGGAATCAATAAATATTTCAAACAGCCCGGATTATTCCGCCTGGCCTTATATAGATATAGACAACTGGGATGTGCCTCATATTGTTTGGGAGGACTTTTCTTCCGGGCATCAGGATGTTTATTATCTTAAATTTAACGGCGCTTCATGGGTGGATGCCGACGGCACCGGCACAGGAAATATAAACATAACCTACGGCTATCATAATTCTTCGGTACCGATGATAAAGGTGGATGCGTCGGGAATACCGCATGTTATGTTTGGATACGGCTCTCTTGAAACCACGCAGCGCTACTGCCTTAAATATAACCCTGCGGGCGCGCTTTGGTCGGGCGAGGACGGCACCGAGGCATCCGTTAACATATCTTCAAACGAAATTAATAATTCATGGTCTTCTTTTGAACTTGGCCCCGACGGTTACCCGCATGTGGTATGGCCTGCCGGTTATCTGACAGACCCGCACGACATTTATTATCTGCGCTGGCTTCCCGAAGGTACGCCCACAATCACCCCCACAATTACCATTACCCATACGGCTGTGGAAGATGCCACTATTACAATGACGCATACCAATACAAAAACAATCACCCTTACAAGGACGCCTACTATAACAAGGACGCTTACTTATACCATGACTCCTAATCCACAGCCTTCTGCCACGCCGAATAACTGCTGGGTGGATGCGGACGGCACCGCGCAGGAATCCGTAAAAGTAAGCCCGGGAACGAATTCAAAAATGGCCCTGGATCAGTCCGGAAACCCGCATATTGTGTACGAAGACGCCGGTGAGATTTATTACCTTTTCTGGAACGGGACACAGTGGACGGACGCGGACGGCACCGGCAGGGAAAGCAGCATGGTTTCGGTCCATATGGATAACAGCTTTGACCCGGCAATTACAGTGGACAGTTTTGGCAGGCCGCATATAGCGTGGAACGGCGGATTATATATTGGGTGGCAGCAGATATATTATCTTAAGCATAACGGCACAACGTGGGTGGACGCGGACGGGACAGGCGTTGAAAAAATAACTGTTCCGGCGTACAACGGCGGATTCCCGCAGGATGTTTCACTTGCGTTAGACGGGGCTCAGCAGCCCGCGTGCGCGTGGGTTGACTATCCGGCGGGTAAAACATACACGGTAAAAGATGTATTCTTTCTGCACTGGAACGGCGGGTGGTGGACGGATGCCGACGGTACGGGTTATGAATCAAGCGCGGTAAGTTCCAACACTTATGAATGCCTTGAACCCGATTTGAAAATGTTTTTTGGCGCGGTTCCGTATATCGCGTGGATAATGCAGGCGCCGGGGGATAATTCTGTAGTGGTAAAAA
This sequence comes from Candidatus Goldiibacteriota bacterium HGW-Goldbacteria-1, assembly GCA_002839855.1. Classification (NCBI taxonomy): domain Bacteria; phylum Candidatus Goldiibacteriota; species Candidatus Goldiibacteriota bacterium HGW-Goldbacteria-1. Next base: position 15,954 of record PGYV01000006.1, read on the forward strand.
AATGGTCGGTTACACAGTGGACTCAGGCGGACGGCGTAAGCACGGCGGAAACCGATATAATAACAAATCCTTCCGTGACAAATCCACGGCGGGTAAAACTTGCAATAGACAGCGCTGGAAACCCCGGCGTGGTGTTTGATGCCGTTATAGGCGGCAACAGGGAAATCTGCTATCTTAAATGGAACGGAACGCAGTGGGTTGATTATGACGGCGCCGGGCAGGAATCAATTAATGTTTCAAACACTCCCGGTTTTTCGCAGGGCGCGTCAATTTCATTTGACAGCGGAGGATATCCGCATATCGCGTGGTTTGATGAAGATGGGATTTATTTTATAAGGTGGAATGGCGGTGAATTTACAGGCGCTGACGGCCTGCCGGGTTCAAAACTGATAGCGCCTTCATCAGGAAGGGCGGCAGGTTCTGTTGAAAGCGCGGTTAAACCCGGTGATGTTCCGGCTGTCGCGTGGCATGACGATATAGCCGGCCAGCAGGACGTGTACTATCTTTATCATATCTGCGGCTATGTAACGCCGACGCATACCCCTACTGTAACAATGACCGTTACCGTTACAAATACGGTCACCTGTACAGCCACAATAACATTAACACAACAGATTACCCCGACAGCAACGTGCACTGTAACCGCCACTATTACGCCCGCGCCTGTTGATTTGAAACCCGTAAAAAAAGCTATTGGTGAAAATCCGCGTATTGGTTCGGAAATCACATATGAAATTACCCTTGAAAACGATTCGGATTTTATTATCTATAATCCTGCTTTGTGGGACACGCTTCCGAATGAAATATATTACGCTTCACGCATATCCGGTCCGGAGCCTGACACAGTATATAGTTCGGGAAATTATTATTACTGGAGCCTGCCCGATACCGCTTTAAATCCGGGCAGTTCAATTACCATAAGGTTCAGTACCAGGATAGCATCAATAAGGCCGGATGGAATAATAACGAATACTGTATATGCCGATTACATGGACCAGCATTATAATACCGAGAATCACAGGCATCCGCCTGTATGCTCTGATATTTCTTATTTTCCGCAGGGAATCGCGGCAGTATACCCGAATCCGTTTAACCCCGCCACAGCTGTCGGCGGTAATATGAAATTCATTAACCTTGTCCCTGATTCAAGGGTGGAAATATATAATATTTCCGGAGAACACATAATAAGTATGCATTCGCCGGGCGTTGTGGTTTTTTGGAACGGGACAAACAGGGCGGGACAAAAAGTATCGCCCGGTGTTTATTATTATGTTATAATTAATTTAATTACCCGGGAAAAAATAAAGGGTAAATTTTTTGTTGTATCAAAATAACGGAGGTAATATTAATGAAAAAAATTCTTTTAGTTTCTGTCCTTGTAGCGGTTTTATGCGCGCCTGTATTAAGCGATGAGCTTTCTGCGGATACTAACGCCAATTCAAACGTTACCACAACAACTGTTTATGATATTTTTATGCACGAGGACATTGCCACAAACGTACTTATGGGATGGGGCGGACTGTCGCTTGGCACAGGTTTGGTAATGTTTTCGAACGGAAATGAATTTGTAAAAGGTTACGGGCTTACAAACCTGATATGGGGCGCGGTTGATACGGCGCTTGGCATATGGGCAAAGCAGAGCATTGATTTTAGAAAGGCAAATATTACCCCGGAAAAAGAACTGCAGGAATTTAAAGATAATATCTGGCTGAATATGATAATAGACGGCGCCTGTATTCTGGCGGGAACCGGAATGCTGGTATGGGGAAATGAAAGCGTAAAAGGGTATGGAGCGGGAGTTTTGACACAGGGTATATTTTTAATTACCTTTGACGGCGTGAATTTCATGATGGCAGAGAACCTTTCGAAAAGATATCCGGATACAACCGCAAACTGATTGAATTTAATAGGGCAGGGTTAAAACTTTGTTTACAGACTTGTGTATATTAAGCTGAGTAACAAAGAAAATAAATGCTATAAGCAGGTTTGACCCATATTAATCCTGCTTTCCAGGGATGCAGGAAAGAATAATACTGAAAACTCAGAACTGTTGAATGAAATACGCAACAGTAACATAGGGTGGATAATTTTAAAAGTAATGAATGGAACAAAAGAGGATAAAAAAGCAAAGCAGGAAGTGAATTAAATAATGAACTTATACAGGTATGAGAAAAAATGAAAAATTAATAAGTGATAAAGGTTTGATCCCCGGCCCGCATAATCAACAAAACAAACGAAAGAGGAGTTCGCTGACTTTGAAAATAAAATTTTTAAACTTCATAATACCTGTTTTCTTATGTGTTCTTGCCTTTTCAATCGTTCTGCCGAACGCAGATAAATCAATTTGGTATGATGAAGCCTGTACTGTTGATTTTTCAAGGCTTGTTCCGTCCGGACTGACAGAAATGCTTTCATCCGGCAATAATCTTCCGGCTTACTATTATTTTATGAGTGCATGGACCTTTGTTTTCGGAATTAGCGAGACAGCACTCCGGTTACCCGGGATATTCTTTTATATAATTTCAACTGTTCTTGTTTTTTTATTCGGGAAAAACCTTTTCAAAAACACCGGTTTTGCTTTCGTTTCAGCGCTTATATATCTTCTTTTGGAAATAAACACAACAAACGCAGTCAGTGCCAGACCCTACGGAATGCTGGCATTGCTAAGCTTACTTTCGTTAATGCTATTTCATAAACTTTTTATCGAAAAAGAATACAGTCTTGTCTCAGGCATATCTTTTGTGGCTGTAAATATTGCAGGTAGTTTTACCCACATTTGGTTTTTCTTTTCTGTGTTGCCGCAAATTATTTTTTATCTGAAAAGCAACAAAATCACAGGTAAACGTTTTCTTGTTCTGTTTTTGAGCTCTTTCACTCCTTTTATTTTATTATGGAGCCCTATATTGCTGGCTCAAATGCAAAACGCCAGCAATGATTGGATGTTATTTCGTGGAGACGATCTGAGAGTGACAATTCAGTATTTCACAGCCGGAAAATTAAATACTATCTTCATGTTTTTTTTGATACCTGTACTTGCAGGAGTTTTAGTTTCAAGACTGAAAAAAGATACTGCCAAAATTAATTACTTTTCCGAAAATGCTTCTTTTCTTTTTATTGTTATCACTTTCAGTCTGCTTACCCCATACCTGATTTCATATTTCAGGCCGATATATGTCGTTGACCGCGGCCCTATTATTGCCGCAGCTCCATTTGCCCTGCTTCTTGGTTATCTTGGAAGTATTTCATATAAACCTTTTTTTTATCCGGCCGCAGCCTACTTTTCGATTTTTTTGTATATTACGCTGTATTCATCGCGCGCTGTTTATTTCGATACCGACAAAATAATAACAAAGGTAATAATTTCAAACTCCCGCAACGTTCGGCAAATAGTTTTATTTAACGAATCACAAAGACAGGTAAAATACTATTTTAACAGGCTGCACTTTAATGGAGAGGTTTCGTTCTCAGATATACCCCTTATACTGTCTTATTCAAATATCTCCGAGTGGCGGAAACTTCCTGACAATATCCAAAATAAACTTCTTAGTGAATATACAAACAGTTTGAACAGAGATGGAAATCTGCTTTTTGTTTTCAATGATGCTGATGTTGAAAAAGAAAACTTTGCTCCGATATTTGAAAGCCTGAGAAAAAGCCGCAACATTCTCAGCATCAAGGAAATGAAAAGTTTAAGTTTAATACTTATAAACTTCGGGCCGCCGGTTAAATACTAATGTCCGCCTTTACTGTCTTTGCATTAACTTGGTTATGCTGTCAAAACCCGCTTACAGACTTTAGTATAATAGGAATAAGATGAGCGGTAAAGAAAATTAACGCTGTAAACAGGGTTTGGCCGGATATTATAATTTTTTATAACCTTTGACGGCGTTTATTTCATGATGGCAGAGAACCTTTCAAAAAGGTATCCGGATACCGCTACAAACTGATTAGATATATTATGTAACCGGTTAATTGACCGGTAAAATAACCGTAAATGATTAGACACATTAACTTATACTGGAATAGTATCCTTTGACGTAGTCATGGCTTACTGTCCCTGTAAAATCCTTTGTTTTCGTGGGGGATTGCTTAATTTTACATAACGCAATAAACACCTTCTATTAAAATAATGCATTTATACAAACCTACAAATTCCAGAATATAAAATCTAACAATCCCAACATACAAATGTCCCTAAAGGCACAAATAGTGCCTTTAGGGACATTTATTCAAAATAAATATTACATAATACCTATGTTTTGACAGTTTTTTGGAAGGAATGAATCTTGCTTATTGTTATATGTAAATTGCCAGGAGGTGAAAGTTATGGAACCGGACTTCAATTTAGAGCTTGAACAGATGATAGCCAACAAGCACAGAGTTCATGTAAGTGAAGAGGTTCGCTATAAAATCCTGGACAGGGAAGATGAAGAGTTTCAGGGCCTTTATATGGAAGCAAGGACAATTTCAATAAGCAAGAAAGGGTTAATTCTTCTTATGAAACACAGGGTAAAACCCGAAGATGCAATGATTGTTGAACTGATACTTGGTGCGGAAAAACGTAAAATTAAGACCTGCTGTGAGTCAATTGGCTGCAGAAAGGAAAGTTTTAACAAAGGATATGAAGTGGAAGTGCAGTTTTTGATCTTAAAAGATGAAGACAAAGAATACATTGAACATTATATGAAACAAAACAGCGCCTGACTTCTGTGGATTATCACAAGTAATTAATAGTGCATGTGATAATCTGCAGAAATGCAAAAGCTCTTTTCGCGTCCCTGCCTAATTCACCGCCCCCCCCGAAAAAGGCAGGGACGCGCTTTTTAATTATGCTTTTAAATCATAATCTTGCGCCGCCGCCGCTATTGTTGTATAATAAATTTAAAGAGGTGGCTATGGCTTTTAAATGTCCGCGTTGTAATCAGGTAAACAAAGATGGAAGCGATACGTGCTGGAGCTGCCATACCATATTTGCCACCGGCGAAAAAAAACCGCTTGATATGAAAGTTAAAAAGTCAATTTTCTCAACGTTAAAAAGGGAAAAGGTTGATTTTAAAGTGGTTTCATCTGATTTTCCCGGGACAATTGCATTATATTTTTCAGCCCCTCCCAAAGAACGTTATATTCTTGCAAGGCTTACCGTATTTTTTCTTGTACTAAACCTTTTTAATAACATTATTTTTTATTATTTTAAAGGCGTTACACAGGCACAGGAAAATGCGGGCAGCATAACGACTTTTCTGGTAGTTTTTATAGCTATATACAGCGCTGTTATCTGTATAGCGCGGCTTAAAGCTGACACGGATTTTCCCGGAAAAACAGCTTACTTTTTTTACCTGTTTTTTATTCCTATTTTCGCTTTTGGTTATATTGTCCCGTCTTATTACCCGAATTTCAGGTTATTTCTGGAAGGTGCGCTGCTTATATGGAATGCGGTTCTGTTAAGGCCATAGTTTTATAAGTTGACATAACCGCTTTTTTTTTATATATTTGTTTTAACGTTAAAATTAAAGGAGCCATAAAATGAGCATTACAATAAAAGATGTTGCCAAAAAAGTCGGGGTTACCGCAACCACGGTATCAATGGTAATCCGCAACGACCCAAGGATAAGCGATAAAACCAAAGAGAAAGTTTTAAAGGCTGTAAAAGAGATGAATTATTATCCCAATCAGATTGGGCGAAGCCTTGTTAAAGGCAAGACAAATGTAATAGCCGTTGCGTCATCAATGTTTTATGGCCCTTTTAAAATAGATATCTTTAACGGGATAGACACCGGTGTCGTTGAAACGGATTATACCACACTGCATTTTTCAGCGCGCGCGGATCAGGAAGCTGAATTGTTAAAGGAAATTGTTTATGGAAGGCGTGCAGACGGCGTAATTGCAATTAACATGAGGACAGAAAAAGAAACACTGCAGGCATACAATGATACCGGCCTGCCGATAGTATTTGTTGAAGAGACATTTGACGGTTTTGCCGGAGTTAAAGGCGACAGTTTTAAAGGCGCGTATAAAGCAACGGAGCGCTTTATTAAAACAGGAAAGAAAAACATAGGTTTAATCAGCGCCGTGTACACTCATCTTTCATGCGTGACCGACAGGGAGAAAGGTTTTATGCAGGCGCTGGCTGATAACGGGCTTAAATATGATGAAAGCAAGACACTGCGCAGTGCCGCTTATAATTTTCAGGAAGGGCAGGATTTGATGGACAAAATTATAAATGATAAAATGCAGGTGGATGCGGTATTTTGCAGCGCCGGAGACCTTGTCGCAATGGGGATGATAAAAAGGGCCAAAGAAAAAGGCGTTAAAATTCCCGATGATATTGCAATTATAGGATACGACGGGCTTGATACGGGCTCTCTTGTAACACCTTCGCTTACCACTTTAAAGCAGCCGGTTGTGGATATGGGGCGCGCTGCTTTTGATATGTTAAAGAAACTTATGGAAGAAAAGAATGTCAAAAAAGAAATAAAGGTATTTGAACCTGAACTGATTATCAGGGAAAGCGCTTAAACAAAAACACAAACACGGAGACTGAAAATGGCTAAAAAGCACCTGATTGTTTTAACGTTAATTCTTATGGCTGCGTTTATTTACGCTTCGCCTGTTTCTGAAAACGGGCAGCTTAAAGTAAACGGGCTTCAGCTTGTTAATCAATGCGACACGCCGGTGCAGCTGCGCGGCGTTTCCACGCATGGTATAGGGTGGTTTGACGGCTGTTATACTCAGGCTGCGGTTCAGTACGCGGCAAATACAATGAATTCGGATTTGTTCAGGATTGCAATGTATGTAAAAGCTTCGGAAAGCGGCTATCTTCAGGACCCGGCGTATTGGACATCGCGCGTTAACCAGATGGTGGACTGGATAGGCGCGGCGGGAATGTACGCTTTAATTGACTGGCATATATTAAATGATGACCCGAATAATTTTATAGAAGACGCAAGGATATTCTGGACTGCAATGGCAACAGAACACAAGGATAAAAACTTTGTGATATACGAATTATGCAATGAACCTAACGGCGTGACCTGGGCTCAGATAAAAGCTTACGCCGAAGATATTATTCCGCGTATAAGGGCCATTGACCCGGACGCGGTTATTGTAGTCGGTACGCCCAACTATTCGCAGCTGGGCGCCGATGTTGTAAATGACCAGATACTTGAACCCAATATAATGTACGCGTTTCACTTTTACGCGGGTACACATTCCACGTCCATGCTTATACCATATATAAACCAGATTCCGATATTTGTATCCGAATGGGGCGCAAGCAATGCTTCCGGCGACGGCGGCGACAATTATCCGCGCGCGCAGCAGTTTATGGATATAATGTCCGGCGTTGACACGATAAACAATCCGCAGGGCATAAAACTAAGCTGGGCTTCATGGTCGTATTCCGACGACAGGGACTGGGCAACTGACCAGCACTTAAAATCCACGTCGCATCTTACTTTAAATTCCTGCAGCACAACCGGCTGGACAATAGCAAATTTAAGCACGGCAGGGCAGTTTGTTGCCGCTAATATTACCAATCCTGCAAGAAATTTTATCTGCTGGACTGCAACTGAAACTCCTGTCGGCGACCCGCATACGCCGACAGTTACAAGGACTGTAACGCCCACAAGAACAATAACTTCGACGCCTGTCCCTGATTTAATTTATAACGGCGATATCGCGGGTTATACACTTGCGGACGGCAGCGTCAACAACGCGGCAATGTTTTCTGAACCGGCGGCGGGGAACACGGGCAATGCGATGCAGATTGCTTACACTGCGGGAGGATGGCAGGAAGCCCGGTGGATGACAACTGCAAGGCCCAGAAATGACAGGACATATATAAGTATTGATGTAAGGGCGACGGCAGGCACGATAAGCCAGCTGCTTTTTATACCTGATTGGAACACATGGACAAACCGCGCAACAGATAATGATTTTAACGTTGCCGCATACGTGCCTGGCGGTGTGATAACAACAACATGGAAGACCGCGTATATCCCGCTTTCAAAAGTTTATAACCCGTATCCGACAACCCTTGGGACAATGAGGTTTATCTCTAACAGCGCCATATATACAGTTCAGATTGATAATATAAAGTTCTTTGACGCGTCAGTATGGACGCCCACAGTCACAAGGACAAGGACACCCACAAGGACAGCTACAAGGACAAGGACGCCCGCGGCAACAATGACTGCAACCCCCACTGTTACAATGACTCCGCAGGCGACTTATACGCCCACGTTGACGGCTACTGTTTATGTGGAACCTACGGTTACGCCCACTATTTCCGCCAATATAAGGATAACAATAGGCGATCATTTTCCTTATCCCAACCCTTCAAACGGAAGAAGCGTTAATATACGTTACCAGATAAAGACCGGTTTCGCGAAAAATGTTAAAATACATATATATACGCTTGGCGACAGAAAAATAGATATGATAAAGGATTCTGACAGCGCGCCCGGTTTTCACGATGTGCTGTGGCGACCCAAACAGCAGCTTTCCAACGGAATGTACTATTATATAATGGAGGCTGACAACGGGCGGACAGGGGACAGATTAAAACGCGATGTGGTTCAGGGTGCGATTGTAGTGCTTAAATAACGGCAGGAGATAAAATGCGTAAATTTTACCTGACACTCACCGCTCTTTTATGCTGTTCGGTTTTTCTTTCAGCCGCTGACAGCGATATTGTTTATTGCGGTGCAGGATATAAACCTGTAATGTCAAAAAAGGCATCGGTTAATGTGCCCTGCACCTCGTTTCAGGTGCTTAGGTCATCGGATAATGCATCTGTTTATTCCGGCACTGCATCAGCGCCTGTATATACTTCTGACAGCGAAAGAAATGTTTATGTTCTGGACTTTTCGCCGCTTACAACGCCGGGCAATTATTACATAAATGTGGACGGGGTGGGCAGGACGCAGGGTTTTGAAATTTCAGAAACGGTTTTTGAGGATGTTTTTAAAAAAGTTTTTCTTGGAATGTATATGTGGCGGTCCGGAACCGCGGTTTCTTATACTTACGGCAGTACAACATATTCCTGGAACGCCGGACATATGGCTAACGCGAATTTATACTATTCAAACGAGCCGTATTCAAATTCATACAAGGACGGCACAGGCGGCTGGTATGACGCTGGAGATTACGGAAGATACCTGGGAAATGTGGGGATAACAGTATGGCCTATGTTTATGGCGTGGGAAGATTTCGGCGATTCAATAAATGCCATGACATACGGGATTCCTGATTTAAATCCGGGGATGCCGGAATATCTTCAGGAAATAAAATGGGAAACCGACTGGCTGTTTAAAATGATGTACGCGGACGGCAGCGGTAAAATTCACGATAAGCTTACAAGCAAAAATCACACTTCAATGAACGTGTTGCCCGCGAATGACACTTCGCTTATGTATTTTCTTCCGTGGAGCACGTATGCCACTTCTAATTTCGCCGGCACGATGGCAATGGCGGCAAGATACTTCGCGCCCTATGATTCGTTTTACGCGCAGGAATGCCTTGACGCCGCGGAACTTGCGTTTCAGGCATTAATAGACAATCCGTCAATAGTAACATTTGACGCTTACGGGCTTGGTTTTTACACCGGCATTTATAACGGAGATGACGCGGGCAACAGGATATGGGCGGCCGCGGAACTTTTTGCGTCCACGGGAAAAACGGTTTACCGCGATTATTTTGAAGCAAGGGCTTCAAGCGGATATATGCAGTCTATATATGACTGGAATAATCTTTTAGATATGGCTATGCTTACTTATTATTTCTGCGACAGGCCGGGTAAGAATTCGGTCATTACGGACAGGATAAGAACCAACACGATAAATACAGCAAATGGGATTGTTTCATCCGTTAATTCTCATGGCTATGGAAGGTCAATGTCAAATCACTGGTGGGGAAGTAACGGCGTGGTGGCAAGGATGTCTGTGATTTTATATTCGGCTTTTAAAATGACAGGGGATTACAAATATAGAAATGCCGGCTTTGAAATATTAAGCCATCTGTTTGGCAGAAATCATTTTGGACGCTCTCAGGTAACGGGTATCGGCACTAACCCCGCGCTTTATCCGCATGACAGAAGGTGTAATGCCGACGGAATTGCCGCGCCGATACCGGGGTATCTTGTGGGCGGTTCGCATGGGTCTAATAATACGGATGACCCGATAATTGGAGCAATGCCCGCTGGGCTTCCAAAGGCCGCGTATTGGGTCGATAATGTGGGTTCTTATTCATCAAATGAAATTGCCATTAACTGGCAGGCAGGGCTGATATACGGTGTTGCTGCTTTTTTAAAAGACGGGCCGGCGCCTACGGTTACGCCTACCGTTACGGTAACCCTGACAAGAACAAACACTCCTATTGTATCGCCGACGCCGACAAGGACACTTACAGCGACAAAGACAGCCACAAGGACAATTACTTTTACAAGCACAGCTTCGCCTACGCCTACAATTACGTTGACATCAACGGTTACGCCGTTTGTGACATCCACGCCCACGTTTACCATAACCATGACGTCAACAATAACAATTACAGCCACCCCAACTTCCGAAATTCCTTCGGTTTATATAACGGTGGGTGAACATTTTCCTTATCCAAACCCGTCAAAAGGAAATGAAATTAAAATAAGATATCAGATAATAAAAGGGCTGGCAAAAACAGTTAACATTCATTTTTACACCCTTGCAGACAGAAAGTTTGACACGATAAAAGAGAATAACATAGGTATAGGATGGCATGAAGTTTTGTGGAAGCCCAAAAAGAAACTTGCGTCCGGAATGTATTATTATGTCATTGAAGCGGACAACGGGAAGTTTGGTGGATTAAATAAGAAAGCTATAAAGCAGGGTGCGGTTGTGGTAATAAAATAGACGGCGGCTAGGCAGCTAGGCAGCTAGGCAGCTAGGCAGCTAGGCAGCTAGGCAGCAAGGCGGCAAGGCGGCAAGGCGGCAAGGCGGCAAGGCGGCAAGGCGGCAAGGCGGGCGCACCTTTTAAGGTGCGGTTGTAGCGAGCATGCGAAGCGGAAATCCCGGCAATGAAGCGAGCTTGCAATCTGAAGCGGGCGGGACAGTTGGTTGTTAATATGAAGAATATTTTAAATAGAATAGAACCAGTATAAAACGGATTAATTATATAAAAACATAATCAAAACAACGCGGGCTAAAGACCCGCGTCTACCAAGGCACAAAGAAACTTCCAACCATCCAACCATCAAGGTGTCTTAAATATATTCCGTGCTTTTATCATCTATCTCTGATATGTCTTATAGCTTCCCAGCTTCCCAGCTTCCCAGCTTCCCAGCCGCCTAGCTGCCTAGCTGCCGTATTTCTCCCTTATTTCATTGCCAATCTATCCCTGTTTTAGTATAATAAACACCGTTTCAGAATTGCACTTTGACCGAAACTTTAAACGCTTAAATTTGTCAAAATAATTGTTAAATGTGATAACCGCAAAAAGAATAATTTAAGGAGAAACGGCACTTGAAAAAACTAACATTGCTGACTATAGCCGTTTTGTTTATAACAGTTAATATTTTTTCCGCACAAAATAATGCCATCCGCGTGGACATGGAGGGTTATAGAACCCTTGGTAATAAATATGTAATTCTTGTCGGGAATTCTGCTACATCATTCACCGTTAAAACTGTTTCGGGCGGTACAACTGTATTTACCGGCACTTTTTCGGCGGCTGTTGCCGATGCCGCGTCCGGTGATTCTGTTAAAACAGGCGATTTTTCCGCGCTTACAACACCCGGCGAATACTACGTAGCGGTAACAGGGTTGGGCGAATCTTATAACTTTAGAATATCCGATACCATTCATACTGACACTTTAACCACTCTTATGCGGGGATTTTACGGGCAGCGCTGCGGCGCATCTGTAACCTTAACTCACAGGGGAACCACTTTTACCCACGGCGCGTGCCATTTAAATGACGGAACTTACGCGGGTTCAACCGGATTAAACGGGACAAAGAATACAACCGGAGGCTGGCACGACGCCGGCGATTACGGCAAGTACGCCTTAAACTGCGGCGTAACAAACGGCGAGCTTCTTCTTATGTACGAAAAATATTACGATGCGCTTGAACACATTAATCTTGGGCTTCCATATTCCGGCGGCGCGCTGCCTGACGTTCTGACCGAAATTAAATACAACCTTGACTGGCATAAAAAAATGCAGCACACAAACGGCGGTGTTTTCCACAAACTTTCAAACGGCTTTCCTCAGAATATTATGCCGACGTCAGATACTGATACAAGGTATATCTTTGCAATATCTTCCGCCGCGACCGCGGATTTTGCGGCTGTAATGGCAATTGCGGCGCGCGTTTTTGATATGTATGACGCCGCGTACGCCGCGGAATGCCTGACAGCCGCACAAAACGCGTGGGCTTTTTTACAGGCAAACCCCAATATTGTCCCGGCCGGCGGTTTTACTGACGGCAGTATGGGCGGAATTTACGGCGATACCGATGACAGTGATGAAAGGTTATGGGCGGCGGTTGAACTGTTTAACACCACAGGCGAGGCGCAGTATAATACTTATGTTGCCGCGCATTATACGGATAGAACGCTTACATTAATGTCTGACCTTGGCGATGATTGGAAAGAACTTCATCCCGTTGCTTATATGTCATATATGCAGTCCAAACAGCCATCGGTAAATACCACCGTGGTTAACGCTATGAAAACGTTATTTCAGCCGCAGGTTAACACGTTCAGGAACAGGGTGCAGTCAACGAACGGGTATAAGTTTGTACTTAACTCCGGCGATTATTACTGGGGCTCAAACTCTGTTGCTTTAAACAGGGCGATACGGCTTGTTGCGGCATCGGAAATATTCGGAGATGATACTTATAAAGACGCCGCGGAAGAAGTGCTTCATTATATCCTTGGCAGAAACGCCATGAATAAATCTTATCTTACTTACGTCGGCGAGGTTTACACGAACCAGCCTCATCACCAGCCGTCTGCCGCGGATGGAATTACGCCGCCCTGGCCCGGGATTCTTGCCGGAGGGCCAAATGAATATTACGATACAATAGGGGCGCCGGCAAAATGTTATGTTGATGATGCAGGGAATTACACTTCCAACGAAGTGGCAATAAACTGGATGGCGGCGTACGCTTATGTGCTTGCGGCTTTTGTTCCGACGCCGGGGCCTACAAATACGCCTACCAATACCCCCACGTCTTTATGCCACCCGCTTACATGTACTTTTACGCAGACAAGCACACCGACTGTCACTGCCACGCCGATAAATGTTTTAAGGGTAAATGTGGCGGGGGCTCAGGTAACCACCGGCGGAAATGTCTGGCTTGCCGACAAAGCATATATAGCGGGAAGCTGGGGTTATAACACACCCGCAAATACCGGCGACCGTACCGCGCTTGGAAATATTGTAAACAACACAACAGATGATGTTTTGTATCTTACGGAAAGATGGGGCGCGGCGCTTTCTTATACTTTTGACCTTGCAGACGGCTGGTATCTTGTCACGCTTAAATTTAATGAAATGTTTGTAAACAGCGCCAATGCCAGGCTGTTTAATATACTTCTTGAAGGGCAGGTTGTGGAATCGTCTTTTGACGTTTATGCCGTTAATAACAGCCAGGCATACGCGGTTGACAGAAGTTATCCGGTATTGTTAACAGATGGAAAACTGAACATTGACCTTACGCAGGTAACCGAAATGTGTATTTTAAACGCGCTGCGGATAGAATCATATTACCCTCCAACCGCCACTTATACATACACTCCTTTAAACACAAATACGTTCACAAATACCGCGACAGCAACCGCTACATTTACAAATACATCCACAAGCGAATGCTATCCGCTTACATGTACGTTTACAAATACCAATACTTACACAAGCACACAAACGCCTACAAACACGCCTGTGCCCACTCCGATACGCGTAAACTGCGGAGGCGCGGCTTATCTTGACGGCGCGGGGAACACATGGGCTGCGGATTATGGGTTTACCGGCGGGACTGCCACATCTGTAACTGACGCGATTGCAGGCACAACAGATGACACGCTTTATCAAAGCGAAAGGTACGGAAACCCGTCATATACTTTTACCGTTCCAAACGGATATTATGATATTACGTTTAAGTTCGCTGAAACATGGTTCAACGCGGCAGGGGAGAGGATTTTTGACGTAAGTGTGGAGGGAGTAACTGTAATTGACAATCTTGACTTATATGTATCAGCTCCCGGAGCAATGCGCGCGTATGATGTAATTATATCAAATGTTTTAATTACGGACGGGCAGATAAATATAACCGCTTCATCCGCGGTTGACAGCGCCAACTTCCGCGCCATTGCAATAATCCCCGCGGGCCCGGCGCCTACATTCACATATACAAATACGGTGCCTCCGACAAACACACATACGAACACAAATACCGATACTGCGACAGCCACATCCACTTTCACAAACACTTATACGGCAACAGATACCGCCACAAGCACATATACTTATACGCATACCAGTTCACATACCGCCACAAATACACCGGAGCCTCCCACAAATACACATACCGCAACTGATACCGCGACATATACTTATACGAATACAAATACATCCACTTTCACATATACGCATACACATACGGCAACGCATACCAATACGGAAACCCCGACAGACACAAATACCGCAACAATTACAAACACTCCGCCGCCGGGCAGCACAAACACGCATACTTTCACAATTACATCAACTCCGTCGGATACTCATACCGCCACATATACTTATACTTACACATTTACAAATACGGCAACGCAGACCTATACCGAAGTGCCTCCGACCTTTACAGGTACTTTCACGGAAACGTTTACGTTCACATACACTTCAACTTACACGCACACGGCAACAATAACAGATACGGTTCCGCCGGGAAGCACGTCCACTAACACCCCCACGCAAACGCTGATTCCGTCAAATACCCACACGCATACGGCCACTGAAACAAGTACTTATACAAACACTTATACCGCCACAAATACTTTTACGGAAACAAACACGGTTCCGCCGGGAAGTACAAACACTAACACTCCCACAGAAACGCTGATTCCGTCAAACACTGATACCGCTACACATACACACACGCATACGTTTACAAATACATACACGGCTACAAGTACACCTGTTATTCCGACTGATACGCATACGGCAACGGCAACGGTTCCGGCGCCCACAGCCACGATTACAAATACTCCCTCTTCCATTATCGCGGAAGACGCAAAACAGATAATTTCTGAAGTTATGATTTATCCAAATCCTTATAATTCTAAAATTTCTCCGGCAGGACCCTTTGTCATATTTAAACTTGCGAAGAATGCCGCAGGAGTGTCGCTTAGAATATATTCATCTTCATTCAGGCTTGTGAAAAATATTGAATTTGAAGGAGTATTTACGGCAGGGTTGAACAGGGCGCATACCCGCGCAGAAGATTTTAAAAATCTTTCAAACGGCACTTATTATTTTGTCCTGACAGCGGACGGTGCATCAGGAAAAGCCAAAAGCAAAGCGGATAAGATGATTGTCTTAAAATAGCAGCTAGGCAGCTCAGCAGCTTAGAAGCTCAGTTTAGATCTGGTAGGCGCACCCTTCAGGGTGCGGTTATAGCAAGCCTGCGAAGCGGAAATCCCGGCAATGAAGCGAGCTTGCGAGTGAAAGCAGGCGGGACAGTTGAACTTGGTTGTAAACAAAACGACTTCTGCCTCTGTTATAACGACGTTATTACTATGCGTACGAAACAAAAAAAATCGCAACAATTAAATCTAAACAGTACGGGATAAAAACCCACATCTACCAATACCAAACCTTCAGAGCCGCCAAGCCGCTTAGCTGCCCAGCTGCTTAGCTGCAGTCCTTTGTTAAACATTTAACCGCAACTTTTTAACGTTAAAACTGTCAAAAGTATGGTAATATACAGGAACGTGATTTTTCATTATGAAATGGCTTAAAATACCATGCAAAAAAGAGGAGATTTCAATGAAAAAATCTTTAAACGCCTTATTAATGGTGTTTATCTTTATTCCTTTATTATATGCCACGCCTGTATCTGAAAACGGCGAGCTTAAGCTTGTCGGAAATCAGCTTTCCAATTCATGCGGAAATCCGGTCCAATTAAAAGGAATGTCCAGCATGGGGCTTCAGTGGTACGGCGTTGGTCAGTGTCTGGATACCGCCACTATGGATTATATGGTTAATACAATTGGAATTGATGTATTCAGGGCTGCTATGTATGTTGATGAAGGCGGATACCTGACTGATAAAACGAAATACTCTAATATGGTAAATACAATTGTTGACTGGTGCGAAGCACGGGGTATTTATGTGATAATTGACTGGCATATGCTTACGCCGGGCGATCCTAATGCTCATATTAATGAGGCCAAAACTTTTTTCGCGGAAATGTCATTAAGGCATAAAGATAAAAAGCACGTAATATATGAAATCTGCAACGAACCTAACGGCGTTTCGTGGTCAACTGTTCAGACTTACGCGAATATCATAATCCCCATAATCCGCGCAAATGACCCTGACACCATAATAATAGTAGGTACGCCTAACTGGTCACAGCTTGGTACTGATGTTGCAAATAATAAATTAAACTATACAAATATTATGTACACGTTTCATTTCTATGCCGCATCACATTCCACCGGCTTAGTTACGCCCTTTACCGATAAACTTCCAATTTTCTGTACAGAGTGGGGCATAAGCGATGCAAGCGGAAACGGCGCAATTGACACTGCAAACGCCACGAATTTTTTAAACATATTTGACGGAGCCAATACAGGCGGTCAGAAAATAAGCTGGGCAGGGTGGTCGTGGTGTGATAAAAACGAATCTTCTGCGTATCTGCAGGCAGGGTCGTGCCTCAGCAACCCGCCAAGGTTTACAACCGCGGGTAACTATATAATAGGCAAGATTCAGACGAATCCGAATAACTGGACAGCGTGTAACGCGCAGACTCCCACTTTTACAAAAACAATAACACCGGGCGGGCCTACGTTTACACCCACCAGAACGCCCACTCCTTTTGCAAGTTTGTTGGTCAACTGTGCCGGGCCGCAGTATACAAATGCGGAAGGCGTATGGCAGGCTGATAAAGCTTACGCGGCAGGAAGCTGGGGATATGTGGGTGGTACGGTTGTAAGCAGGGGAAGTGTGGCAATTGGCAATACCACAGATGACACGCTGTATCAGACTGAACGTTATGCGGACCCGGTGGAATACAGGTTTGATATTCCTAACGGGACATATTCGGTTACGTTTAAAATGTGTGAATCTTATTGGGGAAACACGACAGGCGGAAACGGAAGCAGGATATTTGACATAGTAGCGGAAAACAATACTGTAGTAAACAACCTTGATTTGTACGCGGTGGCGGGATATAACAATGCTTATGACGTAACGGTCAATATTACCGTAAATGACGGGCAGCTTAATATATCAATGCCTGCTGATGTTGATAACGGGCTTATTAACGCGATAAAAATTGTAAACGCGGCTTCTGTGACAAACACTCCCACAAGGACCAATACGTTTACCGCCACAAGGACGCATACAAATACGTTTACAAAAACATTCACGCACACTTTTACAAGGACGAATACTTTTACCGCGACAAGGACAAACACCTTTACCGCGACAATTACTCATACTTTTACAGCCACAAGGACAAATACGCCCGTACCTCCCACAAACACGTTTACAAATACGGCTACAAGGACATATACGCCGGTACCTCCCACAAACACATTTACAAATACGGCGACAAGGACATATACGCCGGTACCTCCCACAAACACATTTACAAATACGGCTACAAGGACATATACTCCTGTGCCGCCAACAAGCACATTTACTGACACAGCCACAAAGACAAATACGCCCGTTCCGCCTACAAACACGTTTACTAAAACGGCTACAAATACTGCAACAAACACATTTACAAATACGGCAACTAACACAGCCACAAAAACAAACACGCCTGTGCCGCCGACAAACACATTCACGAACACTGCCACAAAGACAAACACGCCGACTGTTACGGAAACACCTATCCCGGGCAGCACTGATACGTTTACACATACAATAACAAATACATTTACAAAAACAAATACGTTTACAAATACGCATACTGCAACTGATACATTTACGCCTGTTCCGCCCACAAGTACGTTCACAAACACGGCGACAAATACATTTACAAATTCCAATACCGCCACCAATACAAATACCGCCACAATTACAAACACGCCTCCGCCGGGAAGCACAAATACGTTTACGCACACAATAACAAATACATTTATAAATACGGCCACAAATACGTTCACGTCAGTGCCGCCGACAGCCACGCATACATATACAAGGACGTTTGTAAATACGGCCACAAACACTTTCACGTCAGTGCCGCCGACAGCCACGCATACATTTACAAGGACGTTTATAAATACGGCCACAAATACGTTCACGTCAGTGCCGCCGACAGCCACGCATACGTTTACCGTTTCTTATACTGAAACAGCCGTTGTTTTTACCCCCACATATACCTTTACGGCAACCGTAACTGTTGTGTTTACAGGTACGCCAACGCCGGTTGCTACTGAAGGCAAAAAAGCCGAAATTAAAGATGTTGATGTTTATCCGGTTCCTTTTGGAAAAAAAGGGAACGTATATTTTGAATTTACCCTTACCAAAAGCATGAACTCCGTTGAGCTGAAGATTTATTCTTCGGGTTACAGGCTGTTAAAGAGAGTTGATGTTTCTTCGGCATGCGTTCCCGGAAGAAAGAAGAGCGCAATAGCGGCAGGGGAATTTGTAAATCTTGCAAATGGGACGTATTATTTTGTACTGGAAGGTAATAGCGCGGACGGATATGTGAGAAGCAGGACAGAGAAGATGATAATTTTAAAATAGAGGCTTGGATGCTTTGAGGCTTGGATGCTTTGAGGCTTGGAAAGCTTGGCAGCTCGGCTTGAGTCTTTTGTCATGGTAGGCGCACCCTTTAGGGTGCGGCAGTCAGCTGTGGTTAGGCATTTGTTGTCCTGGTAGACGCGGGTCTTTAGCCCGCGGCAGTTGGATTTGTTTTAAAACAGAACACGCGCATAATACCGAGCAATGTAATAATAGGCTCGGTATTAAAAGGCGGGGCTACCAGGGCTTAATACATAAAAAATTATATTTAAGTTATTACAAATGACAGAACAGGAGAATGATTTTATGAAAAAAGGGATACTGAAATTACTTACAGGGCTTTTAATATTAATCCCGTCGTTTATATTCTCTGCGGATTCTCAGGTTAGGGTAAATTCTGTGGGATTTCTTCCTGCAAATGACAAAGGGGCGTCGGTCTCTACGGCGGTTTCGGGCTTCAACAAACGCTGTTGTTTTTTCTTCAACCGCCGCTAATATCACCGGGCCGGTTAATGCAACTGATTCCAATGAAACTGTTTATAAACTTAATTTTACCTCTTTTACAACACCCGGCACCTATTATGTTGATGTGACCGGCGTCGGCAGGTCGGTTAATTTTACTATAGCGGATAATGTATATAATGATGCTTATATTACTTCTTATAAATCCATGTATTACTGGCGCTGCGGAATGGCTGTCAGCGCTGTTACAAACGGGCAGACTTTCGGGCACGGCGCGTGCCATACAAATGACGCGAATCAGAACTACATAGGATTTGGAAGCAATATTAGGGACGGAAAAGGCGGCTGGCATGATGCCGGAGATTTTAACAAATATATAGTTAACGCAGGCATAACAATGGGTATGTTCTTCATGGCGTGGGAACATTACGGAAGCGTACTGAACAATATCCCGCTTACATACATGCCGAATACAGTTGCAGGTTATCCGGAGTATAATGTATCGGCGTATCCTGATTTTCTGAAAGAATTAAGGTGGGAAATGGACTGGGTTTTAAAAATGCAGTATCCGGACGGTTCCGGTAAAGTTTCCCATAAATTAAGCACCCTGAATTTCGGCGGTTTTATAATGCCGGAAACAGAAACCGCAACCCGCTATTATGTTGACTGGGGTTCTGCGGCTACCGCTGATTTTGTGGCGATGTGCGCAATGGCTGCCAGAATTTTCTACCCGTATGACCCTGTGTACGCGCAGAAATGCCTTGACGCGGCATGGGTAAGTTATAATTTTCTGCGCACAAATACGGCGAATAAAAACCCGGATCAGTCCGCATTTACAACCGGAGGATATGGGACAACAGACAGCGACGACAGGCTATGGGCTGCAGCTGAAATGTGGGCCACGACAGGTGATGCCAATGCAAAGACAGACCTTGATAACAGGGCAAATGCTTATTCCGATAAAACGGATGAGGATTTTGACTGGGGCAACGTAAAAAATCTGGGCATGTACACGTATTTGATGTGCACAAGGACAGGCAAGAACACAGCTATTGTAAATGATATACAGGCTGATTTGATTGCCGATGCAAACACTATAGTTACAAAGAAAAATAATCACGCGTATTCAAGGCCTTTGGGCACAAATTTTTACTGGGGCTGCAATGGTTCGGTAGCAAGGCAGACAATGCTGCTTCAGATTGCCAATATGGTGTCGCCCAACGCTAACTATGTTAATACAGCGCTTGATTCGCTTGGATATCTTCTTGGAAGAAACCCTTTCAGGCGTTCATATGTAACGGGAATCGGGACAAGCCCTCCGATGTACCCGCATGACAGGACGTCCGGCGCGGATGGTATAACAAATCCTGTGCCGGGATATCTTGTAGGCGGTTCTAACGGAACCAACAGCGGCGACCCCGCTTTAACCGCAATGCCGGCAGGCCTTGGTGCCGCTATGTACTGGACAGATAATCAGGATTCATATGCCTCAAATGAAATTGCTATAAACTGGCAGGGAGCGCTTGTTTACGCGCTTGCGGGTTTTTGTAAAAATCCGTCAGTACCCACATTCACGCCCACTAATACAAATACGCCCGACGGCCCCACATATACTTTCACAAATACGGCTACGCAGACAAATACGTACACGCCGTCGCATACATTCACGGTTACACCCACTGTTGTATTACCTGTGGCAATTTGTTCCGGGCCATCTTTGATAATTGACGGAAGCCTGGATGAAGCTTTCTGGCAGGCAGGGGAATGGACTGAGGTTTTAAAAGTGGTTACGGGTACAATGCCTGCGCCCGTATCCGCGCGTTATAAAGTGCGGTATGATGATTATGGTTTTACCCTTGGCGTGCAGATTACTGACAGCGCGCTTTACAATGATTCCGGCACAGAATGGTATAACGACGATTCGGTTGAACTTTACCTTGATGTTAATAATGATAAAAGCACAACATACGACGCTGATGATTATCAGTTCAGCGTGCGCTACGTCGAAGGTATAATAAGGGAACAAAGCGGTGATCCCGGAAACGCTTACGCTGCTTACGGCTATATTGTGGGAGGTTACACGGTTGAAATTGATGTGCCATGGGCCGATTTGGGAGTTACCCCTTTTGAAGGCATGGTAATGGGTTTTGACGTAGGCGTAAATTATGACCAGGACGGCGATGAAAGGGAAGGTGTTTTGATGTGGAACGGCACAAGCACCAACTGGCAGAACCCTTCAAATTTCGGCGAAGTAACCCTTGGCGCGCCGTGCGGTGCCGCGGAAACGCCCACGCACACTTATACCAACACATCCACTTACACGCATACTGCGTCATACACATCAACCTTTACAAACACAGCAACAGTGCCTACAAACACGTTTACAAGCACAGCAACAGTGCCTACAAACACGTTTACAAACACAGCAACAGTGCCTACAAACACGTTTACAAGCACAGCAACTGCACCTACATATACTTTTACGAGCACAGCAACTGCACCTGCAAATACGTTTACGAGCACAGCAACTGCACCTGCAAATACGTTTACGAGCACAGACGTTTACAAATACGGCAACTGTTCCGACAAATACTTTCACTAACACGGCAACTGTACCGACAAATACATTTACTAATACTGCAACAGTCCCTACAAATACGTTTACAAGTACTGTAACAGTCCCTACAAATACGTTTACAAGTACAGTAACAGTATCTACAAATACATTTACAAGCACAGCAACAGCGCCGACAAATACTTTCACTCAAACTCCAACAATTCCAACGCCTACATATACTGTAACCCCTGTGATACAGGAAGGGGATAAACAGAAGATTACGGATGTAATGGTTTTCCCGCACCCATATAACGCTTCCAAAAATCCTTACGCCGGCATAAAGTTTAACCTTTCCAAAAGCGCGGCTGTGGTAAAGATAAGATTATATTCATCAGCTTTCAGGTTGTTGGAAGAATCGGACATAGCAAAAAACTGCCACCCGGGCAGTAATATCGGCGCGATAAGCGGAAGAAGGCTGTCAACAATGTCCAACGGGACGTATTATTTTGTCCTGATCTCGGAAGATAATGCAACAGAGGTCAGAAGTAAAGTGGATAAGATGATAATAATGAAGTAATGGTTAGAATGAAAACCTTATCCCATAACCTGTTATCCCATATCCCATAAATAAAGGCATACATCCGGCCGCGTCTTTACCTATGGGATAGGTGAATGTTGGTATTATCAAATTTCGAATCTCGAATTTCGATTCTCGATACACTTCCGTCCCTCACGCTTTAAACCGTCCCTCATGTTTTCCTAGCTGCCTAGCTGCCTAGCTGCCTAGCCGCTTCTCTTTCCTCAATTTTTCTGCTATAATCATCACAACTTTATTCATTTGTTTTTGTCCAAAAACGAATTAACGCCTTATATCAAAGGAGAAAAGATGACACTTAAACGGGTTTTAGCCACGGTATTTCTTCTTTCCATATTAAACTCTTACATTATTAGTGCGCCGATAACAGAGCAGATTATCGTTGACCAGATAGGGTACAGGACAACTGCCGACAAATGGTTTATGATTGCGGATCCAAGGACGGGTTATAACGCAGCTGTTACATACGTTCCGGGTGCAAGCGTGGAATTAAGGCGCGCATCTGATGATATATCGGTTATGACTATCCCCGTTACCGCATGGAATGCCGGCGCGGAACATTCCCAGTCCGGCGATGTGGTATGGCAGGGAAATTTTTCCGCATATACAACGCCCGGTACTTATTACATATTTGACACCACAAACAATACTCAGTCATTTGATTTTGATATTGCGGATGATACGTATAACACAATTCTTGAAAGCTCTGTTAAATCCTATTATTACCAGCGGTGCGGTACGGCAATTACCGGCGCTCACGGCGGTACGTGGACACATGCCGCTTGCCATACAACCACTCAACAGACTGCGCGCCTTTACGACGCATCACTTGGCGGCGATCAGGGAGCGGCAACCGCACGCGACATTACCGGCGGATGGCACGATGCCGGCGATTACAGAAAGTACACATCTTGGATGGCTGTTATAGTATGGGACTTGGCTTATGCTTACGAATGGAACCCGGACGCATTTTCGGATGCTACCGGAATTCCGGAATCTAACAATGGCGTACCGGATATATTAGATGAAATAAAATGGGAACTTGACTGGCTTTTGAGAATGCAGGGTACAAACGGCGCGCTTTATTCAGGCGCATTTGTCGTGACAGGAATAAACGGAACAGGAAACGGTATCGGAGACCCGTCAACAGAGAACAGGCAGTATTTTTATGCCAACTATTCAACAGCGGCCACAGGTTCCGGCTGTTCGTCATTCGCAATAGGCGCTCGCCTTTTTGCGCCTTATGAAGCAGCTTATCCGGGTTATTCCGCCGCGCTTCAAATCGCCGCCGAAAACGCGTGGGCTTATCTTCAGGCAAATCCTTCGAATATTACTTACAATCACACCGGGTTTGATAACGCCAACGCCAATAAAGGGGTTGATGCTGACAGGGGGCACAGGATAATGTCGGCAGCGGAACTATACAGGCTGACCGGAGATACAGATTATAGAACTTATATTGACGATCACTACGATGACCCGCCTTCTACCGGAGTGCATAATCCGATTACAAGCGGATATTTTGAAACAAGCGGTTCTTATGAAATTCAAAGGGGATTGATTTCTTACTGCCTGGTGCCGGGCGCCACGTCATCAGTTGTAACCGCGGTAAAAAATTCAATCAATCAGGGTATACAGAACCAGGCTTATGGCCAGCGCAATAACGACCCATATAAGTCTTATACTTGGGATGGCCATCACTGTTGGGGTTCAAACGGAATCAAATCTGAATGGGGCAATCTTTGCGTCTTTGGTAATAAGTTAAATGTTAACGCCGGGCTTTCTGCGGCATATTTAAAAACAGGCGAAGAGTATCTTCATTACATTCACGGGCGCAACCCTAACGCGTTTAATTACATTACACAGTCTCAGCTTTACGGCGCGGATAAGCCGATAAAGCAGATATATCACGGCTGGTTTCACCACGGCACGGTTTGGGATATAAATCCAGCGCCCGGAATATTATCCGGCGGGCCTAACTGGTACTTTGTTCCTGACGCTTCGTATATAGGCACAATAGAACCGCCGCAAAATCAGCCGCCCATGAAATCATATAAGGATTGGAACACAAGCTGGCCGGAAAATTCATGGGAAGTAACGGAAAATTCAACGGGCTACCAGTCGCGATACACTCTGCTTGCTTCGTTTTTCGCCTCTGCCGCGGGCCCGACAGCCACGCCCACATATACTTTTACCTATACCGATACAATAACACCCGGCGGGCCTACGTTTACTTTTACGCACACGCCCACTGAAACATTTACAAACAGCCACACTTCCACACAGACGCCCACGCCTGTAAGCGTGCTTTTTAATACCTGCGATACCATAAATTACAACGGCGCCTGGACAGAAACCGCTTCTACAATATCCATCAACACAATTGAAACAGCGGCCATTACGCAGGGGACAGGCGCGCTTCAGATTGATGTTGAAACAATTGCGGCATGGCAGGACGGAATAGCATCACTTGGCGGTTTTGTTCCGTCAGACTGGAGCGGTATTGCACGCATTGAAATGGATGTTTATATCGCGCCCGGCGAAGAACCTTGGGGCGCGGCAGATACTTATCATCAGCTTGTATTAGTTGTGGATTCAAATGATACTTCAAAATGGTACAGGACTATTACAGCAAATCAGAATATTACAACAGGCATGAACCACCTGGTGTTTACAATAAACTGGGCACTTGATTTGGACCCTGACCCGATACTGCCCATAGACGCAATTAGCAATCTTACATTTATTATAAATTCAGAGACAGGAAATACAGGGACGTTATATTTTGACAATATGATCCTTTATTCAACAGCATCCCCGGAGACACCAACCGCCACGATAACACTTACCCCGGTAATTTCCGCGACGGCAACAGCGACAGTTACAATGACAGAAGTATTATCCGCCACGGCGACATTAACAGCAACTGCAACAGTTACAATGACAGAGGTGTTTTCGTTAACTATAACCAAGACGCCTACCGCGACAGTAACTGTAACACAGGATATATCATCCACATCGACGCCGACGGCAACGGCAACAGGAACTTCGACGGTGGAGGTCTCCGCTACATCAACACAGACAGCAACCCCCACGGCAACGCATACGGAAGAATTATCCGCGACAGTTACAAATACAATCACTGTAACAATAACAATTACTTCGTCCTTAACTTTTACGGCAACGCCGACCATAACGCTGACGCCGGTTATTTCCGCTACAAATACGGTTACAAGGACAATTACTATCACGTCATTTACATCTCCGACACCAACAGTTACGCCTTCTATAACAGCCACTTTTACACGTACAATCACGGTGACGGTTACTCCCACTGTTACAAATATTATAAACACATTAACCCCAACCGTTACGCTTACACCGGCAATTCAGGAAGGGGATAAACAGGAAATTACAGATGTATTTATTTACCCGCATCCGTTTAACCCTGAATCTGACGAGATGAAAATGTTTATCAGATACAAGCTTTCAAAAAGTACAGGGTTGGTGAAACTGCGTTTATATTCGTCGGCGTTCAGGCTGATAAGCGAAACAGAAATATCCCAAAACTGCACCCCGGGAATAAACACCGGAAGCGTAAACAGGGGAAAACTGAAAAACCTTTCCACAGGAACGTATTATTTTGTGTTAACCACAGATAACGGCGAAGGCGAAATTAAAAGCAAGGTGGATAAACTGATTATAATGAAGTAGACGCTTGGATGGTTAGATGGTTAGAGGCTTGGTTAATTCTTATGTCTTGGTAGACGCGGGTCTTTAGCCCGCGTTGTTTTGATTTGATTATGTAAAAACGGACCAACTGCCGCGGGCTAAAGACCCGCGTCTACCAAGACTAAAACAAACCGACCCTCTGCCCATCCAACCTTCCGACCTTCAGTTTTTACTTCCGTCCCTTCGTTCCTCATGTTTTTCCTAGCTGCCTAGCTACTTAGCTGCCAAGCTGCCGCCTTTTAAACCATTTGACACTTTTGCCCTAATTTTGTATATTGTTTAAACGGTTAAACAATACGCCTTTATTAATATTATCGGGAGAAAACTTTGCTGCGCAGAACGCTTTTTACAGTGATGGTTTTGCTTGTTTTTATTACCGGCCTGCGCGCTTCTTCTATAATACCAACCCAGGCGTGGTCGCGCGATGTGGGCGCTTCCGGCTATACCGACGGCGCGCCTATAGGCGGCTTTGGCGCAGGAACAATTACATGGAAAAATAACGGGGATTTTTACCTTTCACGCCTTGACATTGGCGCCGGCGATGAAACGGGAACTTTTACCGCGGCCAACACTAACTGCAAATTCTTTATGTATCAGAAACCGGCGTCAGGTGCGGCTACAGTACAGCGCCTTGATTCTGCTAACTTAGGCACAGGGCAGGCTGTTTACAATTCGCTTTTTCCTTTTGCGTGGGTCAACTATTCCGGCAGCAGGTTTAATGTAAAAGCAAAAGTGACGCAATACTCTCCGCTTATTCCCGAAGATTATCAGCGCGTAAGTTATCCTGTGGGCGTTTATGAATGGGAGCTTACAAACCCCACAACCCAGAACTATGACGCGGCAATAATGTTAACGTGGGAAAATCCCTATGGTTCTTCGGCTTCGCTTGTAACGGACGGAAATTATACCGGCCTTGTTTTAAACAAAGCAGGCACAGGCACGCCAACGCTTGAAACACAGGGTGAGTTCTGCCTTGCGTCTTTATCATCGGCGAACGTTACAGTCACAAGAATGTCAGCGGCAAACAGGGCCGCCCTTGAAACTGATTTTTCCACGGACGGCGCGCTTTCAAATACAGTCGGCAGCAACACAATAGGCGCGGTTGCTTTTAAGGTCACCCTTGCGCCGGGTCAGACAGTAAGGATTCCAATAATATTATCGTGGGACATTCCAATAACACAGTCGCAGTATAACGCCAAGTGGTACAGAAAATATACGCAGCACTTTAACCGCCTTGGGACAAATTCGTGGGCAATAGCGCGTGAAGCGCTTGCTGACAGGTCTGTGTGGGAACAGAAACTTGATGAATGGATTCACAGGATAACCGATAACCCCAATTACCCCGAATGGCTTAAATCCATGCTGTTAAATGAAATGTATATTTATTTTACCGCAGGCACATACTGGGAAGCGGGCGCTGCTTCAGGGCAGGCGGACAACCCTTCGGAAAATATGTTTTCGCATCTGGAATCATATATTTATGATTTTTACGGCACGTCAGACGTAAGGTTTTACGGTTCATGGGCTTTGTTCATGAACTGGCCGGAAATTGACAAGCAGTGCATAAAACAATTTTCAGACTCTGTTTACAACAACCGCTCTGACAGGCCCGCGGGATTAGGGACAACCGCGCACGATATAGGTTCAAGGGCCGATGTCTTTACACGCTGGAACGCTTACGTGTACAGGGATTCCACAAACTGGAAAGATTTAAATTCCAAACTTGTGCTTATGGTTTACCGCGACTGGCACTTAACAGGCAGGACAGATTCGGCTTTTCTTGATTACTGCTGGCAGCCGTGCAAAATAGCAATGGAAAAAACCGCAACGCAGGACGCGGACGGCGACGGGCTGCCGGATTCCAACGGTATAGACCAGACTTATGATGACATGGATTTAACAGGCGACACTTCATACTGCGGCGGGCTGTATCTTGCGTCATTGCTTGCGGCAAAAGAAATGGCGCTGGCAAAGGGCGAAACCGCGCTTGCGCAGACGTATCAGGACAGGTTTGATTTCGCGCAGCCCAACTTTGAATCACAGCTGTGGACGGGGCAATATTACAGGATTGATACTGACAGCCATGATCCAACCAGGATAATGTCAGACCAGCTGTGCGGTCAGTGGTATAACAAAGCGCTTGGGCTTCCCGGAATAGTGTCAGACGCCAATGCGGTTTCTTCTTTTCAGAAAATATACGATAATAATTTTGCCAAATTCGGGAACGGCACGCACGGTGTAATTAACGTAATGAACGCGAACGGTACAATAGACACAACTTCAAGCCAGACAGAAGAATGCTGGGTTGGCACTTCGTGGGGCGTTGCCGCGGGAATGATTCATCAGGGAATGGAAGCGCAGGCTGACGATATAGGCCAGTCGCTTTTAAACACAATCTGGAATACCGGGCAGTACTGGTTTAGGACACCCGAAGCGTTCCGCGTTAACCTTACAATACCAAGGGCGTTTTATTATATGAGGGCAACAGCGGTGTGGGCTGTTAAACACGCGTATGATTCCGTACATCCCGTGCCCACTTATACGCCTTCGCCCACTGCCACGAATACCAATACCTGGGACCCCGCGTATCCAACATATACTTTTACCAATACAGCAACGGCAACCAATACAAGTACTTATACCCATACAGCCACAGTAACGCCTACATTTGCCGACATCAGGGTAAACTGCGGCGGGGCGGCACACAATGACGGAACGCATATATGGGCGGCGGATTATGGTTACACCGCGGGTACGGCGGCAGGGCCTTCGGGTGCGGTTGCGGGCGCGCCTGCAGGGCAGGGAACGCTTTATCAGACCGAAAGATGGGGAATGTCCGCGTACACTTTTAATAACATTCCTTTTGGCACTTATGATATAACTTTAAAATTTGCGGAGACGTATTCGGGCGCTTATTCTGTGGGTGCAAGGGTATTTGATGTATTTATAGAAGGCACACGCGTACTTGATGATTTTGATATTTTTGCCGAAGCCGGCGCAAGCACGGCGCTGGATAAAGTGTTTAGCGCCGTTCAGGTTTCTGACGGAGTCTTAAATATTACTTTTTCGGCATCTGTTGACAACGCTAACATTACCGCCATTGAAGTTGTGCTTGTTTCGCAGATGCCCACTTCAACGCACACTTCAACCGCCACGCGCACGCCCACCGCCACTTCTACTTATACAGCCACGGACACACAGACACCTGACCCGTTATGGACAAAGACTTTTACCTATACATATACGGACACGGCAACAAACACGGCAACTTATACTTATACAAATACATATACAATCACAAACACGCCTACAGCCACGTTTACCGCCTCAATCACGCCCACGCGGATTGATGACCTTTTTATTGACTGCGCGTCCAATGATAATTACACAGACGGGCAGGGAAATATCTGGCTTGCGGATCAGGCGTATGGCGGCGGCAACGCGTGGGGATATGTCACAGCAGGTTCCACAAATGACTGGTACACCGGCGAGATTACCTTAACAAATGATGACGAACTGTATCAAAGCGAAAGGTGGTCGGGCAGCGGCAATACACTTTTACAGTATAACGCGGATACGGGAAATGGGATGTTTGAAGTTGAACTTCATTTTACAGAAGGGTTCTGCACGGCTGCGGGATGCAGGCAGTTTAATATCGCCCTTGAATCGCTTACAGTTGAAACCAATCTTGATATATACGCGGAAACAGGCGCGCAGCGTGCGGCGCTTGTAAAAACTTATTACGTTGAAGTTACAGACGGCACTTTAAATATTAATCTTACTCAGGGAAGCGCGGACTGGCCGCTTATTAACGCGATAAGGATAAGTACGTATTATCCTCCCACAAACACGCCTACAAATACAGTCCCCGAGACACCCACATATACTTTCAGCGCCACAAGTACGTTCAGTAATACGCATACATATACAAATACACAAACTTATACTCAGACTCCCGTATCTACAAGCACTTATACTGATACCGCCACGCACACTTACACGGACACATATACTGAAACCGCCACAAACACACCTGTAAATACAGACACAAATACAAACACCGCCACATACACGCATACATACACGGTAACTGATACAGCCACAGACACGCATACAGCAACCATAACTTATACCCCTTCGGATACGGTTACAGGCACACCGCCGTCAACGCACACGTTTACGGACACGCCCACAGAGACTTACACATATACATTCACACAGACTTATACTGAAACTCCTGCAGACACGTTTACGCACACCCCTGAAAATACCAATACAAATACACCCCAGGATACTTTCACACATACTTATACAGCCACATACACTTATACTTCAACAAATACAAACACAAGCACAGAAACATATACGCCTACTATTACGAATACCTTTACAGACACAATTACACCCGGCGGCCCCACGCTTACGTTTACTGATACGCCGACAGAAACCGGCACACCCACGCACACACATACAAGCTCAAATACAAACACCGCAACAAATACAAACACAGTTACTGATACGGCGACAAATACAGCAACTGATACCGTAACCCATACAAATACATACACCGCAACATTTACCGCCACATACTCACAGACACCGTCATATACATCATCACTTACAGAAACTCCTGTTTTTACGCAGACACACACGTTTACTTATACGGCCACAGAAACGCCTGTCTTTACAGCAACACCGACATATACAAAGGTTCCCGCGGACAAACAGGAAATTACAGAAGTACTGCCATACCCAAATCCGTTTAACCCGTCGCGTTATAACTATGTAAGGATATCATTTAAAATAGCGCAGCCGGATACAGAACGCCTTTCGTTGAGGATATATTCATCGTCATACAGATTAATAAGGGAAGTATCGTACGAACGTGATGCCCTTACGCAGATTGTGAACAGGGGATACATACAATACGAATCCAAACACCTTGAAACTTTATCCAACGGCACATACTATTTTGTCCTTTTAGCCGGAGAACAGGGCGACGAAACAAGAAGCAGGGTGCAGAAGATTATAATTATTAAATAGAGGCTTGGACGCTTAGATGCTTAGATGCTTGGCAACATAGAGTCCGCGCGTTTTTGCTTTTGCTCTTGTAGGGATAGCGCTCCCGCGCTGTCCGGCTCTTTTTGTTTGGTATTAAATGTTTGGTAGGCGCACCTTTTAAGGTGCGGTAGTTGATTTTTTCTTTATGTTCTGGATCTTTTGTCCTGGTAGACGCGGGTCTTTAGCCCGCGGCAGTTATCTTGTCTTGGAACTTGTAGGGACGGCGTTCCCTCGCTGTCCGGTTCTTTTGTTGTCTGGTATTAAATGTTTGGTAGGCGCACCTTTTAAGGTGCGGCAGTTGATTTTAATCTGTGAATTAAATCAAAACAACGCGCCCTGAAAGGACGCGGCTACCACTGCCAAAACAAACTGACCCGCCGCCCCTCGCGTTTTAAACCGTCCCTCCGTGCATCTGTCCCTCCGTCCCTCGTGTTTTCCCAAGCCTCTAACCATCCAAGCTTCCAAGCCTCAGTTGTTAAAAAAACAGTTGTCTGAACAAATAATTTCTGTTGACATCAGGCGGGATAATATATATACTTGTCCGAACAACAATATAGTTGCTTAGACAAGTATTAACATTCCGTTAACTGTAAATTAGCGGAAGGAGAGCAGGTTGAGATGACAGAACAGAAAAAGGATAAAAGCCTGAATAACCAGGTGGGTTGGAACCTTTACCGCACGGGCATGATGATGCGCAGGGAAGGGGCAAGAATGCTTATGAGGTATAACCTTACCCCGGAGCAATGGCAGATAATGATGATACTTGGAAGCAAAGGGGCGCTTACGCAGAAGGCGCTTGGCGATATTACGCTTCAGGACGCGCCTGCTGTTTCAAGGGCTGTTCAGCGCCTTATAGGAAAAAATTACGCCAAGAAAAGTTCAAGCGATAAAGACAAAAGGGCTGTGCAGGTGGAAATTACCGATAAGGGCGTGCTGCTTCTTTCGGATATTGTATTAAGAATGAAAAAAGCGCACAGGGTTAAAGATATTTATCAGAACTTTTCTGATGCTAAAAAAAGGCAGCTTATAAAACTGCTTACTGAATTACGGTCAAATTTGGAAAATAATATACATCCGGATAACTTTGGAGGAGAAAAATGAAAAGATTAATAGCACTGGTTTTAAGCGCGGTATTTATCGCGGGCACGGTATCGGCGGAGCCTTTGGCATTTAATGACGCTTTAAAAAACGCTTTTGAAAAAAATACATCCATAACAAAAGCGTATTCGGACTATAAAATTTCAAAAGCGGTGGTAGAACAGACATACGGCATGTTTGATGTAATGCTTGATGCCGGCGTCAATTATATAGAACAGAGGGACCTTGCAACTTCCCCGCTTTCGCCGTCCGAATTAAAAGTCCTTTCATATAATGTGGGGCTTTCAGAGAAAATATTCACAGGCGGGTTTCTTGGGTTAAAACTTACAAACGACAGAACCACAATGCTTTATGGTGATATTGACCCCATGATGGCGGCGTTTTTAGGGCCGGCAGAAACATACGACCCTTCGCTTTCAATATCCCTTTCTCAGCCTCTGTTAAAAGGCGTATGGGGCAGGCCTGATGAAAAAGCCATTGAGATAGGGAAAAAATCCATCCTTCTTTCAAAAGAAGCCCTGAAAAATACTGTTTATAATCAGATATCAGCCCTGCGTGAATCGTTTTATTTTGTATATATGTCCGATGAAATGCTGAAAACACAGAAAAAGCTGTACGAAGACGCAAGCAAGTTCTATAAGGAAACGCTGAATTTAAAGCAGATAGGAATGAGGGAAACAAAAGATGTTTATCAGACGCAGGCTTCCTTATTATCGGCTGAAGCGGGCATTACACCTGCCGAGAATCAGCTTAAGTTTGCCAAAGAACAGTTTTTGAACCTTGCGGGTTACTCTGACGCGCAGTGGGAAAATATAGAAGTTGAAATGACAGGCGCTGTTGAAGAAATAGAGATTCCCGGCGGACTGAATTCCCAAATGGAAGAAACCCTTGTTGATTTTCAGCCCGAAGTTGTAATGGCAAAGCTGGGGATGGATATGACCGGAATTGAAGATGATATGAAATTCGCGGACATGCTTCCGGAACTTAACCTTATCGGCAGCTATGGAATTGACGGGCTTGGAACAGATATGGACGGTGCGTTTGATACTCTGTCCACAAATAATTACAATAACTTTATGGTGGGCGTGAATCTTAAATATTCATTTCCTAACAGGGGAAACATAGCCGCAAAAAGCCAGACAGAAGAAAAACTGAAGAAAGCCCGGGAAGATTATGAATTTTTAAGAAGGCAGATGAAGATAATGATAAGGGACGGGTACAGAAAACTGCTTTCCGCTAAAAATGATTATGAAAAGAAAAAAGAAGCCACAGAACTTCAGAATAAAAGGCTTGGTATAGAAGAAAAAGATTTTAAACAGGGCAGGTCTTCAACAAGGGAACTGTTAATGGCGCAGACAGACGCTTCAACCGCAAAGTTAAGCGAGATAGGTTCTTTTATTACATATATTCAGGCGGTAAATAACTGGAGTAAAATTTCGGGAAAATATAACGGGTATTTTGAAGAATACCTTAAAGACAAGGAGTAATTCATGGGCCTGATACGTTATTTTGTAAAGAAAAGTATTTTAGTAAATTTAGTGGCGGTTTTCATCACGTTAATCGGTTTCTTTATGTTCTTTACATCCGCAAAGGAAGTGTTTCCAAATATTCAGATGGGTTATATTGTAATAACAACCGTATATCCTCAGGCTGGTTCCGAAGAAGTTGAAAAGCTTGTCACCATACCCATTGAAAACGCCATAGAAGATGTTGACGGGATTGATAAAATCACTTCCTGGACATCTGAAGGCATGTCAATGATAGGAATAGAACTTGTCGCTGACGCTAATATCAAAGAGGCTCTTGATGATATTGAAAAAGCGGTTGATGCTATAAGCGATCTGCCGGACGAAGCAATGGACCCCAATGTTTTTGAGATTGCGTCTGATATCTTTCCGGTTATTAATGTCTCTGTTTCCGGCGGCAAAGATTATGCACAGCTTAGGGAAGCTTCAAAAAGGCTTGAAGAAAGGCTTCTGGAAGTAAAGGGTGTGGGTGAAATTGAAATGTGGGGTTATTACGACAAAGCCCTTTGGATAGATGTAGACAAGAACGAACTTGACAGATACGGCCTTACGCTTTTTAACTTCATTTCAACACTGCAGGACAGGGATATTTCAATGCCCGCGGGAAACAAGACGTTTGACAGGTATGAATACGCGGTAAGGTTCCTGTCTCCCATGGACAGCAAAGAAGATGTTGAAAATGTAATCTTACGTTCTAATGATGCGGGCAGAAAACTTCAGGTAAAAAATGTCGCTGAAGTAATTGACGGTTTTCAGGACGAAGATATGTACCTGCGTTCGCAGGGCCAAAGGGCTGTTCTGTTTGATGTTTTAAAAAATCAGGGCAAAGACAGCATTAAAATAGCAAAGCAGGTCCGTGAAATAGCGCTTAACCTTGAAAAAGAATTCAACGGCGATATTAAAGTTTCATTTTCCAATGATATGTCCATTTACCTTCAGGACAGGCTGGATGTGCTTTATTCAAACGGCGCTTTTGGAGCGCTGCTGGTTGTGGGCATGCTTATGCTTCTGCTCCGCCCATCCATAGCTGTTTTTACCGCGCTTGGCCTTCCGGTGGCTTTTGGAATATCATTTTTTGCAACAAACCAGTTGGGCATTTCGTTCAACATGATGTCAATTTTCGGTTTCATAATGGTTCTGGGTATGCTTGTGGATGACGCGATTGTTGTCGGAGAAAATGTCTACCGGCATATGGAAATGGGAAAGGATACATATAACGCCGTTGTGGACGGGACATCGGAAATGATAATGCCGGTTATTGCTTCTGTGTCAACCACTATCGCGGCATTCTCGCCGCTGATGATGAT
This sequence comes from Candidatus Goldiibacteriota bacterium HGW-Goldbacteria-1, assembly GCA_002839855.1. NCBI lineage: Bacteria > Candidatus Goldiibacteriota > Candidatus Goldiibacteriota bacterium HGW-Goldbacteria-1. The sequence goes on from PGYV01000006.1 coordinate 51,248, forward strand.
TGGCGGCATGATGGGAGAATTCCTATCTGCCATCCCCAAAGTTATAATTATTGCATTGGCAGCGTCTGTAATAGAATGCTTCTTTATTCTGCCTTCTCATCTGGCGGATTTTGTAAAGCAGAAAACGCGCGGTAAAGGCGAACAGTTACAGGAGCATTGGTTTGAAGTGCTTAAGGAAAAATACGGCAAACTTCTGGAAATATCCCTGTATAAAAGGGGTACAACCGCGGTTCTGATAGCCCTTATGTTTATTTTTGGAATAGGGCTTGAAATGAGAAACGGTTTTTCTTTTACTGATTCACAGGTAAATGAAATAGAGATAAAACTAAAAACTAATAAAGAGTTTTCAGTGGATGATACGGAAAGAATTGTCAAAGATATAGAAAAAATAGTTTTGGAGCTTGATCCAAAAGACCTTGAAGCGGTTAACAGTTTTGTGGGTATGTGGAATTCCACAAACGGCCCGCCGACTTTTGCCCCGAATATCGGAAATATTGCGGTAATTCTTCATATAGAAGATAACAGAAAGACGAAAGACGCCAATAAGATACTTGAAACGTTAAGAAACCGCATAGGCATGCCGGAAGGCGTAAAGACCCTTGATATTAAAGTTGTTAAAGGCGGCCCGCCGTCAGGCGAAGAAATTGATGTCGCCATATCCGCGGACAGTTTTGACAGGGCGGTTGCGGTTTCAGAAGAGTTTATGGAAGCGGTAAAAAAGATTAATTTTGCCGATACTAAAAAAGATTCCGCCGCGTTTTATAACCCTGTTGCTTCTTTAAATACGGATTTTGAAGAGGGCAAAAAAGAATTAAGGTTTGTTGTTGATGAAGCAAAAGCTTCAAGGGCGGGGGTAAACCTTACGCAGGCAAGTATAATAATGAGGTCCGCGATAGCCGGTTTTAAACTGAAAACCATTAAAAAACTGGGCGAAGACATAGAGGTTAAAGTAAGGGTGAACGAACAGTCAATTGCCACTATTGATGATGTGCTTCAGTTAAAGGTGCCAAACATGATGGGCAACAGGATTCTGCTGCGGGAAATCGTGAAAGTTGAACAGGGCACAACATATTCGCAGTTAAAGCATATTGACGGCAAAAAGAGCGTATCGGTAATTGGAACTCTTAAAAAACCCGTTAAAAAAGACAAAGGCGAATCAAACGTCGTTAAAGCAGAAGCGGATAAAACTGAAAAAACAAAGATAAAAAAAGAACCAAATATAAATGTTAACTTTTTTAACATGAAGATGAAAGGCGTTATTAAGGAATTTGAAGAAAAATATAAAGATGTGCGCTTTGAAACAGGCGGCGAGCAGGAAGCTATGGCGGAAGGTTTTCAGGATTTGGGAAAAGCTTTTGTTGTCGCGCTCTTTCTGATATTTATTATCCTTGCGACGCTGTTTAACTCGCTTGTTCAGCCGTTTATAATAATGCTTGCCATACCTTTTGGGTTTATAGGCGTTATGTGGACGCTTGTATTCCACGGCATGTCAATTTCATTTATGGCATTCATGGCGTTTGTGGGTTTAACGGGTGTTGTTGTAAATAATTCTCTTATTATGGTTTCTTTTATAAACGGCCTGATTGCGGAAGGAAAATCCTTTGAACACGCGATTATTGAAGGGTCTAAAACAAGATTAAGGCCGATAGTGCTTACGACTTTCACCACGGTAATCGGGCTTATGCCGCTGGGATACGGATGGTTTGGCGGAAATGACCCTATGATTACGCCTATGGCGGTTGTGTTTGCGTGGGGGCTGCTGTTTGCCTCTTTTGTAACGCTGTTCATTATTCCAAGTTTTATGGTAACTGTTAATAATCTTAAAATTTCCATAAAAAGAAAACTTGGAAAAGGCGGGGAAGAGAAAAAGGCTTTCAGTAAGAAAGAAAGCAGTCAGAAGATAAGTTAAATGGAAATCCCGGATTTATTTTACCGGGCATAACAGGCTGAATGTTATAATATAGTGGAAAGGCCGTTTACGGTTTTTCCACTATATATTTACAGGGGTGAACATGAAGATAATTGAATTTTTTGCCAAGAAACACATACTGGTAAATCTTCTGGCTGTGTTTGTGACTGCCGCGGGTTTTTATACTTTTCTTACTTCGCCCAAAGAAGCTCTGCCTGAAATCAAATTCGGGCTGATAGTGATACAGACTCTTTATCCGTCAGCCGCGCCGCAGGAAGTTGAAAAACTTATTACCACCCCGATAGAAGAGGCAATAGACGGCATAAAGGGTATTGACAGTATTACATCTTCATCATCTGAAGGGGTTTCAATAGTAAGTATCACTTTAAAATCGGGAATTAAAGACGCTTCTGTTATTTTAAATGACATTAAAGGTGCAATTGATAAAATACGCACTCTGCCCGCTGACGCGCAGGACCCGGTTGTAAGCGAACTTACAACTGATGAATTTCCGGTAATACAGCTTTCCGTTTCCGGCGGAAGCAATTACGGCGAATTAAGAGAAGCCGCAAAATTTATAGAAAACAAACTGTCTAAAATCCGCGGCGTTACAAAGGTTGATAAAATTGGTTATTATGACAAAGTTATATGGGTTGAATCTGACGCGGAAAAGGAAAGAAAGTACGGCGTTACTCTTTTTAACATTGCCAATGCCCTTAAAAACAGGAATATTTCAATACCCGCCGGCAATAAGGTGTTTGACGGTTATGAGAATTCCATCAGGGCCCTTGCGGAAATTAAAGACAGCAAAGATGTCGGCGGTGTGATTCTAAGGTCAAACGATGTGGGCAGATACATAAATATTGCTGACGTGGCGGATGTTTATGAAGGATTTTCTGATTCAGACTTTTTAACAAGGGCGGACGGAGAGACCGCGATACTCTTTACAATACTTAAAACAAGCGGCGATGACACGCTTCGTATCAGCAGGGATGTAAAAGAAAATATAAAAAGCATAAAAACTCTTATACCGCCGTCGGTCAGGATAAAATTTTCCAATGACACATCATTATTTGTCAAAGACAGGCTTAATATTGTATTTTCAAACGGCATAGCCGGGGCGTTTTTGGTTGTAGCCATCCTGCTTTTGATGCTAAGGCCGTCAATAGCCGTAATGACCGCGCTTGGCCTTCCTGTGGCATTTGGACTTGCGCTTATAACTTTAAAAGCGCTTGGATTATCCTATAATATGCTTTCGCTTTTTGGCTTTGTTATGGCGCTTGGGCTTCTTGTAGATGACGCCATAGTTGTGGGGGAAAATGTTTTCAGGCATATGGAAATGGGAAAAAGCGCCATGCAGTCAGCTGTTGACGGGGCCGCGGAAATGGTAATTCCCGTAACCGCGTCAGTTGCAACCACTATAGCCGCGTTTTTTCCTCTGTTAATGGTAGGCGGTGTGCTTGGAAGTTTTCTGGCGCCTATTCCGACGGCGATTATTATAGCTATTACCGCGTCATTGATGGAATGCTACATAATACTGCCTTCGCATCTGGCTTATTTCGGGCAGTTTGGCGGTTCCGGCAGGCTGGCCCCGCTGCAGGATTCATTTACAAACACACTGAAAAATATTTACCTGAAAGTTCTTACCCCGGTTCTTAAACACAGATGGAAATTTATCGGTGTTATGATGGTTATTTTCCTGGGGGCGGTTTTCGCGGGCGGGATGAAAGGGGTGGAATTTTTCAGCCAGGAAACTGACGCCATAAACATAAAAATAAAGTGTGATAATCTTTTTTCCATAACGGATACGGATAAGGTTGTAAGGCAGATAGAACAGAAGCTTGACGGAAATCTTTTAAAAGATGACGTGGAAACAATTTTCTACTATATAGGAAAGTATCCAAATTCCCAGGGGCAGCCCGAAACCGGCAGCAATCTTGCGCAGATAGAAATTTATCTGAAATTAAAAGCTGAAAGAAAAACCAAAGACACCAATGACGTGATAAGCGCGGTCAGGCAGTTTGTAGGCAAGCCCGAAGGTGTAACCGACATAAAAATATCCGGAGTCACCAGAGAAGGCGGACCGGGAAGAAATGACATTGATTATTCGGTTGTGGGCGATTCGTATGAAAAACTTCAGCCTGCGGTTTTGGAACTTATTACGGCCGCGAAAACCATCAGCGGGGTCACTGAAATATCGGCTAACCTTGAACAGGGAAAGAAAGAACTGCGCCTTATCATGGACGAAAAGAAAGCGTCACAGGCCGGTATTATGCTGTCGGATATAGGAATGATGCTGCGCGGAGCAGTAGCGGGCGTAAAAGTAACATCAATAAAGAGGGACGGGGAAGATATAGACGTCATAGTAAAGGCAAAAGATTCAGAGATAAAATCATTAGATGACCTGCTGTCCCTGAAAATCCCAAACAGGACAGGCGCAAATATACCCCTGAAGAATCTGGTATCAATAGAAAAAGGCTACAGCTATTCCGTGCTTAAACACAAGGATACAAAAAAGGCAATAAGTGTTCTGGGGTCTATTGATAAAAAAGAAACAACCGTAAACAGCGTAAATTCAAAACTGCTTGAAAAAATAGCGGCGCTTAAGATGAAATATCCGGATGTTGAATTTATAACAGGCGGGGAGTTTAAAGAGATGCGGGAAACGTTCAGGTCTTTGGGGAACGCTTTTGCCGTGGCATTATTCCTTATATTCATTATATTGGCCACGCTTTTTAATTCACTGATTCAGCCGTTTATTATAATGCTTGCAATACCTTTTGGATTTATGGGAGTTATGCTTACGCTTGCAATTCACGGCATGCCTGTATCATTCGGAGCGTTTATGGGGTTTGTGGGGCTGTCAGGCGTGGTTGTAAATAACTCTTTGATAATGACGGATTTTATAAACAAAAATATTAAAAGCGGGATTGCTTTTGAAGAAGCTGTTTTAAGCGGTGCAATATCAAGGTTAAGGCCTATCTTTCTTACAACCGCAACCACCGCGGCCGGTTTATTGCCGCTGGGATACGGCCTTTTCGGCGCAAACGACCCATTCTTAAAACCTGTAGCGCTTGTTTTTGCGTGGGGTCTGATATTTTCCACGGTGGTAACTCTTTTTATGATACCGGTATTTACCGTTATGATGCACAATTTAAAAGTAACCTTTTTACGCGTTTTCCGCAAAGACAAAAACAACGAATACGCGTTTAAAAAATAGTTTTTTAATATTGTTATAGTTTCGTCACCCGCATTGTCCGGCTCTTTTGTTTGGTAGGCGCACCTTTTAAGGTGCGGCAGTTTATCTTGTCTTTGAACTTGTATTAATATCACGAATGCCTGCGATGTCTCAACATTCACGCTATCCGGCTCTGTTTGCTCTTGTATCTTCCAATCATCCAACCCTCCGACCTTCTGACCCTCAGTTTTCCTTCCGTCCCTCCGCACATCCGTCCCTCTGATCTATTTTTGCACAAAAATAACCACAACAAAAACGCTTTTTGTTTGTCTAAATATCATTGAAACTAAAGCGTTTTTGTTAAATCGGGAATAAAGCAATTGACGGGGGATTAATTAAAAGTTATTATTTAAATGAATTAAGGGAATCAACAAATATACGGGAGAAATTAATGAACAAACTGAAAGCTAAGCTGCTCTCCTTATTAATAATATTTATTCTGGCAGGCGCGGTATTCGCCGAACCCTATACCTGGAAAAGCGTGCAGGTGGGCGGCGGCGGATTTGTGACCGGTTTTGTTTATCACCCCCTTGAACAGAACCTTCTGTACGCGCGCACAGACATGGGCGGCGCTTACAGGTGGGACAATACAAACAGCAAATGGATTCCCATAACAGATTCCATGACAAGGGACAACGCCGATAATATGGGTATTTTAGGAATGGCGGTTGACCCGTCTGATGTAAACAGAGTCTACATGCTTTGCGGCAAATACACACAGAGCTGGGCGGTCAATGGGAATTTTCTTGCGTCAAATGATAAAGGCAATACCTGGACAATTAACGCGCTTAACTTTAAAGTGGGCGGCAACGAAGTTGGCCGCGGCGCAGGCGAAAGGGTGGCGGTTGACCCTAATCTTGGAACTGTAATATTTGTCGGAAGCTCCGGCACCACTCCAAGCGGATTATGGAAATCCACGAACAGAGGGACTTCCTTTACACAGGTAACATCATTCCCGCAGACAATAATAAATTTTATTATCTTTGATAAAAATTCAACTGTCACAGCCGCCGGCACACAGACGGTTTATGTGGGAGCGGGCGTTAACGGCAGCAGCCTTTATAAAAGCACGGATGGCGGCGCTACATGGACTTTGGTTGCAGGGCAGCCGGCAGGCGTGCAGGCGTTCCGCGGAGTCTTAATCGGCACCACATTTTATCTTACATACGCAAGCAATAACGGGCCCAATAACAGCAACGCCACGGGTTATGTTTATAAATACAATACATCAACAGGGGCATTCACCAATATCACGCCTGTTACCACCGGCTTTGGTTATTCCGGTATATCGGTTGACCCACAGAACACTGACAACATAATTGTTTCCACGCTGTTTCGATGGACGCCAATGGACGCTATTTATTACTCCACAAACGGCGGCACAAGCTGGACAGAAAAAAATGCGACAGCCACATGGGACAGGACATACGCGCCATATTCTGCTTCAAGCAGCCCGCACTGGGTAACAGATGTTCAGATAGACCCGTTTAACTCCAACAAAGCAATCTGGAATACCGGATACGGATTATGGATGACTTCTAACCTGCAGAGCGCGCCTGTGAAATGGGAATTTAATAACAGGGACCTTGAAGAAACGGTTCCACTGCAGATTATAAGCCCGCCTTCCGGCGCTAATCTGCTGACCGCAATGGGCGATATAGACGGTTTCAGGCACAACGATTTGGATGTTTCTCCGCCGCAGGGAAGGTACAGCCCGAATAAAGGCACCACATTATCAATAGCATTCGCGGAAAGCGTACCGCTTAAAATTGTAAAAGGGTATAATTCATCTCCGTTCGGCGCTTATTCAACTGACGGCGGCACAACGTGGATAGATTTTTCTTCTTATCCTTCCGGTACTTCAGGCGGCGGCAGCAAGGCGATTGCAATTTCCGCAAACGGCACTAACATAGTCTGGTCGCCTGCAGGTGCTGCAGTTTCATACTCTACTAATAACGGCTCTTCGTGGACAACATCAGCGGGAAGCCCGCCGGCGAATTTTAGCCCGGTGGCTGACAGAATAAATTCAAGTAAGTTTTATTTATATGACGGTGTTACCGGCACAATGTGGCGTTCCACAAATGGCGGCGCAACATTTGCCGCTGCAGCATCAGGGCTGCCAATGGTTCCAAGCTGGGCCCCGGCTGACGGCGTCTGCGCGGCAGCGCCGGGCAATGAAGGGCACTTATGGATAACAACAGCCGCAGGCGGACTTTACAGGTCAACTGATTCAGGCGCCACAGCGGTAAAAGTAAACAGCGTTACAGCGGCTTACAGAATTGGTTTTGGAATGGCGGCATCGGGCTACACGTATCCGGCAATTTATATGCAGGGGATTGTAGGCGGGGCCCTTGGTTTCTACCGGTCAATTGACACGGGCGCAACGTGGGAAAGAATAAATACAATTGCCAATCAGTACGGCTACGTACATCAGATAACAGGCGATCCGCGAATTTACGGCAGGTGTTATGTTTCAGCAGAAGGCCGCGGCGCGCTTTACGGCGATCCTGCAGGCACCCCAACCGACACACCGACAAGCACTTACACAGTAACACCGGGCGGCCCCACATTCACATTCACACAGACGCCCACAGATACGGCAACCGCAACGCCTACAAACGCGTACAAACTTATATATGACGGCGATACACCGGGATACATGCTTGCTGACGGCGCTATTAATACAAATACTGCCGGTTCTTTAACCGAAGGCGCAGGCGGAGTTACAGGAAATGGAATGATAGCCGCTTATACATCCCCGGCTTATTGGGGGCAGGCGCAGTGGGACATCCCCGGCGCAAACCAGCAGATGGACGGGAATACGGATATTGTATTTAACATAAAAGCTTTAACAGGTACTGTTTCACAGTATCTGCTTTATCTTGACTGGACTTACGCGTTTATAACTGTCGCAAACTATCTTGAAGAAGGCGGCGCGATAGACACAACATGGAAGACTGTCAGAATTCCTATAGCGGACGTACTTTCCAATACACATACTGCCATTTATTACCTTGCGTTTATTAACAACGCCGATACAGACTACTCCGTAATAGTTGACAATGTCCGCTTTGAAGGGGCGGCCGCGGTTTCAACATCCACGTTTACAAACACCGCGACACAAACAAGTACTTACACATCAACTTACACGGCTACAAATACATACACGCAAACGGAAACAGAAGTGCCCGCGACAAATACTTTTACGCAGACGTATACCGAAACTTTTACTGCCACAGCAACAGACACAAACCTGATATCAACCAATACTTTTACATCAACGCCTACTGATACCTCAACAGCCACATATACCAATACAGAAACACAGACTTCGGCGGATACCCCCACAGACACATTCACCAACACGTCAACTTATACAAACACAGAAACAGAAACCCCCACGCAGACTTACACATTCACGGACACGGTAACCCCGGGCGGGCCCACATTTACGGACACACCTACAGCCACACAGACTTTTACGCCTATGCCTTGCGCGTGCGGTGTGGTTTACGGCAACACCAATACAACCGCAATGGTAGGGGCAAGTATATATAATTCGCTGACCGCCATTCCTATATATGTTTCCGAAAACACAATAATGGAAAGCATGGGTGTCCACCTTGTCTCAAGCGCCGGCGGATATATAAAGATGGCGCTTTACACAAATGACGGGTCAGCGCCTTTGAATCTTATTGTATCTTCAACAGACACGCCTTCGGCTGCGGGCTGGAATATCGTGGACGTTGTTGATACGCCTTTAACCGCGGGTGTTTATTGGATAGTTATAAATACAGAAAGCGGAATACTGGTAAGCGCAATGGCGGGAATGCAGAACGCGGAGCTTTACACCGGATATTTCAGTGAAGCTTCCGCAATGCCGGCAACATTCCCGACAGCCGGTGTATCGCCCGGCAACGGCAGTTACGCGCTTGTAATTAACGCGTGCCCGGGTTCATGTGACACACCCACGGAAACGCCAACGCCTGTTCTGCCGTGCATGTGTGAAGATGATTTTGGTTTACAGTATACTCCGACAGCGGCAACGGTAAATATATCCGGTTATGTTTCCGCAAACGTTTATTATATGGGATATAACGGCACATTAAGCGGAATTGACCTGCACGTGGAATCGGGTTCGGGATATGTCCGCCTTGCGGTTTATTCAAATGACAATTCCACGGGGACAAATGTCCCTTACATACTGCAGGTGCAGACAGAAGAAACTGCGGTAACAACAGGGGATAACTTAATACCGCTGCCGTCAGCTCATTTGAATTCAGGAATCTATTGGATAGCAATTCAAATGTCGCCCGGACTTATGGTTTCAAGGGATATAGGCAGCAGCGGCGATGAAATGTATTATGAAATGACTTACGGAAATTTTCCAGGATTTCTGCCGTGGCCAATGGGGCAAAGCGCGGGCAATTGGGCATTCAAGGTAAACTACTGCCCGGATACCTGCAATACCCCTACAGAGACTTTTACAGCCACTTATACTTACACAGACACACAGACGGCGACATTTACGCAGACGTACACAGAAACATATACCGCAACAGAAACAGTTACAACAGGCGGGCCTACATTTACGTTTACTGATACGCCCACAGAAACCTTTACAGAAACTGCGACAGAAATATTTACAGAGACTCCCACGGAAACAGCGGCAGAGACTGCGACATACACAAACACCGTCCCGCCCGCGTCCACTTCAACATACACGCATACAATCACTGATACATACACTTATACAGCCACGCACACTTATACAAACACAGCGACTTTTTCACACACAAACACTTTAATACCTTCAGACACTTACACACAGACTCCGTCACAGACGCCTACAAACACCAACACTTACACGGCAACAGTAAGTGTTCCCACAAACACATTCACGCCCACACCCGTGGCAACAGAAGCGGAATTTAAGGTGAAAGACCAGCTTGCTTACCCGAACCCGGTAAACCCCGGCGACAACCCGTATATTTTTGTGAAGTATTACGCCACAAGAAATTACAAAGAGGTTCATTTCAGAATGTATTCGTCGTCGTTAAGGCTGGTGGATGAAATCGCGTATAAAAATTCTTATACAGCGGGCAATCACGTAATCCCGATACCGGATAAACATTTTAAAGGCCTCGCCAACGGCGCTTATTACTATTTAATTCTGCTTATTGACAACGACGGCAAAGAAGCCCGCGGCCCGGTAGGGAAGATAATAGTTCTTAAGAAGTGACGCAGCTTGGCAGCTAGGCGGCTAAGCAGCTAGGCTAAAAAAAAATAAGGTTTGGTAGGCGCACCCTTCAGGGTGCGGCAGTTGGTCTTGTTTTATTTCAATCTAAACACCGCACCCTAAAGGGTGCGGCTACCAAACCAAAGCAAATAACGGATTGTATATAAAAATGTTTCAGATGTGGTAGACGCGGGTCTTTATCCCGCGGCAGTTAATGTGTAAATCCCGGTAATTTCTTCGCTATAGCTTAATTGCTTAACCCGCTTATGCTTAATATTTATAATGCCATTTGTGACTATAATCACTGTTTTTTCATCTTTATTAAGTATAATTGTTATAGATGTAGGGGCGGTGTTTTAGGCAGAGATGGTGAGGTAAAAGCGGCGGATGAAAATCCGCCGCTTTTATTTTTAGCAAATATGTTTTTTAAAGTAGAGACGCAACATGTTGCGTCTCTACTTTAAAATATAAAACCCGCACCCTAAAGGGTACGCCTACCAGATCCATGCCAAACCTTCCGTCCCTCCGGCCATCGTGTTTTTATGCCAAGCCTCCAACCATCCAAGCCTCTAAGCCTCCGCCTTTAAAAAACAATATCTTTATCTCAATAATTATTATATAATTTTCATCATGTCATCAAAACAAATTGCAAAATCAGCCGCTATAGTCAGTTTAATTACCATGCTAAGCAGGGTGCTTGGCTATGTGCGCGACGCCATTTCAGCGGCTATTTTAGGCGTTGGCTGGGTCTCTGATGCGTTCTTTGTGGCATTCCGCATACCCAACATGCTCCGCAGCCTTCTGGCAGAAGGCGCCTTGTCATCCGCTTTCATCCCCGTATTTACAGATTACCTTGAGAAAAAGGACAGAAGGGAAACCTGGCTTCTTGCTGTTAATGTCTTAAACGCGTTATCACTTTTATTAGTCCTTATAACCTTCGCGGGAATTGTATTCGCGCCGTTTATTGTAACCATAATGGCGCCCGGCTTTATCAATGACCCGCAGAAATTTCAGCTGACAGTATCGCTTACGCGGTGGCTTTTTCCTTTTATACTTTTTGTAAGCATTGCAGCTTTGTTTCTTGGAATATTAAACTCGCTTAAAAAATTCTCCATTCCTGCATTTGCGCCGGTTGTCCTTAATATCTCCATGATTTTATCCGGAGTATTTATCTGCCCGCGCCTTGGCGACACCCCGGAAACGCAGGTCTACGGCTGGGTATTTGGCGCGCTATTTGGGTCATTTCTTGAAATATTAATCCAGTGGATACCTTCTGTAAAAGAAGGGCTTGCATGGAAACCGTTTATTAATTTAAAAGATGAAGGTTTGCGCAGAATAGGCAAGCTAATGATACCCGCCACACTGGCGCAGTCGGTCACGCAGATTAACCTTCTGGTAAATACAATCCTTGCATCACTGCTTGTAGAAGGCGCAGTCACATATCTTTATTACGGCAACCGCCTTATGCAGCTGCCGCTTGGGGTATTTGGTGTTGCCGTGGCAACTGTTTCTTTCCCGTTTATATCACAGTACGCGTCAAGAGGGGATTTTGATTCTCTCCGCGACACCATACATTCATCACTTAAGCAGGCATTTTTTGTCGTCCTGCCCGCATCCGCGGGTTTAATAGCGTTAAGTGTGCCGATAAACCTGCTTCTTTTTAACTACGGCCGTTTTCAATACGACGACGCCATAAAAACAGCAGGCGTTTCCGCGGTTTACTGCACAGCCATATTCGCGCACACAGGGGTAAAGATTCTAACCCAGGTTTTCTACGCCATAAACAAAGCAGGAACAGCGGTAAAAATTTCCGTCTCTTCCATGATAATAAACATTCTTCTATGCGTTTCGCTTATGTTTTCCATGAATTACCTTGGTTTGGCGCTTGCCACATCACTTGCCGCGTTGATTCAGTTCATAGCGCTATATTTTTACCTGTCTAAGTTCATCAACGGCTTAAAGACAAAAGAATTCCTGGCATATTGTGCAAAGGTCACGGTAATTTCGCTGATTATGGCGGGATTGTCGTATTTAACTTACTATCTGTTAAATGCCAACTTTAACGCCGCAGATTTCTCCCGCACTATTAACGGCTTTATAGTCCTTGCCGCAATAACGGTGGGAGTTATCTCATATGGAATAATGGCAAAACTCTCCGGCCTTGATTACGCGGAAAGAATAATGCAGGGGATTGTTAACAGGTTTAACAAGAAAAAGTAGTTTGTGTACTTGTTTTCTTTTTCTAATGTAGAGACGCAACATGTTGCGTCTCGCTTTTATGTGTGAATTTAAATTCTTGGTAGACACGGGTCTTTAGCCCGCGGCAGTAGATTTGATTCTGTTTATATCAGAAATCGCTCCTACGCTGTCAGCGTTTTTACAATGATTTGATAAGGGTAGTTGTTTAATTTTTCGCCAAAAATAGGTGGAGTTTATGAATAATAAAAATTCTTTAATTGTTTTCATTTCTTTTGTGTTTTGTTCTGTGTTTAGTGTCGTGTTTTTTTATCTTGTTAAAGGGGGATATGATTCAAACTCGGCGATTCGTTCATACTTTCTACTTGGCCAGTTGATGTGCGTCCTGATGATTGTCTATGCTGATGTTACGTATTTCTCGAATATTGACAAAGACAATATGTTTAGATTTTTATTTCATCAAGTTATTATTTCTGTTACGTCGTTAATGAATTTAGTAATCATTCAACATTATATGGGAGTAATACTATTGTTCAAACTACCGGTCGGATTTTTAATAATGATTAACATACTTATATTAACAACTGTTTTAGCTGCTATTTTATTTTCTCTTGAAAAAATATTCTTAAAATTTTGGGTTAAAGATAAAAGTGACACAATTCATTATTAAAAAAAACACTGTTAGATCCTAGTTAATGCCTTGATGATTTAAATTCAACTACCGCGGGCTGAAGACCCGCGTCTACCAGGACGAAACAACTACTCGAAAACCACGCGCCCTGCCGACTCCTCCATAGCAAATGACATTTCCGCGACGGCAGGAAAAGGACGCGGCTACCGGAATTTAATACAAAATAAAAAACAACATAATACTTTTTATCCTGTTTAGGTGTTAAATAGGTTGACTAATACCCAAAAAATTATTAAAATATGGGGTATTCGGGCTTAATTCTGTCTATGGAAAGGGATTTTTATAATGCGGAAAAGGACTGTTGTATTATTTGTGATTTTATTATTTGTATTATATTTATTTTCCGTGAAAGACGCTGATAAAACGGAAAACACGAATAAAAAACAGACTAAAGCGTCAATTAACCCAATAAATAAAGGCAAAATCGCTTTAATAGACATATACGGGGAAATTGGGGATACCACTTACGTTCTAAAACAGCTGCACAATTTCAGCAATATGAAAAATGTTAAAGCGATCGTCCTTCGCATAAACAGCGGCGGCGGCGCAATGGCCGCTTCGCAGGAAGTTTACAGCCTTGTAAGAAGAATCAGTTTAAGCGGCAAGCCCGTGGTTGTTTCAATGGGCGACGTGGCAGCTTCCGGCGCTTATTACATTGCTGCCGCGGCTGACAGGGTTGTGGCAAATTCAGGCACATTAACCGGCAGCATAGGCGTTATTATGATGTACATGACAGCGCGCGGCCTTTTGGATAAAATAGGCGTTGATTACGTTACTTTAAAGACGGGAAAATATAAAGATATCGGCTCTTTTGCGCGCGCCGCAACCAAAGAAGAAAAAGACCTTATGATGTCCGTCCTTAAAGACGCGTTAAGCCAGTTTGTGGATGATATAGTGGAAGTGCGCTATGAAGCAATTGCCGCAGGCGCGGGTATCAAGGCAAAAAATGATAAAGTAAAAAAACGGCTGGTAAAAGCTTACATGCTTTCCAATATAGCGGACGGCAGGCTTTTTACGGGTAATCAGGCGTTTAAACTTGGGCTTGTGGATTCCATAGGCACTATTGACGACGCAATTGAAGACGCGGCAAAAATGGCCGGTATAACAGGAAGGCCTTTTGTCGTAAAAGAAAGGTACAAACCAACTTTTTACGGCCTGCTGGAATCATCGCTTGCCGGGCTTGGTTTTAAATCAAAAATTCCATTAAATGGAAAATACTCATTAAGATAAGCATATACACGGAGGTTCATGATGGCAGACGCAAATAAAGGACCGAAAGATATGACACCTAATCCGCTTGAAGACGCGGAAAAGGCAAAAAAGGGTAAAGAAGAAAAGGCGGCAGCTCCCGCGGAACCCGAAGTTCCCGCAGGCCCAACGCCGGAAGAAATTGCGGCGCAGAAAGCCGAAGAGGAACAAAGTTCAATAATGTGGACGCGCGCGCTTCAGGTGGCGCTTTTAATCGGCGGCGCATTCCTGTTATTTCTGGGATTATCAGGCGAAAAGTTAATGTCGCTGCCCGCGGTAGCCGGCGGACTTTTATTTGTGCTGGCGGCTTTAATAGGCACAAAACTTTATCCCAGAATAAAAAAAGAAAACGCTTCAAAGCTGGGTTCGGTATTAAGGCTGGTGTTATTAGGCCTTGCATCCGCTCTGGCAATATTTTACATAGTACAGCTGTTTAAACCGTTATCGCAGAAAATAAATATGGACGTAATAATGGCGGTACTTGCCGCGTGCTTTATAATTTTCTGCGTTGAATTTATTGCCTACATGATTCACAACCCCAAGAAAATTTTATCTGACATCCTTATGTTTATAGCAACAGTGCTTTCAGCGGGAATGATACTTGCTTTTTACTGGCACTTTGTTGTGCCTGCAATTGTGGCTGCCGCATTGGCTATAGCGCTTGTTTTATACGCGGTTAACAAAGACCCGTTAAAAGATGACGGAAGGCTTGGTTTCAGGCTGTCAATGGCGGCAATAACGCTGCTTTTAAGCGGCCTTGTACTTGTTTACGCCGCGGGAATTTTTAATTATGCCAAACAGGAAGTTTTAAGTTACACTGAAATAACACCGGCTTATAATAACGCCCCGCAGAACCTTGCGTGGTCAAATGACAGCTGGGCTCTTGCTTATACGGTTTTTAACCCCAAGAAAGGCGAAAACACGGTTAACATTATTCATGGCCTTACAAGGGGAATTACCGAAATAAAGACCACTCAGGAAACCGCAATACCGCGTTATCTGGATGCGCCTGTCTGGAATAAAAACGGAAACCTGCTTATATTCTCCGGCGCTGCAACTGAAAATGGCGCCAGAAATATCTGGGCCGCTTCGTTTAACCTTACATTAATGGAACTGCCCGATAATCTCCGCGAAAAATACGGCGATTACACGTACAACGCGATAAAGATGAAAGAAGAAAAAAAGAAAAACATATTTAACTGGTTTGGAAAGAAAAAAGTTAAACCCTTATACACGGGAGACATAGAAACATTTGAAGACCAGGAAGCAAAGATAAAATACGAAAAACAGCTCCGTTCCAAAGAGCCTTCCGCTCCGCCCGGATTACCCAAGACCCTTGTAACAAGTTTTGACAAGGTAATTGATATGCCTTCAAACGCCATCACGCATAAAACCGCATGGTCGCCGGACGCAAAAAGTTTTGTTGTGGCTGCAGCTGCACAAGATGGCGGCGATAATAACCTTTGGACAACAAACACCGAAAAACAGGAAATGTCACAGCTTACAAAAGGGTTCAATAAATTTATGCCCCTTTGGTCTCCTGACGGTTCCAAGATATTATATGTAAGCAAGATTGACAGCTATACTTTCCTTGAAGTGAAAAACGAAAACGGTTCAGACGCAAGGGAATTAAACGTAAACAGGGCAAAAGACAAAGCCCTTTTCCCGTTGTGGAATTCACAGCAGAATAAGGTTATTTACATCAAGAATAATAAATTTGTTATTATGAATGCGGATTCAACCAACGGCAAGAACCTTTCAAAAGAAACGCTTCCGGATTCGCCTTTCTGGCTGACTTCTGAAAAGAAAAAGGTTATCCTTAATTTCACGGAAAGCGGCGAGATATGGAGAATCTGGACAATTAATAAAGACGGCAAAAACAATAAGGAAATTTTCAAGAGAAGCTGTGCGGGCTTTTCACAGCCAAAATGGTCATATGACGGCAAGGCAATTGCGGTCGGCGTAAATCACAAGGAAAGCGGCGAAATATGGCGCCTTGACGGAACCGGCGGAAACGAGCTTAACCTGTTTACAACAAAAAATGCCGTAACAGAACTTGAATGGGGCCCGTCATCTGAAAGGCTTGCGTTTATCGTTAAAAAAGGCCCTGCGGATAAGACCACGTTACAGGAAATGTGGGTGGTTGATAAAGAAGCCACCAATCCTTTACGTATTTATTACACCCAAAAGGGGAAGATAAGCAACATGACATGGGACCATCAGAGCAAACGCCTTGCCTTTGAAGAGACATACCACAAATTTTACTTTCATGATGACGTAACAACAATAAGGATAGTTCACGCGATAGACGGGGAATTATGGGAATTGCTTCCCTATGAATTCTTCGGCAAAAACCCCGTCTGGACAGACGACGGCGATGTAATTGCGTACGTAGGCTGGAACAATTTCATAATGCCATCCATGCCCGGCATTTCAAGTTATAAGCTGTGGGCGGCAAGGGTACAGTAAAAATTTAGTTTTTAAAGTAGAGACGCAACATGTTGCGTCTGGTTTTAAATAAAAAAAGAGGCGCAGAAATGCGCCTCTTTTTTTTGTCTGTTTTTAGTATTGTTTATATATGTATTGGTATATGCAGATCTCTTGTATTTATAACGTAGAGACGTATCATGATACGTCTCGTTTTTGATTTTTAACAGCGAGACGCAATGTATTGCGTCTCTACATTAAACAACAAACTACAAAATCTAGCGGGATAAAGACCCGCGACTATCAACGCTCTTATGTTTGACCGAGCTGCCGTTCTTCGTTTTTCCCAAGCATCTAACCATCCAATCTTCCAAGCATCCATATTGCATCTACTTTCAAAATCCTATTGACAACAAATTGCTAATCTGACAAAATAGTGATAATGGCATAGTAGTTCCACCAAACAAAACAGGAGAAACACATTGTTTAAAAAGACTATACTGACATTAGCGGTATTTTTCCTGCTAAGCGGAACAGCATTTTCAGATATAGCACAAATCGGGACTACTTCTAACAACTTTCTGAAGATTATGGCACCCGCAAAGGCCGCCGCAATGGGTGAAACTTATGTTGCGCTGGCGGATGATGTGAATTCCATTCAATATAATCCGGCGGGATTGTCAAAAAGCATGCTTTCAGGAATATCGTTCACTCATATTATATGGTTTCAGGACATCGCGTTTGAAAACCTTAACCTTTCTTTTCCTTCACCTGCGGGCACTTTTGGTTTTTCAATTAATTGGATGCACTTTGCCGACACAATGTTTAAAACAGAAGTTGACCCCGCTTCCATAACAGGATATTCCACAGAATACGAATTCAGCCCTTATAGTTTTTACGGAACTCTGGCGTACAGCAAAGAATTTTCACGCGACTTTTACATAGGCGCAGCCCTTAAAATATTAAATTACGCCATTGACCCCAATGACGACAAAGGTTCCGCGTTATCATTTATGGCTGATTTTGGACTTATCTATGACATGGAATTTTTAGAAGGGCTGTCCGCGGGCGTATCATTTAAGAACCTTGGCCCCGGCACTTCTTTTGTAAAAGAAACTTACCTTCAGCCTATGAACATCCTTGCCGGAATAGGCTTTGAAAGCCAATACTTTGACATAGAAGGCGGCGTTGAATATTACTCTGACAACAATATAAATTACTCCATCGGCGCAAATATCACTCTGTTTGAAGCCTTAAATTTAAGGGCCGGATACAAAGGCGGCACAGTGCCGCGCCTTTCTTTTGGCGGCGGCATAGAATTCGGCGGAGCGGCAATTGATTACGCTTTTGTTCCTTATACTATAGACGGGCTTGGTTATACGCACAGGGCCACATTAACTTACAGCTTCGGCTCTCCGGAAGTTAAATTAAAAACTTATCCTGCTGTGTTCTCGCCAAACGGGGACAAAGTTGTGGATTACGTAAGGTTATTACCCGATGTCATGTCGCCGTCCAAAGCAAGGGCCGCGTCAATAAAAATTACAGACGCAATGGGAATAGCGGTCAGGACAGTAAAAATAAATCTCCGCAAAAAACTGTTCTGGAACGGAATGGATTCTCTTGGCATGCCTGCCGCAGAAGGCGATTACTTTATTCAGCTTGATGTTGATTATGGCAAGGGAATTAAATCATCCTCCGCGCCGGCAAGGGTAGAAGTGGACTTAACACCGCCTTCTATTACTGTTGACGGCAGCCCCAAACTTGTAAAGCCGGGCAGGCTTGATACCCTGCTTGTACCGGTTAATTTTAACCTGTCCGCTTTTGACAAAAACGGCATTGGGCAGTGGAAACTTGTCATCTACGGCCCTGATAACCTGCCTTTCAGAACTTATACGGGAACAGGCGACCCTATGATGGTAACATGGGACGGCAAAGACGACCTTGGCATAAACCAGGTGGATACAGGCAAAACATATTCGTACGCGCTGTTTGCCTCTGACAGCGTTGGCAACTGGGGCAAAAGCAGGGCTAAACAGGTAAAAATACTTTTCAGAGAAGTGGTTATTAACCTTTCCGCTGACACGCTTTTTGACCTTGGCAAAGCGGACGTAAAGATAGCGGTTTACAGCGATATCAAAAAGATTGCCGACCAGATAAAGGGCTATCAGAACCCCAAAATAACAGTGGAAGGCCATACAGATAACCTGCAGATGAAGCGCGGTGTTTACGCGGACAATATGGAACTTTCAAAAGCCAGGGCGCAGGCGGTTGTTAATTTCTTTGTGGAACTTTTTGAAATGGACAGGAATATTTTCAGGGTGGTGGGTTATGGCGAAAGCAGGCCGGTTGCTGATAATAACACTCCTGAAGGCAGGCGTGATAACAGAAGGGTTACAATAAGAATTTCAGGGATTGTTTATGAATAAAAAAAATATTTTTAAATTTAAGGGGAGGCAGTAAATTGAGAAGAAAACAGTCGTATGACACAACAGTACAGTCGGTAGAAAGGACGCTGGATATTATAGAGACTTTAAGCGCGCACAAAACAGGCGTGGGAGTAACAACTCTTTCCAAAGAACTTAAACTTCACAAAAGCACTGTTCACAGGCTTTTAACCACGTTGATGCTGCGCAAATACGTGGAACAGGACACAGAGACTTCCAAATACCGCCTTGGAATGCGTTTATTTGAACTTGGAAACGCCGTGCTTTCAAAGCTTGATATCCGTCAGCACGCCATGCCTTATTTAAGGCAGCTGTGGAGGGAAACCGGCGAGACGATAGGCCTTGCCATTGTTGACCAGTATAAAGTCCTTTACGTTGACGTCCTTGAAACCCTTGAACGCGTAGGGGTAAAGTCCAACGTCGGCGAACGCATGCCGCTGCACGCTTCTGCCTGCGGAAAAACATGGCTTGCCAGCCTTCCGGACGAGAGAATAAACGAAGTTATTAAACTTATCAAATTTGAACCTATGACGCCTTACACGATAGATAACGAAGCCAAATTAAAGGAAGCCATAAAACAAAGCCGCGACATTGGTTATTCCGTGGACAATCAGGAATATTCGCCCGATTTAATCTCTGTGGCTGCAGCTGTAAGAAACTTCAGAGGCAGGGTAATTGCATGCGTTGCAATCACTGCGCCTGCGTTAAGGACAGACGAAGCAAGAATCAAAGACCTTGGCGAGCGTGTAAAGGTTGCTTCGCAGAAAATTTCCCAGAGCATGGGGTTTAATAAATAAGAACAGGTTACAAGTAACAGGTTACAAGTAACAGGTTACAGGTTACAGGTGACAGGTGACAAGTTACAGGTGACAGGTGACAAGTTACAGGTGATACGGCACAGGTTTGGGTTTGGTAGGCGCACCCTTTAGGGTGCGGCAGTTGAATGGCTTAGATTTGGTAGACGCGGGTCTTTAGCCCGCGGCAGTTGAAGTTGGTTATCAGCTGTAACTTGTAAGCTGTAACTTGTAACTTGTAAGTTGTTACTTGTTACAACTTTTTTTTAACACTTCATTTTAACGATAAAAGGAGACATTATGAAACATTTAAGCGGGGTTAATCTTGGCGGTTTTTTTTCACAGGTAAAGGACGATATCTTTGTTGATTCACACCTTGACAGTTTTATTACGGATAAAGACCTTGCGCAGATAAAAAACTGGGGCTTTAACTCCGTGCGCCTGCCGGTTGATAATTTCTTTTTTGAAACAGCGCCGTTCAAATACGATGAATCAAGGTTAAAAAGGATTGATACGGTAATTTCTGACGCGGAAAAACACGGGCTTGACGTTATTCTGGACCTGCACAAAGCGCCCGGACACTCCTTTGCGTTTAAAGAAAGGGAATCTAACAACATCTGGGATAAGTCATCCGAAAGCAACAAGCGTTTTCTTCATATATGGGACATGTTTTCAAAACGCTACGCGCAGCGCCCAAATATGCTTTTGGAACTTATGAACGAACCTGTGGCGCCGGAAGCTTCGCAGTGGAACTCCATTTGTGATGATGCCATCGCTGTAATCAGAAACAACGACAAGCACCACTCCATAATAGTGGAATCCAACTTATGGGGCACGTGCAGGCAGTTTGACAGCCTTAAAAAGTTTGACGATGACAACATAATCTACAGCTTTCATTTTTACGAACCCATACTTATCACACATCAGTTTGCTCCGTGGGTCTCTTTTGTAATTTACGATATTTATAAGAAAGCCGTAAAATATCCGGGCAGGCCTGACGGTATAGGCGACGCTATGAAAAAGACGGAAGAAATGGACAATAAGTTCGCGGAACTTCTTCGCGGGCAGGACAGGGACTGGAACATTGAAGAGCTTGAAAAAGCCATGCAGCCGGTTTTTGATTTTCAGAAGAAATATAATGTCCCTGTATACTGCGGCGAATTCGGCGTAGTTGTTCTTGCTGACCCGGATACAAGAAAAAACTGGCTGAATGACTTTATCACCATACTTAAAAAACACCGCATATCCTACTCTTACTGGAGCTATAAAAATATGGACTTTGGAGTGATAGACCACACAGAACTTTATAAAGACAACCCTAACTACGACAAAAACCGTCTTGACGGGAACACTTTAAAGGCGTTACAGAATGGAATTCTTTAAGGTACTGCACAAATATAAACTTGCCCGCGCGTGTGAAATAAACACCATTCACGGCACGATAAAGACACCTGTCTTTATGCCGGTAGGCACTCAGGCAACCGTTAAATTAATGACCCCGGAAGACATGTACGACATGGGCGTTGACGTAATTCTGGGAAACACGTACCATCTTTTTCTGCGCCCCGGAATGGACATAATGAAAAAAGCCGGCGGCCTGCATAAATTTATGAACTGGAAAAGGCCCATTCTTACGGACAGCGGCGGATTTCAGGTTTTCTCGCTTTCGCAGTTCAGAAAAATAACCCCGGAAGGCGTAAAGTTTAAATCGCACATAGACGGCGCGGAACATTTCTTAACGCCGGAAACGGTAATAGATATTCAGACCGACTTGGGCAGCGACATCATGATGGTGCTTGATGAATGCCCGCCGTATCCCGCGGAACGTAAATATATAGAAGATTCGCTTGACCTTACTTTGGCGTGGGCTAAAAGGGCAAGGGAGTATCATAAAAGCGATACCAGTTTTTTATTCGGGATTATTCAGGGCGGCGTGCATAAAGATCTGCGCGAGAAATCCATGGAAGAGCTTTTTAAAATGG
The DNA here is from genome assembly GCA_002839855.1 of Candidatus Goldiibacteriota bacterium HGW-Goldbacteria-1. Classification (NCBI taxonomy): domain Bacteria; phylum Candidatus Goldiibacteriota; species Candidatus Goldiibacteriota bacterium HGW-Goldbacteria-1. The sequence goes on from PGYV01000006.1 coordinate 73,416, forward strand.
ACTTTCCGGGCTACTCCATAGGCGGCGTTTCCGTCGGCGAAGGCAAAGACCTTATTAATCAGGGCGTTGACTGGTGCGCGCCTTTTATGCCGGAAAACAAACCAAGATATTTAATGGGTGTCGGGACACCGGAAGATATCTGGTACGCGGTTGAAAAGGGCGTGGATATGTTTGACTGCGTCTTTCCCACACGAATTGCAAGAAACGGCGCCGTTTATACCAAAGAAGGGCAGATATCCGTGCGCAACGGCGAATACAAAGAAGATTTCCGTCCCATGGACCCCGGCTGCGGCTGTTACGCCTGCAAAAATTACACCCGTGCTTACATCAGGCATTTATTCAATACACATGAACTTCTGGGCATGAGGCTCACCACTTTACACAACATTTATTTCATGATAAGATTGATGGATATTATTAGAAAATCAATATTTGAAGACAGGTACGAAAAAGCAAAAGAGGAATTTTTCAGCGTTTACAAGCTGAGATCATAGCAATTCCGTACGGGTAACACCCGGGAAATGCAAAAAAATGGAGGTTCTATTATTATGTTTACAACTTTACTTTTCGCAGCAGAATCAGCAGTACCGGCAGCAGGAGCGGCAGCACCGGGCCAGCCGTCAATGATTGCATCTTTTTTACCTTTGGTTCTTATTTTTGTGGTTTTCTATTTTATGTTCATCATGCCGCAGCGCAAGGAACAGAAGAAACTTAAAGAAATGATGGCTTCACTTAAGGTCGGCGATAAGGTTGTTACCAACGCAGGCATAGTGGGAACCATAGGCAAGATACTTGAAAAAGACGACGTTCTTGCCATAAAGTGCGGAGAAAACACCACGATAAACGTACTTAGGGCTTATGTTTCCAGAAAAATAGAAAAAGAAGATGCTTCGCCTGTACAGGCAGAAGAACCTAAAAAATAATGTCGGAATTCCGTAAGGATCCGCTAAGCAATCGGTGGATAATCACACTGGATGACAAGACTTTCATCCCCACAACCGGCAGGGCATTGCCTGCAGACCTTCCTGAAAAGGACGAAAACTGTCCTTTTTGTCCGGGCAATGAAGATAAAGCCGGCAAAGAAATATACAAAGTGGATTCTGCCAAGGGCGAATGGGCCATACGGGTGGTTCCTAATAACAATCCTTACCTTCAGATAGAGACACAGCTTAAGAAAAAAGGCGACACCATATATGATATCATTGCCGGCACAGGGGCTAACGAGGTAATAATAGAAACCCCGCTTCACAATGGCGGCTTTGATAACATTTCGCAGGAGCAAGCCGCGGAAATTATCAAGGTTTACAGGGCAAGAATGTTAGACCTTTTAAAGGATGACCGCCTTGAATACATCCTTATCTTTAAAAACAAGGGCTCTCGCGCTGGGGCAAACCTTGTGCATCCGCATTCCCAGTTAATGGCAATGCCTGTAATTCCAAAGACAATTTCAGACGAGATGACAGAAGCAGAGCAGTATTATAAATTCAAAACCCGCTGCCCTTTCTGTGATACGCTGGAAGCGGAGCTTTCCTCGCGCTTAAGGCTTATAAAAGAGAGCGAAAACTTTGTAAGCTTTGTCCCGTTTGCTTCAAGGACGCCTTTTGAAGTCTGGATAATGCCAAAACATCACACAAGCCATTTCTACACCATAAACGACGCCATGTCGGCGGAACTGGGCGCCCTGTTAAAAGATTCCATTTCAAGGGTCAACAAGGCCCTAAATCACCCGCCTTACAACTACATGATACACACCGCTCCGGCAAAATCACCGGAAATTCCTTTCTTCCACTGGCACATAGAAATTCTGCCAAGGGTTAAAAGTATTGCCGGGTTTGAATGGGGAAGCGGTTTTTACATTAATCCCACACTGCCGGAAGAGTCCGCGGAATACTTAAGGGGGCTTTAATGCCTTCCGCCAAATCCGAAGACAGGATACTTACGGTATCAGAAGCCTCTGTGATTGTTAAAGAGTTACTTGAGGGCGGGCTTAATAATGTATGGATTAAAGGCGAAATATCAAATTATTCAACCCCTTCTTCAGGCCATGTTTACTTCACCTTAAAGGATAACGACAACCAGATTAAGGTGGCGTATTTCAGGGGTGCGTCCAAATGCAATAAATTAGGGATTGAAGACGGCAAAGAAATAATGGTTTTTGGAAGGGTGTCAGCTTACGGCAAGCGTTCCGAATACCAGCTTATTGCTTCTGAAATTCAGGTAACAGGAGTTGGTGCGTTACTTGTAGAATTCGAGAAATTAAAGAAAAAACTTAGCGATAAAGCTTTATTTAAAGAAGAACATAAACGCCAAATACCTTATCCGCCTGCGCGCATCGCGATAGTGACAAGCCCTACGGGCGCCGCCATCAGGGATGTCATTAAGATTCTTAAAAAAAGATACACATCGCTTTATGTTCTTGTGTGCCCATCTTTAATGCAGGGCAACGAAGCTCCCGCGCAGATAATTAAAGCCATTAACGATATCAACGAAGACGGCAGTTTTGACGTTATCCTTTTGACACGCGGCGGCGGCTCTATGGAAGATTTATGGGCTTTTAACGACGAAAACCTGGCACACGCCATATATGATTCCAAAACACCGGTAATTTCCGCCGTAGGCCACGAAATAGACTTTACCATAGCGGATTTTGTGGCTGACATGCGCGCTCCTACGCCTTCGGGCGCCGCAGAGATGCTTGTCCCGGACACCGCGGACATTGTCCGCAGGCTTACGGTAATCAGGGACAGAATTAGTTCTTCGCTGGAATCCATTGTGGACTTAGGGCAGGAGCGGTTAACCAAACTTATGCAGAGATACGGCTTTAAAATGCCGTTTAAAATTTATGAAGACTCTTCACGGCAGCTGGATGAACTTCAAATACGGTTAAAAAAAGCGTTGTCTTACAGCGTTGAGGGCACGGAATCAAAACTTAACCTTTTAAAAGAGAAAATGCAGCTGTTAAACCCGCTGGCAGTTTTAAAAAAAGGCTATTCTGTAGTCTATGAAACATCCACGGGAAAAGTGGTGACTGACGCGTCGCGCTTAAAAGCGGGCGATAATCTTGACATTAAAGTATTCAGCGGGCAAATAGCAGCCACTGTAGACACCATAAAAAAGAACAAATAAAACGGTTAATAAAACCGGGAGGTAATAATGGCAAAAAAAGCGCAGGAAGCAAAAGCGGGATTTGAAATTTTCTTAAACGAAATAGAACAGATAGTGGACAGCCTTGAATCAGGGGAGCTGTCACTTGATGACGCCATAGCACAGTATGAAAAAGGAATGGCGCTTGCGGAAAAATGTGAAAAATCACTTAAAGAAGCCAAGATGAAAATTGAAATTGTGAAAAAGAAAACTGTAAAAGGGCTGGAAACAGAAAATTTTGAAGACGGCGATGACGACGAAGATGAAAACGGCCCCGAAGATAACGACGATGATGATGACAATGACAACAACGACGGAAAGCTTCCGTTTTAAACATCAGCAGAGGATAATATGAAAAAACTATTAAATGAACTTATACAGATGACTGACGGCGCGCTTAAAGGTTATTTATTGCCGCAAAAAGGCCACCCCGCGCGCATTTATAAAGCCATGCAGTACAGCATCTTTGCCGGCGGAAAAAGACTAAGGCCTGTTTTATGCCTTATGGCGGCCAAAGCTTGCGGCCTTTCATACAAAGACGCGCTTCCTGCGGCATGCGCGCTGGAAATGATTCATACCTATTCGCTTATTCACGACGACCTGCCGGCAATGGATAATGATGACTTGCGCAGGGGCAAACCCACCTGCCATAAAAAATTTGACGAAGCTACGGCAATTCTTGCCGGCGATGCGCTTTTAACAAAGGCATTCGAAACCGCGTTAAGCGCTTCAGAAAATAAAAAGACATCCAAAACAGCACTTCGTGCGGCTTTAGAAATTGCCAAAGGCGCGGGCGCAGAAGGCATGGTTGGCGGACAAATGGCGGACATAGAAAACGAAGGCAAAAAACACACAAAAAAGGCGCTGTTATATATTCACGGCCATAAAACAGGGTCGTTAATAACCGCGGCAGTTACGGCAGGCGCGATACTTGCGGGCGCTGACACTAAAAAAGAAAAACTTTTCCGCGCTTTCGGCGAAAAAATAGGCCTTGCGTTCCAGATAGCCGATGACATACTTGACGAGACCGGCGATGAAAAAAAGATGGGCAAGAAGTTAAGAAAAGACAGCGGCGCCGGAAAACTGACCTGGCCCGCAGTATTCGGCCTTGATGAATCACGCAAAAAAGCTTTTAAATTACTCTTTGAAGCAAGGCAGATTTTAGGTAAAATAGGTACCGGTACAAAAGGCTTATCCGCGCTTGCGGAATTGTTTGTAAACAGAACACACTAAAGGAGATTATAAATGAGTTCATTTGTTGACGGATTAAAGGACTTTTGGGATGTATTAATTGTTATAATTACCCACAAAATATTTTATACCACTTTTATTTCGTGGTTTGCTGCGCAGTTTATTAAGTTCGCGCTTAACCTGATACTGCACCACAAAATAAATTTTCACCTGCTGGTGGGGACCGGCGGAATGCCTTCATCGCACACAGCCACCGTTATCGCGGTTACAAACGCGGTTGGAATGGATTCGGGTTATGATTCGGCGGTCTTTATGGTGGCGCTGTGCTACTGTATCGTGGTTATAAGCGACGCAATGGGCGTAAGAAGGGCTGCGGGCAAGCAGGCGGAAGTGCTTAACAAAATGATGGATGAATTCGGGCACCAGAAGTTTTCGCCGAACCGGTTAAAAGAACTGCTTGGCCATACGCCCCTTGAAGCTATTGCCGGAATTCTTATAGGGCTTTTCCTTTCCATCATTATTTATAACTGGTAATCATGAAAAAATACACCGTTTTAAACAGGGTAAATTTACCGTCAGACATAAAAAAACTTGACGCGGCGGAATTAAACACGCTTGCCGCCGAAGTGCGTTCCTATATGACCGATGTTGTTTCGCGGACCGGCGGGCATCTTGCTTCGTCGCTTGGCGCGGTGGATGTTACCATAGCGCTTTTAAAATGTTTTGACACCCCCAACGATAAAATAATCTGGGACGTGGGCCATCAGTCATACGGTTATAAAATACTTACAGGCAGAAAGCACGCCTTTAAAACTTTAAGGCAGTACGGCGGAATTTCCGGTTTTTTAAAACGGGATGAAAGCAGATACGACGCTTTTGGCGCGGGGCACACATCCACATCCATCTCCGCGGCTATGGGTTTTGCCACAGCCCGCGACGTAAACAATAAAAACAACTTTGTAACCGCCGTAATAGGCGACGCTTCGCTTGCAAACGGAATGGCGCTTGAAGCAATGAACCACATAGGCTCTGAAAAAACAGACATGCTTATAGTGGTTATAGACAATGAAATGTCAATTTCTCCCACGGTGGGCGCACTGTCCACACATTTAAACAGGATTATTTCCGGAAAATTCTACAACGACCTGCGCGCGTCCGCGAAAAACGTAATAGAAAAAATACCCAAAATAGGCGTCCCTGCTTCCCATGTAATCAAGCACCTTGAAGAAGGGGTTAAATCCATTTTTTCGCGCGGTATTATCTTTGAAGACCTTGGTTTTATGTGTTATGGCCCCATAGACGGGCATGATATAGAACTTCTTTGTTTCGCCATTAACAATATGAAAATGATAAAGGGGCCAAAACTGCTTCACGTTATCACTAAAAAAGGCAAAGGGTATGAACCGGCAGAAAAAAATCCCACGCTGTTTCACGGAATCGGCGGTTTTGACAGGGAAACAGGCGAACCTTTAAAGCCCAAAATATGCGGCACGGCTTATTCCAAAGTATTCTCTGAAAAACTTGTCAGGCTTGCTTCTAAAAACAAAAAAATAATAGCCATCGTGGCGGCAATGATAGAAGGCACCAACTTAATAAAATTTAAAGAGAAATTTCCTTCGCGTTTTTTTGACGTGGGCATAGCCGAAGAACACGCCGTAACTTTTGCGGCAGGGCTTGCGGCAGAGGGTTTTAAACCGGTTGTTGCCGTTTATTCCACCTTTATGCAGCGGGCTTACGACCAGATAATTCACGACACGGCAATGCAGAAACTTCCCGTGATATTCGCGCTTGACCGCGCCGGCATTGTCGGCGAAGACGGCCCCACACATCACGGCGCGTTTGACATAGCATTTATGCGTTCGGTGCCCGGTATGGTGGTAATGGCGCCTTCAGATGCCGCGGAACTTGAAAAAATGCTTGAAACTGCCGCCGCCTATAACGAAGGCCCCGTAAGCATAAGGTTCCCGCGCGGCGATTCCTGGACATTTGACGGCAACGGCAATAAACCCGTTAAAATAGGCAGGTCAAGAACCATTAAAAAGGGCGTTTCGCTTACCGTTGTATGCCTTGGGCATCCGCTTCCGGAAGTAATTAAAGCCGCGGCGCAGGCAGAAAAAAACAGAAGGGTTTCAATAGAGATAATTGACGCGCGTTTTGCCAAACCGATTGACATCTCAACAGTTCTTGCGTCTGTTTCAAAAACAAAAAGACTTATAACTGTGGAAGAAGGCGGTATAGAAGGCGGTTTTGGCCAGGCGTTAATATCAGGGCTTCATCAGGCGGGGCTGAATAAATTTGAATCGCATATAATTGCCATAAAGGATTCTTTTGCGGGCCAGGGAAAAATGAGCGCCATTAAACACGACTGCGGCCTTGACAGTGCGGGCATTTTAAAAGAAATCAATAAGATGCTTTTTAAAAGCAGATAAAACGGGGTTAAACTTATGCTTTCGGAAATTAAAATACAGAATTACGCGCTGTTAAAAGAGGTTCGGGTGGAATTTCACCCCGGCCTGAATATTTTAACCGGCGAAACCGGCGCGGGAAAATCCATTATAATCGGCGCGCTTGACATAGCGTTAGGGGAACGCGGATACGTGGAAAACATCCGCACAGGCGAAGACAAAGCTGTAATTGAAGCCGTATTTGACCTGTCAAAAAATACCGTTTTAAAAAACCTGCTTAACGCAAAGCTTGATAACGCGGGAATAGAGGCCTCGCAGGATACCCTTGTGATTAAAAGGGAGTTAAACCGCAGTTCCAAAGGCAGGATATTCATAAATAACAACGCGGCTTCGCTGTCGCTGCTGCAGGATATCGGCGTTATGCTTATAGACATTCACGGACAGCACGAACATCAGTCGCTTTTAAAAAGCGAGGTTCATATAGGATTACTTGACGCCTATGCGGCATCCGCCCCGCAGGTAATGAAAGTGTCGGAATTATACGCGCGGCTTATTGAAATTGAGAGTGAAATAAAAAAATTAAACACGCTTGAATCGGAAAAACAGGAAAAACTGGATATTTTAAATTACAGGATTACAGAACTTACAAACGCGGCGCTGGTATCCGATGAAGAACTGGAAAATTTAAACGCTCGGCGCGAAAAAATGGCGCATTCCGAATCATTAAAAACATCCGTAAATTCCATAATTAAAGCTTTGTCGCCTGCGTCAGCGGATTTAGAAGGAGACGGCGCAATAGAACTTCTGGATAAAGCAAAAACCCACATTGAAGAGGTGGGCGAAATTGATAAAAAAGCCGCGCGGGAAATAATGGCAATGGTGGACGATGCCCTTATTAAAGCTGAAGAAGCAAAAAGTTTTTTCCTTGAATACGTGGACACCATAGAATTTGACAGGGACGCGCTTGCGGAAACAGAGGAACGCATTGAACTTATTGAGACCCTGATGAAAAAATATAAAAAAGACAGCGTGTCTTCGCTGATGTCCTACGCAAAGCAGCTGGAAGAAGAAAAGAAAAAGATAGAACTAAATTCAGATACAATATCATTACGTGAAGCGGAAAGAAAAAATGTTTTAAAAGACCTGTCCGCGAAATGCATAGCGCTGTCAGAACTGCGCCATAAAAAATCCGTGGAACTTGGCAAAAAAATAGAGGAAGAATTAAAAGGGCTTGGAATTTCTAAAGCGTCTTTTGAAGTAAGGGTAACCGAACCCGAAGCCGAAAACAGCCGTATTTCTGTTGACCTGGGCGGCAAAAAAGTCAGGCTGTCAGCTGACGGAATTAACCAGGTGGAATTCATGATATCTTTAAACGCCGGCGAAGAGGTAAAACCGCTTGTGAAAGTGGCGTCCGGCGGCGAAGTTTCCAGGATAATGCTTTCAATTAAAAATATACTGTCCGGCGCCGATACAATTCCTGTCCTGGTCTTTGACGAAATAGACACAGGCATAAGCGGCAAAGTGGCGCAGGCTACAGGGAAGAAGTTAAAGGAAATTTCAAAAAACAAACAGCTTATCTGCATTACACACCTGCCGCAGATAGCGGCTTTTTCAGACGTCCATTATTCCGTGACAAAAGGTACACAGTCAGGAAAAACACACACGGCTATTAACCGGCTTTCGCCCGAAGAAAAAGTGACAGAAGTGGCGAAACTTTTAAGCGGCGAAACAGTGACAGGCGCTTCCCTTAACGCCGCGCGCGATTTAATAAATGAAGCCGTATAGCTCAGGCATGCCATGTCTGTAATTCTCTCTGTTATCTCCCTTATTCTATTATTTCTTTTTATACTGACCGCGCCGCCTACGATATATTTTGGTGACAGCGGGGAACTGGCAGCAGCGGCTTATAACCTTGGAATAGGGCATCCGCCGGGTTATCCTTTATTTACACTTACGGAAAAACTGTTCTCGTATCTTCCGGCGGGCGATATCGCGTTTAGAATGAACCTGATGTCAGGCTTTTTTGCTGTGATTGTTTTTATACTGCTTTATCTTTCCGTCAAAGAATTTATATCATACGCGGGGCTGTTCCGGGGAAAACAGGCCTTAAAAGAAACCGGCATTATTTCAAATTTCACGGCGGTAATTACAGCGCTTATTTATGTTTTATCCGCCATTTTTTGGGAACTAAGCCTTAATATCAAGGGCGGAATTTACACAATGGCGCATTTCGGTTATGTGCTTGCGATATACTCGCTTATCAGATACTTATCAACAAATAAAATAAAATGGTTTTATTTGCTTGCTTTTACCTGCGGTATATTGCCTGTTTTTCACCAGACCACGCTTGTCCTTGTAATTGCCGTATTAACCGCTGCGCTTTTTGCCGGCAGGGGAAAACTTAAACCAATCAGCCTTGTTGGGGCTTTTGCGCTTTTGTTAACCGCGGCCGCCGCCCCGTATGTGTATCTGTTTATCAGGCATTCTCCACATTCATCCGTTGTGTGGTTTGAAATAAACACGTTTACGGATATTATAAACCACATACAAAGAACGGCATACTTAAACGCCGTATCTGTCCCTTTATCATTAAATTCCGCCGTATTAAAAACGACCCTATACATACAGCAGCTTTTCACCCAGTACAACGCCTTTATAGTCCTCTTCATAATGGGATTTATTGCGGTTTTTAAAAGCAATAAAAAACTGTTTTTCTTATCCGCCGGTTTTATCTTTGTAAACTACTGCGCCCTGATTTATTTTACCGACAATACTTTTTCGCCCGTATTCATTTATGTCAACAGGCCCTTCTATCTGTTAAACGACATAATACTTATTATCTTTGGCGGCGCGGGGCTTTATTACGCCGTAAATCTCTTAAAAGAAAAACAGGGCATTAACCCCGTTTTTTCGCTGTCGCTTGTGCTTATTATCCCTGTAATACAGCTGCTTATAAATTTCCCCGCAAACAATCATTCACGAAAATTCTTTGCTTATGACCACGCGGAAAACATAATGAAAACGTTAAAACCCGGTGATATTATATTTTCAAAAACTGATCAGCCTTCTTTTAATATCCAGTACCTGCACTATGTAAAAAACAAATACAGGGACATTAAAGCATACGACACCAACGGCAACGTGCTTGACCATTCCATTTACAGCCATATCCCAAGGCGGACATTTACGGCGCAAATGCAGAAAGATATAGAAACAAAAATTGTGCTTGATAATCCCGGAAAAGTTTTTAATTTTGACCTTATGGCGTATCCGGAACACGATTTATACACCGCCAAATACGGCATCGTGGGTAATATTACTTTAACGGGCAAAAGCATCCCCGGAGACAGTACCGTTATGAAACTTATAACTTTAAGGGATTACTTTGCCGGACATAAACTTGATTATTTTTACAGGGAAACCATAGCAAGGTATTTCTGCCGGCTTGCCCAATATGCCATGCGGGATAATGACGGCGAAAAAGCCCGTATGTACTTAACCGAAGCGGAAAAAACCGCCCCCGACGCGGCCGTTATCATAAAACTTATCGCTTCTGTTTATTTTTATGACGCCAGGGATCTTCCCGCAGCGTTAAGTTATCTGGAAAAAGCGGTACTTATGGACCCTTATGACTTTCAGGCACTGCGGCTTATGGTCTTTATCTACAGTAAAGCTGTGCCGCCGGCAGTACCGCAAATGATTAAATGGCTGGAATACGAATACAGGTATCAAAGCAGCGCTCAACGCAGAGCGGAGATTGCTTCAAAAATATCAGTATTAAAATCCGGCGGGATGATAGATGCCCGGCAATAAGCCTTGTACAGCCTGAATAATAACCTGCGGTTTACAATTTACAATTACCCTTCACTTTGTTAATATGTTTTAAATAATTTAATCATGGAGGAAACAACCGTGACGGTAAAAGAATTCCTTAAACTTGACAGTGAAATCAGAAAAAAAACATCATGTGCGGCGCCGTCCTGTTTTATAAGTTTTTCTGATGATGATAAAAAATGCGCGGCCGCGATGGAAGCCGCAAAAAAAGCGCTTGAAACCGAAACAGAAGACGGCGATGCTTATTTATTAAAAGGCAAGCTGCTTGCTTCATCCGGTGATTTTTCAAAAGCCGAAGAATGCTTTAAAGACGGGCTTCACTTAACAAAAGATAAAAACCTTTTTCTCTTCTGCATCGCCGATATTCAGTATAACAGGGGAGATATAGAAGAGGCAGAAGCCACAATAAAAACAGCTTCCGCCGATTACCCATATGTATCTTTGATGCTTGGCAGGCTGTATTTTTCCGCGGACAAACTTAAAGAGTCAGAAAAAGAGTATAAAAAAGCAATTTCAGCCATAAAAAAATGCGCGGAAGCGCACGTGGGGCTTGGCGGAGTTTATGTCACTATGGGAAACCTGAAAAAAGCCGCCTCTGAACACAAATCCGCGATACTTATCAACCCGAATTATTCTGACGCGCGCTCCGGCAAGGCGTGGATATGTTATTTTATGAATGATTTTAAATCCGCAGAGAAACATTTCCTTAAATCCGCGGAAATAAGCCCCAATCAGCCGGACAATTACATAGGTCTGGGCTGGGTTTATTATAAACTTGAACGCTATAGCGACGCAAAAAAAGAATTTTTAAAAGCCGCGGAAATAAACCCCAAAGATCCTGATGCTTTTATAGGGCTTGGCTGGTCAGATTATCAGAAACGGGCTGTAAGCAGGGCTAACCTGCTTGACGCGGAAGGTTACTTTAGAAAAGCGGCGGAATTAAACCCGCAGTACGCGGACACACACATAGGGCTTGGGTGGGCCTGTTCGGAGCTTGACAGGTTAAAAGACGCCGAGAAATCATTTTTAAAAGCGCTTGAAATTCACCCTGAATATGATGATGTTTATGTGGGGCTTGGCTGGGTACAATATAAAAACAAAAAATTCATAGAGGCGGAAAAAAGTTTTAAGAAGGCCGCGGAACTTGATCCCAAAGATCCCGATTCTTATGTGGGCCTTGCCTGGACTGCTTTTATGCAGGACGAATTTAAATATGCCGAAAAACACTTTTTAAGCGCGCTTAAAAATCAACCCGGGCACAAAGAAGCTTCAGTAGGGCTGGGCGAGGTTTACCTGAAAATAGGAAATACAACCAAAGCTAAAAAGTACCTTGGCAAAATAAAAAGCCCGGATAAAAAAATAAAATACGGAAAACAGATTTAAAACTTATCTTTTAAGGTCTTTAAGTATTTTTTCCGCGTCTTCCCGCTGCTTAAAATCGGGCTTCTTTAAAAGCAGTTCGTTAAGCGCCGCTATGGCTTCCTGTTTTTGCCCCAGAGTCGCCGCCGTTACCCCTATGTTATAAAGGCATTCATAAAAATCCGGCTTGAATTCAAATGACCGCTTGTAATGATAAAGGGCGTTGGTATAATCACGGTTTCCGAATAATATATTTCCCAGTGTAAAATTAGCCGTTGCGGCAAGCTGTTTGTCGTACATCTCTATTTTTTCAAGCATAGGCATTATTTTGTCGCCCCGGCCTGTTTTAAGGTAAAGGTCAAGCAGGTTGTTATAAAACAGGGCGGTGACAGGGGCGCGTTTCACCGCCTGAATATAATCTTCTTCCGCAAGCGTAAAATATTTCGGGTCCTGTATTTCGCCAAGAAGGGTATGGACCCTTCCTGAATTTCCCCAGTAATACGCGTTCATGGAATTTAATTCAGACCCTTTCTTGTACGCCTTTTCCGCCATTAACAGCAGTTTTACTTTGGACTCTTTATCCTGATACATCATGGCTAAGCGCTCGTAAGCCAGCCCAAGATAAACGTGGTATTTAACCTCGCCCGGGCATTTTTCAACGGACAGTTCGTGCTGTTTAACCGCAAGATCCCACCTGTTGTGAAGGGAACCGTAAAGTTTGCCCATATTGTAATTAACATCCGCGCTGTAAACGTTATATGCCTTAAAACATAAAAATACTGACAGCACCGCGGCGCCGCACATAAGCGCCGGAGCAAACAGCCCCGCTTTTTCCCGGTCATAAAGTTTTATTACGGAAGCCGGCAGCCTTTTTACCGACGCGTAATCCAAAGCGTGTATTGCCATTATCAGGTAGAAAGTGGTATTGATGGCGGCTACGCCAAAGCTGAACATATTCTGAACAAGGTATCCGACAGACGCCGCAAAAAAACCAAGTGAAAGTATTCTGTAATTATACTCTTCAATTCTTTTAAAAGACCTGTACCAGGAAAGCAGATAGAGCCATATCATCATCAAGTAAATACCAAGGCTTATAAGCCCCATTGTGGCGGCGATATTTAAAGGTTCGTTATGCGCGGTCCTTGATGATACGTTTGCGCCGTCAATCTGCGCGAAGTCAGACCCTTCATAAGCGGGAAAAACAGCTTTAAAAGTATCAACCCCAAAACCAAATATCGGCTTATCCTTAATCATTTTTACCGCGGGAATCCAGATATGAAGGCGGGATTGCTGTAAACTGCCGGGAATATCCGCGATTGAAGATACAATTCTGTTTGTGGCGTCTTTGCCTGCTGTTAAACTTAATATCACGGCTATTACAAGCACCGCCGATACCGCTGCAATCCATATTTTATGTGAAACTATCGCTTTTAAAAGCCCGCCGCTGTTCTGACTGCTGTTTTTCAGGAATACTTTAATTCCATATATTAAAAAAACCGCCATTGAAAATACAAATCCCAGAAACGGCCCGCGGCTCTGGGTGCCGAATAACGCGATATATTCGCCTACAAACAGCAGCCCAAGAAGGGCCATATAACCTTTTTTACCCGCCTTTGCCGCCTGAATGAAAAACGCGACAGAAAGAGGAATTACCATAATGATAAAAGCTCCCAGAAAATTCGGGTTTCCCATACTGGCAAAATACCGGCCTTTAATCACGGAAGCATCACTCCACTTTATGAAATCAAACCCCGCAAACTGCATCAGGGAATAAACGGTGATAAACAGCCCTGATAGCGCGATGGTTAAAGCCGCGTAATTTACCTGTTTTTTTGTTTTAATAAACTGCGTCGCGATAAAATAAAGCGCCACATAGTTAAGGTTGGAAAGGGAACCCGCAAAATTTTCATATTCGCCGCGGAAACTTAAATTCGGGGAAAAGCTGGTAAAGGTGGTTATTATGTTCATCAAAGCCCATAAAAGCATCGGGATGTCCAAAGGCATTGGCTTGTATTCGATACGGCCTTCGCTGAATATTTTAACCAGCCAGGTGCCAAGCATTAAGGACGTAAATATCCTAAGCAGGGTAAGCTTTGGCATTTCAAACTGGTCATATGACTTTATATTAAAGAAAAGCGGTACAAGAAAAACCGCCGCCATCAAAAGCCAGAATATAATACTTCCATAAACATCCGGTTTAACCGGCGCATTATTATCTTTAATGTGTTTGTCTTTAGCCATTTTTTCCTCCGTTTTCATATCCTTTAAAATTCATAACAGTATAAATACTGTTTAAATATTAGTCAATTCAAATAAGTTCTTAGCATAGTTTTGTCCGCGTTCTGGTTTGTCTTCGTAGGGACAGCGCTCCCGCGCTGTCCGTGTTCTTGTATCGTCTTGGTAGACGCGGGTCTTTCCCGGCCATCGCAGCAATAATGTTGCTATGGCGGAGACGGCAGCCGGCGGTTTATTATTTAATGTAGAGGCGCAACATGTTGCGCCTCGCCTTTGGGTATTATCAGTTAAAGAGAACCTGCGCAGCGAGAATCCCGGCAATGAAGCGAGTTTACTATCGGAAGCAGCCGTGGACTGTTGATTTGTTTTTGCGGGGAGTCATTTTGTTTTGAAACACAATAAAATGAATTGACACTCCAAATAAACAAGTCATATAATCAAAATAAAACAGGAGCAAATATGAAACTAAAACTTTATCAGATAGATTCATTCACGGACACTGTATTTAAAGGCAATCCGGCGGCGGTTGTTCCGCTTAAGGGCGAATGGCTTAAAACTTCCGTTATGCAGAATATAGCCGCGGAGAATAACCTTTCAGAGACCGCTTTCTATATAAAAAAAGGTGACAAATTCCATTTGCGGTGGTTTACGCCGCTGACCGAAGTTGACCTGTGCGGACACGCGACACTTGCGTCTGCGTATGCGGAGTTTTTTATTCTGGGAAATAAAAGTAAATTAATTACTTTTGATTCCAGAAGCGGGGAACTTACGGTTAAAAAGGACGGCAGCAAACTTGTCATGAATTTTCCGGCTGATATCATAAGCGAAATAAAGCCGATAAAAGAGCTTAATTCCTGTTTTTCAGCAAAGCCGGTTGAAGCAATAAAAGGGGTTTCAGATTACATGCTTGTGTTTAAAACAGAAAAGGAAATCAGGGAAATGAAACCGGACTTTATAAAAATGGCAGCCATAAAAACCCGCGGCATTATTATTACGGCGCCCGGGGGGAAATGCGATTTTGTATCGCGTTTCTTTGCCCCTGCGTGCGGCATAAACGAAGACCCGGTCACAGGCTCCGCGCACACAACGCTTGCGGTATACTGGGCAAAAAGGCTTAATAAAACATCCCTTACCGCGCGGCAGCTTTCAAAACGGGGCGGGGCCCTGTGGTGTGAAATTGAAGGCGGCAGGGTTAACATATCCGGAAACGCCGTAAAGTTCATGGAAGGGGAAATTGTAATTTAATCAATTCGGAATTCACACTTCAATTACTCTAAACAATAGGATGCCGAATATGTATTGATGAATTAGATAAATAGCGGTAAAATTATATTTATCAAACATAATATAGTTTCAATCGGATGTTTTATCTTATTATTGAAAAGACAAAAACTCCCGCATAGGATTAAGGATAAGATATCATGGAGGATGGGATTTAAAACGTGAATATTTTACCAAAAACGTTCCGCAGAAAGCTGTTAGGATCATTGGTAACGATTTTAGTTTTAACATCGTTTACCTATGCAGCCACTCTTGGAGAGGCAGTTGAATATGATGCCGGTGTGTTTGTCGTTAATGGGGACGCCGACTGGTTTTGGCAGGATGCAGATTATTTCGTGGGCGCTGATGCGGCGCGCAGCGGAGCAATCAGCCATAACATGACATCTGATATGGAAATTGTTGTATCCGGCCCGGGAACAGCTAACTTTTACTGGAAGGTATCAAGTGAATACGGATATGATCACTTGAACTATTATGTTGATGACGTGCTGGTTGACAGTATTTCAGGGAATGAATTATTTTGGATAAATTCGGGAAGTGATATCCCCGCCGGAGACCATGTTCTTTCCTGGAAATATATTAAAGATGGCAACATTACATCGGGACAAGACTGCGGCTGGGTTGATGTCTTTTCTTTTGTGTTTCTTACAGCGACAATCACTCCGACAGTAACCCCTACAATTACTATAACGCCTACTTTTAGCGTCACAAAAACAATAACCGGCACATGGACATATTTTCCGACGCCTACTATTACTATGACATCGTATGTAACTCCGATTAACACACCCGTAACCGTTAATATACAGGAAGCCCTTGATTATTACGAACTTGGTTCTTACAGCCATGGAGGATGTACGTTGCCGGGATGGATTGGACAGACCGCTTATTTCTATCATGATGGCGATGCTTTAAAAAGCACGCCTGCAGGTAATAATTGCAGCCAATATTTATATTTTGAGGTATTCAAACCCGGCGAAATAAGTTTTTACTGGTCGGTATCTTCAGAACCGGTAAATGATTATGTTGTATGCAATGCCGGCAATACTGAAGTTGCAAGGATAAGCGGTTCAGTTCCCTGGACAAAAGTTGAATACAAATTCACAGAAGCGTATTTTATGTTTGGATGGAACTATGTAAAAAACAGCAGTGTTGCTGGCGGGTCTGACTGCGCGTGGATTGATAAACTTGTATACACCGTTTACACGGAAACGATAACACCTACATGGTCTATTACAAAAACCGCAACAATCACCGGCACTTATACCGCAACACAAACAATAACACCAACTTCCACAATAACGCCGACTATCACCATTACGCCTGTTTTTGTTGCACAAAATATAAACGATGACTTTACGAATGACATATATTGTTATCCATCCATAATAGATATAAAGCGGGGCGTAGATGAAATTACATTTTATAGGCTGCCACACGAAGGGAATATCATCATATACAATATTAATGGCGAGCGAGTTTATAATCAGGAGTTCATTAAACATGACGGCGTATTGGGACTGCGTTTTTCCCGTGATATTGATAAAGCCGTTCTTTCTCCGGGAGTCTATATTTATGCTATTTTTGATAATAACAACAATAACAAAATTACGGGCAAATTTGTTTTGCTTAGATAAATATCGGGAGAGTATTGTGAAACACAGAAAACACTTTATTACAGCCGCAGTATTTTTTGTTATTATGCTTTTTACTCTATCCTGCAGCCGCGAAGGCAAAGTCATATATCCTTCGGGCCCTTCAGATAAACAGCCTACTGCTACGGGTATATATACAAACACTCCCACACATACCAGAACAATAACTCCGACACCGTCAGAAACTCCTCGTTTTACAAAATGGAAACTTGAAAATGCAGACCCGGGTTTTCCCGCTTCATCATCAGGTGCGGCAGTGGTTTATGACAATAAGATGTGGTATATTCCGTTGGAGAGTAATTCCGGTGTTTGGTATTCCATTAATGGTATTGATTGGGTATTGGCTACATCGTCTCCGTCTTTTAACTGGATTTTTGACGGGGAGCTTCTGTTATATAACAATGAAATGTGGCTGATAAGAAGCTACAACTTTGGCTATCCTCTTGAAATATGGAAATCGTCAAATGGAGTAGACTGGACAATGGTTACTGATGATACCGGATACCCGGGAAGAGTGTATTCCTGTTATGAAGTGTATCAGGACAAGATATGGGCTTTTTCCGGATATGGTTCATGGGGAAGGCAGTACAATGACGTGTGGAATTCTTATGATTGGATTATTTGGAATAAAACCACTTTGGATGGGGGGCTATTCTTTGAGCAAAGAGCTTATGCGGATTCTTTTGTTATGAATGGGAAGTTGTGGATTATCGGAGGTATTCATTATGCGAAAAATTTATCCGACGTATGTTATACAGTTGACGGTTATGACTGGGTTATGATAACTGACACTTTGCCGTTTTCAGGAAGTACAATAAAATCAGTGGCTGTTATTGATGAACGTATATGGTGTATTTCGCCAAACGCAGATAAGAGCGTATGGTATTCAGATAATGCCGTGGACTGGAAGGCGGCAACAAAAAATGCCGAGTTTCAAGAAATGACAAGAGGTAATATAATATATTTTAATTCCAAACTTTGGATGATAGGCGGGTACGAAATCGGTGTTGGGGCAACTTCCAAAGTATGGTCTTCGGAATAAGGGAGGGATAATGAAAAGATTAAGTTACTGTCTATTTTATATTTTTCTTATTACTTTTCTTGTAGTTCAGATATCATGCAGCAATAAAAACATACCTTCTAATCCCGATACAGGCCCTACAAATACCCCTACTATGAATCCTACACAAATATTCGGACTAACCATGACTGTCGAGGTTGCAGATGCGCTGAAAGCACAGCAAACAGCTATTGCTAAGGCAACACAGGATGTGAAGATGACTCAGACTTGTATTGCCGGAACCGCAACTCAGATAGTAAAAGAAACACGAACACAGGTTGCTCTGGAAGCGGCTCAAACAGCAGCTGTCATTGCAACAATGACTGCTACTGTGTTTGTTCCTACGCGGACAGAACTTACCACTATGATAAACGTGCCTTCAGGTACTTTTACTCAGTGTTGTGACAGTTCCGGGAATAGTTTTAATCATTCATTATCAGCTTTCAAAATAGCAAAATACGAGATGACTTATAAAATATTCCGGGAAATTCACAGTTGGGCATCAAATCGGGGATACCTGACGGAAAACGGCGGGTACTGTTTTACTACACCCTCTGACACAAAACCTGTAATTATTGTTAATTGGAACGATGCAGTGGTATGGTGCAATGCGTATAGCGAATACGAAGGTTTAACACCTGTTTATTACAACGACCCGACTTTTACTAATGTTACAAAGAATGGCACATATGATGTTTACCCATATGTGAATTGGCAGGCAAATGGGTACCGTCTGCCTACCGAAGGGGAATGGATGTACGCTGCAAGTTATGTAGATGGTACGTCATGGACACCAGGTAATTATGCCAGCGGCGCGTCAGATGATTATGTCAATTCTTCTGCTACATCTTTGGTTGCGTGGTATGGTGTTCAGTTCGGATATGCTTATCCCGTAGGTCTGAAACAGCCGAATGCACTTGGTATTTATGATATGTCAGGAAATGCAAAGGAATGGACATGGGACAGAAGCGGTGACTATCCAACAACTCCTCAGTTTGATTATAAAGGCTATACAACCGGATATCAACGTGTAGCAAAAGGCGGATCTTTTTTTAATATCGCACAATACATAACAATATCACGCAGAGAAATGTGGGCGCAATATGGCGAAAGTAGTGACTTTGGTTTCAGGGTTGCTCAAAACGTCCCATAATTTTATAAAGATAAAATCAGACGTTAAAAAAACGGTAAAAATTCTTGGATTCATTACGACTTGTATTCCAACGTACCAGACAAAACTTGTTTAAAGTAGCAATAAAAACAAAGTATGATAATTGGGTTTAACCTCTCTTTCCAAGCCTCTAAGCATCCAACCCTCTAAGCCTCCAAACATGCTTTACTTCAATTATTGACAAATATAATTTGTTCTGTTAATCTGTTAAAACAGCTTTAAAAACAAGCGGTTTTAAGGAGAACACATGAAAAAATTCTCTAAGTTATTATTATTTATATTAACTATAGTGTCGTTTTTATCGGCGGGTTTATTTGCCCAGGAACCCGACCCTTTTGCGGTTGACAATAACAGGGTAAGCGCTTCAGACCTTCTTGATGAAATGGAAGACCCTGATTCTATGCCTGTTGACCAGTCAACGGGTATTGATGATGACGCCACTTTGGATGAAATGTTAAACGAAGAAGGGCCTGATGCCACAACACCCGATATTCAGGGCGCCATGACAGAAAGCGCTGAAGGCGTTTCCCAGGAGCAGGCAGGCGAAGGTATCACAGCTGATTCCGCCGAAGAAGTGACAGGAACCGCGGTTTCCCAGTCCGAACAGATGTTTAAAAGCGAAGAAGCGGTTATGAAAGATAAAGAAATGACAAAAGAACAGATTCAAAAAGACGTGGAGCTGCTTTACGCGGAAGGCAAAAAATATTATGACGTGGAAGATTACGACGGCGCGGCGGAAATATGGGGCCGCATTATTACAAATTACCCCACGGCAAGCGGTTTGTTTACAATCCGCTATTCAATAGCAAATGCTTATGAGTTTTCTAAACAATACGACAAGGCAATACAGCAGTACCAGAAAGTGCTTGCCGAAAAACCAAAAGAAGAAATTGCCGTAGAAGCCGCATACCGCCTTGGCGGATGCTATGCCAAACTTGATAAATGGCAGTATGCCATGGAAGTTTACAAGGATATAATCCGCAAACAGGGTATGTCAAACGCAAGGTCATCAAGGGCTTATTTTAATATGGCTCTTGTTTACATGAAACAGGGAAAGTTTAAAAGGGCGGAAACTATTTATAGAAACATTATCAGGTATTATCCAAATACTTCTTCGGAAATTCAGGGGCGCTTTAACCTTGCCGCGCTTTTATCGCAGACACACAGGTATAAAAACGCGGTAAACGAATACAAGCTTATCAATTATAAGTTTAAAAATACGGACTGGGCGCCCATGGCGGCCATGCACATAGGCGACACATACAAACTTTCAGGCGATTTAAAAAATGCCAAAGAAGCATATTCGCGCGTTCTCTACGAGTATTACAACAACGAAAGGTATGTTAACCAGGCAGAACAGCGTATTGAAGCCCTTAAAAATCACAGAGCAATAGAGCAAAAAGTTTATGGGGACTAAATTTTTTAAGACTGTTTTACTTTTAACCGCCGTAATTTTATCTTCTGCGGTGCTTATTTGGGCCGAAGACCCTTTTGTAACAGCCGAAAAACTTTCTTCCGCGGGAAAATACGAAGAAGCCATAAAACTTTACCGCACAATCCGCGCCACATATCAGGGCGCTGACTGGGAATTAAAAGCCAGGGCGGGCATCGCAAAAACTTATGAAAAAAAAGGCGATCTTGATACCGCCTGTAACGAATACAAAGATATCTATTCAAAATACCCAAAAACAAAATCAGGGGAAGACGCGTTATTGTCATGCGCGCGCATTAAGACGATATTAAAGGATAACAACGGCGCCCTTGCTTTCTATAAAGAATATCACAACAGCTTCGCGCGCGGTGAACAGCGCTCTTTGGCTTATTTCAACATGGCTTCAATTTACAGGCAGTCCGGCAACCCCAACGCGGCGCTTAAAGTTTATAATGAAATAATTAATAACTATCCCGAAGACGTCTGGATTCACAGCTGGGCCGCCATTTATTCGGGCGACATTTACGCGGCGCGGAAAGAATATGATAAAGCGGTGGAAACTTATTCCAAAACCATTAAAAGCAAAGAAAACGCCTTTCTTGCCGGGCTTTCAGAACTTCATAAAGGCCAGGCATTTATAGAGAAAAAAGATTACGATAATGCGGAAGAGACCTTTCAAAAACTGCTTAAGCAGACAAGCCTTTTTACGGAAGAAGCCCTTATAGGCCTTGGCCGCGCGCAGATGGAAAGCGGGGAACCCGCGCTTGCAAAAGAAGTATTTCAGTCCGTTGGCGACCTTTTCCCGGCTTCTGTCTGGAAAGTTTACGCGGATAAAAAAATAGCAGAGATAGAAGAACTTTTAAAGAAGAAAAAATAGTTCCGTTTTAAACCGCACGGCAGCCATTTTTTTCATGGCCGCCGTTTTTTTTTGAAAATTAAGGCTGTGATATTTTATTATAAAGAAAACAGGAGAAATATGTCCGAGCTTACTCCCATGATGAAACAGTACCTGGAGATTAAAAACAGGAACAAAGACGCCATACTTTTTTTCCGCCTGGGCGATTTTTATGAAATGTTCGGCGAAGACGCCGTTACCGCGTCGCGTATCCTGCAGATAACGCTGACATCACGCGGGTCGGGCGAAGACCGTAAAAACAAGATGCCAATGTGCGGTGTGCCTTTTCACGCCGCCAACAATTACATTTTAAAACTTATAAACCACGGCCTTAAAGTGGCCATATGCGAACAGGTTGAAGACCCAAAGGAAGCCAAGGGCATAGTCAAACGCGAAATAATAAAAATAATCACCCCCGGCACCGTGCTGGAAGACGCGGCGCTTGAAAAAAAGGCAAACAATTACATCCTTTCAATTTATCCTGTCAAAGACACAGCCGGGCTGGCTTACATAGATGTATCCACAGGGGAGTTTTGCGTAATGGAAATTTCAATTTCTTCAGGCTTTGACCGGTTGATAGACGAAACAGAAAGAATAGCGCCGTCAGAAGTTTTAATCCCGGAAAGCTGCACGTCAGACAAGGACATTTCACGCGCCCTTGTATCGCGCCTGCGGCAGTCAGAAAAGCGCAGTTTTATAAACCCGTACCCTGACTGGAACTTTAACCACGATATATCATACGATAAAATAAAAGAACACTTTGGCGTAATCAACCTTGAAGGATATGGAATAGAAGATAACAATGTCTTAACCGGAGCCGCAGGCGCGCTTTTAACTTACATTCACGACACGCAGAAAACAGAACTTTCACACATAAATTCTATTAAAACAAGAACGACAGGCAATTTTATGTACCTTGATTCTGTGACGCTAAAGAACCTTGACATAATGGATTCCGGGGTACGCTCTGATAAAAACACCACGCTTTATTCCGTGCTGGATAATACAGAAACAGCAATGGGCGGAAGGGAATTAAAAAAGTGGCTTAAAGAACCCCTTATGAATACAGATGCCATATCCCAAAGGCACGCGATGGTATCGTTATTTATAGAATTCGGCCAGTTAAGGACAAACTTAAAAAGCCTTCTTGCGGAAATATCCGATATAGAACGCATAGCAGGCAAGCTTGGCGGATCTGCCGTTAACGGGCGCGATTTAAACGCCTTAAAACGCGGTATTATTAATGCCGAAAAAATACATAAAATTATTAAAGGCTCCGGCGCAAAAGAACTTGAACGGTTTAATCTGTCAAATGACACCCTTGAAAAGACAGCTAAACTCATCTCGGACGCAATAACCGAAGAACCTCCGATAACCATAAAAGAAGGCGGCGTTATAAATCCCGCGTATGACCCGGAACTGGCAAAAATTAAGGACATAAGCACAAACGGCAAAGGGTGGATAGCGGCCCTGCAGGAAACCGAACGCAAAAGTTCCGGCATCGGTTCCTTAAAAGTGGGATACACATCCGTATTTGGTTATTATATAGAAATCAGCAAAGCTAATTTAAAAAATATCCCCGCCAATTACATTAGAAAGCAGACGCTTGTAAACGCGGAAAGGTTTATCACGCCGGAACTTAAAGAATACGAAAGCATGGTATTAGGCGCGCAGGACAGGATAAAAACACTTGAATACGAAATCTTCTGCAGAATAAGGCAGCAGATTTCTCTTTCAATAAAAGAACTTCAGGCGCTGTCTTCGCAGATAGCCGAACTTGACTGCCTTATTTCATTTGCCGAAGCCGCCATTAATAACGGTTTTACCCGTCCGGAAATCACCACAGGCAATGAAATAATAATTACAGAAGGCAGGCACCCCGTGGTTGAAAACAGCGTGGGCAGAAATGAATTCATTCCCAATGACTGCGCACTTGACTGTTCCGATAATATGATAATGGTAATAACAGGCCCAAACATGGCGGGTAAATCAACGTTCATGAGGCAGGTGTGCGTAATAGTAATAATGGCTCAGGCAGGGTCGTTTGTCCCCGCCAAATACGCTAAGATAGGAATAACAGACAGAATTTTTACAAGAATCGGCGCCGCCGACTACCTTGCGCGCGGCCAGTCCACCTTTATGGTAGAAATGATAGAAACCGCAAACATTCTTAATAACGCCACAGCCAAATCACTTATCGTTCTTGATGAAGTGGGCAGGGGAACTTCCACCTTTGACGGCGTTTCAATAGCGTGGGCGGTTACGGAATACATTCACAATAACATAAAAGCCAAAACCCTTTTTGCCACACACTATTATGAACTTACAGAGATACAGGACATTCTGGCAGGCGTACAGAATTATAATATTCAGGTAAAAGAGTACGGCGGTAAAATTGTCTTTATGCGCAAAATAGTAAAAGGCAGCACGGATAAAAGCTACGGCATTCACGTGGCGCAGCTGGCAGGGCTTCCGGGCGAACTTTTAAGCAGTGCGAAAAAAGTTTTAAAAAGCCTTGAAGACGCCAATTACACAAAAGACGGCCACACAAAACTTGGCGGCGCGCCCGCAAAAAAAGAAACGCTTCAGCCGGACCTTTTTGCCGCGGCAGAAGAATCAGCCGTGCTTTCGGAATTAAGCGCGCTTGAAACGGACAATATGACGCCTTTGGACGCGCTTATAAAAATTAAACAGATGAAAGAAAAATACAGATAACATAAAACAGGGAGCATCAATGGACATTAAAGTTTTAGGATTAATCGCAGGTTTTTTCACGTCAATAGGTTTTATTCCACAGATAGTTAAAGGTATCAGAACAAAAAAGATGAAAGATGTCGCGTTGTGGCAGTACATTCTGACTTTTATAGGTATCACATTATGGCTTATCTACGGCGTCATCATTAAGGACACCCCGCTTATCGCGGCCAACGCTTTTTCACTTGTATGCGTCACAACGGTATTATCACTGCGTATTATGTACCGCAACAACTGACATGCCGGCTAATCCAAAATCTCCAAAACCTTTAATACGCGTCGAAAAACGCGGAGGCAAAGAAGTAACTGTTATCATCAATCTGCACACTTATGGCAGCGCGCGCCTTGAAAAGATAGCAGGTGATTTGAAAAAGTCCTGCGGCTGCGGCGGAACTGTTAAAAACGGTGCAATAGAGATACAGGGAAACAAAACCGATACTGTAAAGGATTATCTGATGAAAAATATACTGGCGTTGATTCTTATATTATTTATGGTTTCATGTAAATCCCCGTCTGTTAATATAAACGAACCCAATACACAGCCCTATGATTACGGCGAATTGGCGCTGCTGAATCTTAATTTTAATTCCCAGACATACTCTCCGTGGGAAGGGCAGTACACGGCAGATGGTGTTAACTTTTCTTATACTGACACCGGCGCATACGAAGGCAGCTACTGCGGCAAATTCAAAATAGGTGCGGGCGGCGATTTATGGACATCGCCAAACAACGGGTCGCAGACCGCAAGAAGCGAACTGCAGTTAATGCGCACAGCACCGGCCGGTACCGAAATTTATTATTCCTGGTACATTAAAATTGATTCTTCTTATACTGAAAGTAATGACTGGCAGGTAATAGGGCAGTTTCACGACCAGCCCGACCCCGCGCTTGGAGAAACATGGAGTAATTATCCCGCTCATTCGCCCCCGCTTGCCTACAAATATAAAAACGGTAACCTGATAATCAGCGTATACAGCTGGGATATAAACGGTGTAATGGATATTGCGTCAGTGCCTTTAAGCAAAGGAGTCTGGCACAGGATTAAAACAAGGGTGTTTTGGAGCACAGAAAACACAGGGTTTGTTGAAGCGTGGCTTGACGGCACGGCAATTGAAAGCGGTACCGGTCTTACAAGATACACCGCAAGAAATTGTTTTAACAACGCAGGCAATTACATTAAAATTGGTTTATACAGGTCAAATTCAATAACAACAGAGGGAATTGTTTACTACGATAATATCAAATCCGGTTTAACATCAGAGTCAGTGGATTAAGACAAACGGAGGCTTTATGAAAATCTGGGATTCGTGGTTATTGCTTGCTTTTGCGTCGGCATTTTTTGCGGGATTAACGGCAATATTTGGAAAAGTAGGAGTGGCGGGAATTAATTCCAATCTTGCCACCTTTATCCGCACGGTAATAATTATCGGCATCATTGCACTTATAGTCACGTGGAGAAAAGAGTGGCAGCCTTTAAACACCATCTCTACACATACACTTATTTTTCTTGCCTTATCCGCGATTGCCACAGGTGCATCGTGGTTATGTTATTACCGCGCGCTTCAGATAGGCCCCGCGTCACGCGTGGCGCCAATTGACAAACTTAGCGTGGTCTTCGCGATGGTACTGGCATTTATATTTTTAAAAGAAACCCTTACATGGAAAGCGGCAATAGGGGGCTCTTTAATCGCCGCCGGAGCAATATTTCTGGCCTTACCGTAAAGGTTAAAGTTATTTATGTTTGTTTTGGTATTATGAATTGATTTGCTGATGTTTATTAAAAATTGGGACACCCATCGTAGTTCAGACAATGATGTGGTACTGTGTAATCTCCACCATCAGTCACAACAATAGTATTGCCCAAAACCGTATATGTTCCTATCGGAACGTCAAAAAATACATAACCTGTATGATCGCCACCAGGGCATCCTGTACGAAATTCCCATCCCAAAGGTTCAAGTATTATTGATGCACAGTTCACCGACATATTACATCCGGTGCAATTTGAATCCGTATGTCCTATTGTCCCGTGAATCGTTGATCCGCCTTCAACCGCTCCTATATTTGTCGCTGTGGGTAAAGGAGTCGGTAATGGAGTGTTTGTTGATGTGGCTGTAAATGAAGGCGTAAATGTTGGAGTAATTGTAGGTGTTTTTGTCGGCGTTAGTGTATAAGTTATTGTTCTTGTGTAAGTATGTGTATATGAAAAGGTTGGCATTAGAGTATTAGTGTCAGTCACGGTGGCAGTGGCAGTGTCTATATATACATCGAAATCTCCAGATTTCGTGACTGCCGCAGGCGATTGATGCCTTGAGCAGTTTACGGCTATTAAAAGTGCGGCTGTGATAACTAGTACCCCGATGTATTTTCCCATAATTATATTAGACAACAAAAGACGAAAAATGTCTCTATAATTTTTTAATAATTAATTTGTGATTCGCTTTTATTGAAGCGGATCTTCAGCCCGCGGTTTGTTTTTGATAATATTGAATTTCGGTTTGGTAGCCGCTTGCGTTGTTTAAGTTTTTTTTACCAAAGAGACGCAATGCATTTCGTCTCGTTTTTGTTTTAGTGTTTGGCAGAGGTGAACTTTATAGTGTGTTTGTTTAAACTGAATTAAAAATTTGGACAGCCTGTATAGTTTACACAATGATGTGGAACTTGATAATTTCCTCCGTCAGTAACAACTATCGTATGGCCCAAAACGATATATGTCCCAATCGGAACATTACTGAAACCATAACTTGTACCGCTGGCCCCTCCCGGACATTCCGATGAATATATCCAGCCTAACGGGATAAGTTCTACTGAAATGCAGTTTAAAGATAAATTACAACTGTAACAATTTGAATCCGTATGTCCCATCGTTCCGTAAATATTTGCGCCACCTTCAACCGCACCTATATTTGTTGCGGTTGGCATAGGTGTAGGCAAAGGCGTATTTGATGATGTTGCCGTGAAAGTGTAAGTAAAAGTGGGAGTAATTGTGCGTGTAATAGTCGGTGTTCCTGTATCAGTAATTGTGTTTGTATGAGTATGCGTATATGTATAAGTAAAAGTAGGCGTAATTGTAGGTGTATTAGCCGGAGTTCTTGTGTAAGTTATTGTACATGTATAAGTATGCGTATATGTATAGATTGGTATTATTGTAAATGTAAACGTCGGAGTAATAGTTACAGAACCTGTATATAATTCAATTTCCGTAATCGCCGCAGGGGATTGATGCCTTGCGCAATTTGCTGCTAAAAAAAGTGCGGCTGTGATAACTAGTACCCCGATGTATTTTCCCATAATTATATTAGACAACATTAAGCGAAAAAAGTCTCTATATGTTATATATTTTGCCCTGGTAGACGCGGGTCTTTAAGCCCGCGGTAGTTAACAATTAACAAACGCTTTTAATTTTTGTAATTAATAATTTAGGAACACCTACAAAACCAAAATTTATCGGGCTGAATACCCGCGTCTATCCTGCCTGTTTCCGATAGCAAGCTCGCTTCATTGCCGGGATTTCCGCTTCGCAGGCTCACTCTAACCACAACATATTATCAAATCAAAACCACGCACCTTAAAAGGCACGGCTACCAAAGCAAAGTCCCTCTAAGTCTCTTCGCTGTTGTTTTTCTGCTTTATCTATGGGATATGGGATAACCGTTTATGGGATAAGTATTTGTTCATCCGTCTTTTATTTCTTTACATATGAAAATTTTATGATAATATATCACTTATTACTTAATATTCAGGAGGTAAACATGAAAGAAGTAAAAGGTTCACTTACAGGAAAAGGCAAAAAGGTCGGTATTGTAATATCACGTTTCAATGAATCCATCAGCAATAACCTGTTAAAGGGCGCTGTTGACTGCCTTACAAGGCACGGCGTGGCAGAAGATATGATAGAAGTGTTCTGGACACCGGGCGCTTTTGAAATTCCCGTTGTACTGGCGCAGCTTGTAAAGAAGGCAAAATTTAACGGTTTTATTGCGCTTGGCGCGGTTATCAGGGGCGAAACACCTCATTTTGACTACGTGGCATCAGAAGTTTCCAAAGGCATCGCAAACACAAGTATTAATTCCGGCATTCCGGTGGCTTTCGGCGTAATCACAGCCGACACAATGGAACAGGCACAGGACAGGGCAGGGGCAAAAAGCGGAAACAAAGGTTGGGATTCAGCTTCCGCGGTACTTGAAATGATGGATTTAATGGACAAACTTTAACAGGAATAAAAATCCGCTCTTTAAAGGACAATACGACATGGGAATACGACGCGCAGGAAGAATAATTACATTGCAGGGCCTTTACCAGATGGACATCGCCAAAAAAACAAAACTTGAAATAATTGACTTCATAGAAAACTACCCGGCTCTTAAACTTACCGAAGACGAACCTAAAGAAAACTTCATTGAAAAATCAAAAGAATTTGCAATTGACCTTATTAATGTCATTGACGAACATCAGGAAGAAATAGACACCATAGTCCCCAAATACCTTAAAAACTGGAAGTTTGACCGTATTCTGTCAATTGACAGGTGCATTTTAAGGATGGGCGCGGGGGAATTCCTCTTTAAAGAAGACATTCCATACAAAGTCACAATTAACGAAGCGATTGAACTTGCCAAAAAATTTGGGGATGAAAAATCCGGCGGTTTTGTAAATGGTGTCCTGGATAACATTGTCAAAAACGAAGCTGAAAACTTTCCTGTGCTGAAGAAGAAAGTGAATAGATAATTAAGGGCTGATGCTTGGAAGGTTAGACGCTTGGATGGTCGGTAAAAACAAATCCAAGAACGGCTGATGCTTGGACGGTTAGATGGTTGGATGGTCGGCTAAAACAAACCCAAGAACGCAACATACAATCCGCATATTTTCCTCATTGTCCCTTACGGGACATTTGCCTTTACAACCCTAATAAAATATAGTATAAATGACATACGGCATTACTATCTGCCTGTAATTTACAAGGAGGTTTTACTTTGAAAAAACTTGGAAACATTTCTTCATCTCTCTCATTCTGGCTTTTCATTTTCTTTATAGTTGTAATTTTCGCCAATTATTATTCTTCCAATAAACAGCAGGCGGTTAAAAAAATAAGTTACTCTGAAATGCTTTCTCTTGCATCTTCGGGTAATATTACCGAAGTTACAATAGAGGTTCAGGATACTATTAACCTTGTAAAAGGAGCCACCAAAGACAGCGTAAAATTTGAATCCTCCGCCCCTTTAAACGATGACTTAATGTATAAAACTCTTCACGAAAATAAAGTAAAAATAACATCCAAACTTCCCGGTTCCACCTTTGGGCGTATGTTCGGCTCTTTCTTTTTATATTTTGGCCCTATTCTTATCTTAATAATTTTCTGGGTTTTTATGATGAACAAATCTCAGGGCGGCGCCGGCGGCGCAATGTCTTTTGGCAAAAGCAAAGCCAAACTTGCGGTGGTTGGCGGAAAAATAACCTTTGCCGATGTGTCCGGTGTTGACGAAGCAAAAGAGGAACTTAAAGAGATAATTGACTTCTTAAAAGACCCTAAACGCTTTCAGAAACTTGGCGGAAAAATTCCCAAAGGCGTACTTTTACTTGGGCCCCCGGGATCCGGCAAAACACTTCTTGCCCGCGCGGTAGCAGGCGAAGCAGGGGTTCCGTTTTTCTCCATCTCCGGCTCTGACTTTGTTGAAATGTTTGTGGGCGTAGGCGCGGCGCGCGTGCGCGACCTTTTTGAACAGGGAAAGAAAAGCGCTCCGTGCATAATATTCATTGATGAAATAGACGCGGTAGGACGCTACAGAGGCGCGGGATTAGGCGGCGGACACGACGAAAGGGAGCAAACCTTAAACGCCCTGCTTGTAGAAATGGACGGTTTTGAAAAAAATAACGGCGTCATTATTATAGCAGCCACCAACAGGCCCGACGTTTTAGACCCGGCGCTTATGAGGCCCGGAAGGTTTGACAGGCAGGTTGTGGTAGACAGGCCGGATTTAAACGGCAGGGAAGGAATTTTAAAAGTTCATTCAAAAGACGTAAAGCTTGCATCCGAAATAGACCTTATGGTTATTGCGCGCAGGACGCCCGGTTTTTCCGGCGCTGACCTTGCGAATCTTATAAACGAAGCGGCGCTTCTTGCGGCAAGAAGAAATAAGAAAGAAGTCACCATGGATGAACTCGAAGAATCCATTGACCGCGTTATGGCCGGCCCGCAGAGAAAAAGCAGGGTAATTAAAGATGAAGAAAAGAAACGCATCGCGTATCACGAAGCAGGCCATGCCATTGTGGCAAAAGCCCTTCCTGACACCCATCCCGTGCATAAAATATCCATTATACCGCGCGGTTTTGGCGCTCTTGGATATACGCTTCAATTACCGACAGAAGACCGGTTTTTGGCCACAAAAAATGAAATGATAAACACCATAAAGATAATGATGGGCGGCCGCGTGGCAGAAGAGCTTATCTTTGATGACATATCCACCGGCGCAAGCAATGATATAGAACGCGCCACAGCCACCGCGCACGACATGATTACCAGGTATGGCATGAGCAAAGTTATGGGCCCCATTACTTTCGGGAAATCAAATCAGGAAGTTTTTATAGGCAAGGACCTGATGAAAGAAAAGAATTACTCTGAAGAGACCGCGCAGAAAATTGATTCAGAGGTTAAAAGCATAGTCACCGGCGCGTATGACGAAGCAAAGATTATTTTAACTTCAAATAAAAAACTGCTTATAAAAATCGCCGAGACACTCCTTGAAAAAGAAGTAATGGACAGCGAGGAATTCATAAAACTTTTTGACGAAAACAGCATAAAAGCAAAAAGCACAAAAAGGACAAAAAAGAATGGATAAAGAAAAGATAAAAAAAGCGGTTACTATGATTCTTGAAGCCATCGGAGAAGACACAAACCGCGAAGGCTTAAAGCAGACACCTGAACGCGTTGCGGATATGTATGAAGAAATATTCGCGGGCATAAACCAGAAGCCCGAAGAATTCATTAAAATTTTCCAGGAAGACGAACACGAAGAACTTATCATATTAAAAGACATCCCGTTTTATTCCGTTTGCGAACACCACCTGATGCCGTTTTTAGGCAAGGCGCACATAGGTTACATCCCCAAGAAAAACAGGCTGTTGGGGTTAAGCAAACTTGCCAGAATGGTTGAAATGTACGCCAAACGCCTGCAGCTGCAGGAAAGGCTTACTTCACAGGTGGCTGACACCATAATGAAAGCAGTGGACCCGCTTGGCGTCATAGTAATCGTGGAAGCCCAGCACCTTTGCACCACAATGCGCGGTGTAAAAAAACCGGGTTCTGTAATGGTTACTTCCGCTATCCGCGGAATTTTCAAGGATGATGAAAGCGCAAGGAAAGAAGCGTTAAGCCTTATAAATAAATAGCAGGGCGGGAACTTTATGATGGTCAGGGGAATTAGATTTGATTTTTCAAAACCCTGTATTATGGGAATTTTGAACATTACCCCTGATTCTTTTTCGGACGGCGGTTCTTTTGATTCAACAGAAAAGGCGGTAATGCACGCTGTTTACATGGCGGAAAACGGCGCCGATATAATTGATATGGGCGCCGAATCCACAAGGCCCGGCGCGGCTGCTGTAACAGAACAGGAAGAATTATCAAGGCTGATACCGGTAATAAGCGCATTTCGGGAGTTAAACAAAAACACTCCCGTTTCCGCGGACACTTACAAAGCAAAAACCGCGGCAGAGGCAATAAAAGCCGGCGCGGATATGATAAATGATATTTCAGGCGGCACTTTTGACAGCGCAATGATGCAGACGGCAGGGAAGCTTGATGTGCCTTATGTAATAATGCACACCAAAAACACCCCGGATAAAATGCAGAAAGATACCGCTTATTCGGACAAAGGCGCGGTTTCTGACATCCTGGAATATTTCAGGGAACGTATTGCCGCGGCCATAAAAGCCGGAATAAAAAAAGACAACATTATCCTGGACCCCGGAATCGGGTTTGGCAAAACGCAGCAGGACAATATTGAAATTATAAAAAATACAGTTGAATTTAAAAAACTTGGATTCCCGGTGTTAATAGGGGCTTCAAGAAAGTCATTCATAGGCAATATAACAGGCAAGCCGCCGGATAAGCGGATTTTTGGCTCCGCGGCAGCCGCCGCGGTATCGGTAATATTCGGGGCGGATATTTTAAGGGTGCACGACGTCCCTGAAATGCGTGACTGCGTAAAAACAGCTTATGAATTCATAAAAACAAAGAAGGAGGGTTAAATTTAAATGCAGAAATTTTTCACAAACATCCTGAATACTTTTTCCGGCATACGCGTAAACGATATTATTGATATCCTCCTTGTCACCTTTGTAATTTATCAGGTCTTTATGCTCTTATACGAAACCCGCGCCATACAGATGTTAAAAGGTTTTCTGGTTATTCTTTTTTTTGTGGTTATCGCAAGAATCCTTGAACTTAACACCATGACATGGATTCTTACGGGTTTAAGCACGATATGGATAATTGCCTTTATAATCGTTTTCCAGCCGGAACTAAGAAGGGTGCTTGTGGAACTTGGGCAGAATAAACTGTTTAAGTTTATTTTCAAGGAACACGGCCAGTTGTACAGGGAAATAAGGGAGTCTTCCGTAATTCTGGCCAAAAAGAAAATTGGCGCTCTTATAGTGCTGGAACGCGAAGTTAACCTTAAAAGCTTTATTGACACAGGCACCAAACTTGACGCGGAAACCACATCAGAACTTCTTATCGCCATCTTTAATACCAAATCGCCCCTGCACGACGGCGCTGTGATAATCCGCGAAGGCCGTATTGCGGCGGCGGGCTGCATTCTTCCCCTTACTCAAAAAGAAGACATAGAACAGATGTACGGCATGCGCCACAGGGCGGCTATAGGCATATCCGAAGAAACTGACGCAATCACCATCATAGTGTCCGAAGAACGGCACACAATATCACTGGCAATCGGCGGAAAAATAACACCGGACATAGACGGCGACACGCTTCTTGAAATCCTGTCGCTTTATGCTCCGAAAATAAGGTGACCGTATGAAAGAATTCATAGCAAACTATATTCTGAAAAACTGGCAGTATAAGATAATGGCTCTGTTTGTGGCTGTGGGCATGTGGCTGTTTGTCGTCCGCGAACAGGAAATGACTGTCACAATTGATGTGCCCGTTGAATTTATTAACTATCCGGAGACCATGAAAGTCACCGGCAACGTACAGTCTTCGGTAAAAGTACAGCTTGAAGGAAGAAAAATAATTATTAATCAGATTGACAAAAAGACACTTAAAATTATCATTGACCTTAAAAAAGCCGTTATAGGTAAAAATTCCTATCAGGTGCTGGGCAGCAGATTTAAATCTTTACCCCGCGGTATTTTTAT
Source organism: Candidatus Goldiibacteriota bacterium HGW-Goldbacteria-1 (assembly GCA_002839855.1). Lineage (NCBI taxonomy): Bacteria > Candidatus Goldiibacteriota > Candidatus Goldiibacteriota bacterium HGW-Goldbacteria-1. The sequence continues at coordinate 107,204 of PGYV01000006.1, forward strand.
CCGTGACATCTCTCCTGCGTATATTTATATTGATTTTACAAAAGAACAGCCTCCGGAACCCGCCGAAGTAAAAGATGAAAAAGCAGCGGCGGAAAAGACCCCCGTTCCAAAATCCAAAAAACAGGTGATAAAAAATGGCTCAACTGTGCGTTAATATTGACCATATAGCCACATTAAGGCAGGCGCGCGGCGAAAATGAACCGGATCCTATAGCTGCCGCCGCAATAGCAGAACGCGCCGGCGCATCCGGAATTACAGTACACTTAAGGGAAGACCGCCGCCACATACAGGACAATGACGTAAAACTTTTAAGAAAAACAGTAAAAACCAAACTTAACCTTGAAATGTCACTTGCGGATGAAATTGTGGATTTTGCGGTTAAAATCCGCCCCGACGAAGCCACACTTGTCCCGGAAAAAAGGCGGGAACTTACCACCGAAGGCGGGCTTGACGTAATTACAAACATGGTCAGGTTAAAAAAAGCCATATCAAAGCTTAAAGCAAAAAATATCGCAGTCAGCCTCTTTATAGACGCGGAACCGGAACAGATAAAAGCTTCCAAAGAAGCAGGCGCGGATTATGTGGAATTACATACAGGCAGGTATTCAAACACAACGGGGAATCATCAGAAAAAAGAACTTCAGAAAATAAAAAACGGTGTAACACTTGCCCTTAAAATCGGGCTTAAAGTAAACGCGGGACACGGCTTAAACTATACAAACACAAAACAGATAGCGGCAATAAAAGGCATTGAAGATTTAAACACCGGGCACAGCATAATAGCAAGGGCTGTATTTACAGGCCTTGAATGCGCGGTAAAGGACATGCTTAAACTCCTTTAACCGGGGTTAGCACGGAGGGAAAAACAAAAAGATGTCTATTTCAAACAACACTATCAAAAAGCTGCATGCAGCTGTCACGGCACTTTCGTTTTTAGCGGCGTTTTATTCCGGGTACCTGATATTCTTTAAAAATGAAATCAGTGCGGTTCCTTTTTTAATACTTTCGGTGCTTTTTTTTGCATTTTCACTGTTTGCCTCTTACATAATTGCTAAAAGAGAGGAATCCATCGTACTTGAATCTCCTTTAAATGACATAGACTCTAAAGAAACAATGATAGCGGCTGTTGCCCACGAAATAAAAAATCCCCTAAATTCCATAAAAGGCGCCAATCAGTACCTTCACGACAAATATAAAAGCACCCAGGATATCTATGAATTCACCGGAATTGTTGTTGAAGAAATAAACAGGCTTGAACGTTACCTTAATGAATTTTTAAGTTTTTCAAGGGGCGTAAAACCCCATATGAAAAAACATGATATTCAGAGCTTTGCCACGGGTATCCTTATGATTACAAAACATAACTTCCCGTATGGCATTAAAATTATTTCCGAAAAACCAAAATTACCCGGTGTGTATATGGATGCGGAACAGATGAAACAGGTAATGGTGAACCTCTTAAACAACGCCAAGGATGCCACCAAAGGCAAGTCTTCACCAAGGGTGGAAATACGACTGTCAAACGATGAAAATTATGTGTATATAAAAGTGGCGGACAACGGCTGCGGCATATCCAAAAAAGACCTTTCCCGCATTTCCACCCCTTTTTACACCACAAAAAAAGAGGGTATGGGTATCGGCCTTGCCATCAGCAGGTCTATCGTTAAAAAACACGGCGGCGACCTGTCAATTGAAAGCAAACTGAACAAAGGTTCTGTCTTTACCATTTCTATCCCCGTGGAAAAAAGGAGCTTAAAAAGATGAGCGCCAGAAAAGTCCTTGTCGTTGATGATAACCGTTCAGCTTTAAAAGTTATCAAAGCCATCCTTGAAGAAGCAGGATATGAAGTTTACACAGAAGCCGAACCGGAAAAAGTGCCGCTTTTTTTAAAACGCGAAACCGTGCAGGTTGCACTGGTAGACCTTAAAATGCCCGGAATGGACGGGCTTGAACTATACAGAAAAATACGCCAGCTTGACAAGGACGTAGTGGTTATAATAATGACCGCGTTTGGCAATATAGAATCCGCGGTGGAAGCGATGAAGCTTGGAATTGAAAACTACCTGCAGAAACCGCTTAATTTTGATGAACTTAAAATGACCCTTCAGAAAATATTTGAAAAACTTGAAATGAAAGAAGAGCTTGCTATTTTAAAAGGGCAGATTGAAGGAAAGAACACCTTTGAAAACATGATAGGCAAATCAAAAAAAATGCGCGATATTTTCAGAAAAATAACAAGCATTGCTGCGGTTGATTCCACCGTGTTTATAACCGGTGAAAGCGGGACGGGCAAGGAAATGGTAGCCAAAGCCATACACAACCTTTCAAAGCGCGCAAAATACAAGCTTATATCAATAAATATGGCCGCCATTCCCGAAGGCCTGCAGGAATCCGAACTGTTCGGATATCAGAAAGGCGCGTTTACAGGCGCCTATAATACCAAACCGGGAAAATTTGAAGCGGCTGATAAAGGCACACTGTTTCTTGACGAAATAGGGAACATAAACCACAAAGCCCAGGTAAAACTGCTGCGCGTACTTGAAGAACGCAAGGTTGAACCGCTTGGCAGCAATAAATTAAAAGATGTTGATGTGCGCATAATAAGCGCCACAAATTCAGACCTTAAAGAAGAGGTTAATAAAGGCAATTTCAGGGAAGACCTTTATTACCGGCTTAACGTAATTACAATCAACCTTCCTCCCTTAAGGGAAAGAAAAAGCGATATCCCGCTTCTGGCAGTACAGTTTTTAAAAGAAATATGCCTTAGAAACAGCCTTGAACAAAAATCCATTTCAGATGACGCACTGGAACTTATGATTGAATACAGATGGCCCGGCAATATCAGGGAATTAAAAAACGTCCTTGAAGAAGCGGCAGTTATTTCTTCCGGCAATTATATCAGGCCTTCCGACCTTAATATGTCTTCTTATAATGACACCATGCGTGATTCCGCAGATGACATGATACCGGCCAATATGCCGCTATCAGAGGTTGAAAAACGTTCAATAATAAACGCGCTATCCAAAACCCGCGGAAACCAGACACATGCCGCTAAAATCCTTGGCATAACCAGAAAGATTCTTATGCACAAAATTGAAAAATATCAGATAGCCGATATTGTGCCCGTAAGGACAAAACGTAAAAAAATGTCCTGAAAGGCACATTTTTTCTAAAAAACCCTAATAAAACATAGCAATTGATGTATTTTATACTGGCATAATTCTTGCTTTAACTTAACATATAGATTATTTTAGGAGGGCTTATGAACGCCAGTTATCTTGAAAAAAGAATGGAAACCCGCACTGACATAGAAGGAATATTAAGATACAAAGTACTTGGTGACGGAGAAGATACATTAACGTCGTTTAAATACGAAAAAGCATCAACCAGAAACATTTCAAAAGGCGGCGTCTGTGTAATATTACCCCACAAAATCGGAGAGGGTAATGTAATCAGGGTTGAACTTCCAATTGAAAACGAATCCTTATTAATTAAAGCATTTTGCGAAGTGCAGTGGTGCAGGCTTGCCAACAAAGACGGAATATATGAAGCCGGCTTAAGTTTTATAGCCCTTAAAGACGATGATGCAAAAGCATTAGAAAATTTCATAAACGAACGCGAAGCGAAGGCTATGTAATGAACAGCGAAATTTTAACCATAAAAGACCTTGCACTGATGTTAAAAGTTAAACCCGTAACCATTTATAAGCTTGCCGGTAAAGGCAGGATTCCCGGGGTAAAAATAGCAGGCAGCTGGCGTTTTATGAAAACCATCATTGACGAATGGATGGAAAGCACAGAGCGCAAACCGGTTGCCCGCACGGAAAAAAGGGATAAAGAACTTATTCCGGTTTAATTTCAGTAAACCAAATCTTAAGTCTACCCGTCTAATTATAAGCATATAAGCCAAATTGTTTTTATTTCTTGACTTTTGTATTTGGCTAATTTAGAATGGTTTTCATATTAAATAATAACCACTTAGGAGGAAATAATGCGTTCATTAAAGGCAGTCCTGTCATTTGCTTTTATAATAATCCTTTTTATGGCTCCCGTCACAGGCGCGGCAGAGAAAAAGAAAGAAACAGAAGAAAAAAACGCCAAGCTTGCTGAAAGCGGTTCTAAAAACACTTCAAACGGCGAAGTAAAAATCGGCGGTTCCGCCGAAGGCCCCGGCACAGAAGCTGTATTTTTTGATGATGCAACCCTTGTGACCACGCCTGTTCCCACGGCAACTATGATAATTGTTTTCCATAATAAAGATGTTAATATCTGGCAGTGCCTGACAGACGCCAAAACTTACCTGTGGAGAATAAATACTGATTCCAAAAGATATGACGCGCAGCTTCGCACAAAAATGGACGGGCTTCTGCTTGACATGGGTAAATCTATAGCATCAGTTCATACGTATGCCGCGCTTCACGAAAGGGATAAAGTGGAAACCAAGTGGGCAAAATATGCCGATAAAGCCGAATATACACTGCAGCACGCCCGCCTTCAGGTGGAAGAATTTCATGAAGATTATTACGAAATCGAAAATAACATGAAAATTGTAGAAAAGATTTTAAAGGATAACCCGGAAAAAATACAGCGACTTGACGAAGCACAGGACAGATATAATAAAAATAAGAAAGAGATGTTTTTCGCGCAGAAAAAAGTTGTAAAATTTACGGACCTTTTTAATTCTTACGTCCGTCAATTCAACGCAATGGCAGAGAAAAAAGAATATAAAATAAAAAAACTTATAACAGAACACGAAGAACTTCACACGCCTTAAATCACATGAACATAATATTTTCAAAAATACCATAGGGTAATAACCTATGGTATTTTTTATTTAAGCAGTTAAACAAAAAGCGGGTATAACGTGCTAAAAAATGTAAATAAAATTCTTATAATCAAACTTCGCGACATAGGCGATATTGTACTGTCAACACCTGTTATTCAGGCACTGTATAATAACTGCAATTCGCCAAAGATTGTTTATGTCCTTAAAAAAGAATACGAAAACTTCAGATTTCTGCTGCCCAACGTGTCAGAAGTTATCACATATGACAAGAAATCCTTTTTAAGCCTTATAAAACTTATTTTTAAACTGCGCAGATATCATTTTGACATCGCAGTAAACCTTCACGCTACATTCCGCAGCGCCTTAATAACGCGGCTGTCAGGCGCAAAATTAAGGCTTGTTCACAACCACAGCGGCAGGGACTATTTCACATCTGTTCCGCTTGGCATAGAAGAAAAAGCAAAACCAATAACCTTAAGGGATATGGAAACCTTAACCCCGCTTGACATAAAAATACCCGGTAAAAAAGACATAAATACCAAACTGGCATTAAAAGAAAAAGACGTTAAATACATTGATGAAACCATTGAACATGAAACAATAGGCCTTGGCGTGGGCGCCAAAAGGCCTGCCAAGATGTGGAAAAAAGAGAACTTTATTGAACTGGGAAAGAAATTAGCATTAAACGGAAAACACATAGCCGTCTTTGCCTCTGAATCCGAAAGAACGCTTGCAGAGGAAATAACTGACAAAATAGGAGAAAACGCGAAATTATATTGCGGCCTTGACTTTCTTAAACTTGCCTTTCTCTTAAAACAGCTGCAGGCATTTGTAGGAAACGACTCCGGATTACGGCACATGGCAGCAGCGCTTGGAATAGGCACAGTAACGTTTTTTGGCCCGGAAGACCCCATAGAATGGCACCCTTATTCAGAAAAAGACGGACATATCGCGCTTATGCACCGCCTTGACTGCATTAACTGCGCTAAAAACGATTGCCCTAAAGGAACAAGGGAATGTATGGATTTAATCACTGTGGATGAAGCCTTTAAAGCTGCAGAAAAAGTAATTTTTACAAAATTTCAATAATTTTGAATTATACATAATTATCATCAATATCCAAGTTATCACCTCATAAGTATCAGATAAATATAAGATATTCATAAATGTACGTGATTAATTTCACATATAATTGTGTTGACAAATTAAGGGTATTATGTGAATATATTTTTTGAATTTTAAAAAAAAGTATTACCAAATTATTTTACCAGGAGGCACAGATATGGCTGTACAGGTAGGTATCAACGGTTTTGGACGTATCGGTAGAAATGTTCTTAAGGCGCTTTTGCTTAAGAAGAACTCCCAGCTTGAAGTTGTTGCGGTAAATGACTTAACAGACGCAAAGACACTTGCTCACCTTTTCAAGTATGATTCAGTTCAGGGAATTTTTGAAGGGGACGTCAAAGCAGACGGAGAAGACCTTGTAATCAACGGCAAAAAGATCAAAGTTTTCAAAGAAAAAGACCCGGCAGCAATCAAATGGAACACTCTTGGCATTGACCTGGTTATTGAATCAACAGGCTTCTTCACAGACAAAGAAAAAGCACAGGTTCACATCACAAACGGCGGCGCTAAAAAAGTTATTATATCGGCTCCCGCAAAAGGCGAAGACAAGACAATAGTAATGGGTGTTAACGAAAATGAATATGACGCAAAAGCACACAATGTTGTGTCAAACGCTTCCTGCACGACAAACTGCCTTGCACCTTTCACAAAAGTACTTCAGGACAAGATTGGAATCGTAAAAGGCTTAATGACCACAATCCACAGCTACACCAATGACCAGAAGATTCTTGACGCACCCCATAAAGACTTAAGAAGGGCAAGAGCAGCCGCAGTTTCAATGATTCCCACATCCACAGGCGCTGCAAAAGCAATAGCGCTGGTTATGCCGGAACTTAAAGGCAAACTTAACGGCTACGCAATGCGCGTTCCCACGCCTAACGTATCAGTTGTTGACGTGACCTTTGAAATGAAAAGGGACGTTACAAAAGAAGAAGTAAACGCGATGTTAAAAGAAGCATCAGAAGGCTCCATGAAGGGAATTCTGGCTTACACAGACCTTCCGCTTGTATCACACGATTTCTTAAACGATCCGCATTCTTCCACAGTAGACGGAGACTGCACATACGTTGTAGGCAACATGGTTAAAATCCTTTCATGGTACGACAATGAATGGGGTTATTCAAACAGGGTAATTGACCTTGCAGATTACATGGTTGCAAAAGGCCTTAAGTAATATCAATATAAATTAAACAGGCCGGCAGTGAAGCCCAAAAGGTTTCACTGCCGGCTTTTAAACTGAAAAAGAGGTGCAGGATTAATGGCAAAACTTTCACTGGCAGACCTTAACGAAACGGATCTTAAAGGAAAAAGGGTTTTCATGAGGGTGGACTTTAACGTCCCGCTTGATACTGACAGAAAGATCACATCTGACAACAGAATAAAAGCCGCCATACCTTCAATTAAATATATTATAGAAAAGGGCGGAAAACTTATCCTTGCATCACACCTTGGCAGGCCAAAAGGCGAAAAGAAACCTGAATTCTCGCTTGATGTCTGCGCGAAAAAATTAGCTGAACTCATAGGAAAAGACGTTACATTTGTAAATGACTGCGTCGGGCCGCAGGTAAAAACAGCCGTGGATTCAATGAAAGAAGGGGATGTAATACTTCTTGAAAATCTGCGGTTTTACAAACAGGAAGAAAAGAACGACGCTGAATTTTCAAAACAGCTTGCGGAAAACGCGGACATTTACGTTAATGACGCATTCGGAACCGCACACAGGGCGCACGCTTCCACAGAGGGCATGACTAAATTTGTAAAAAAATCAGCAGCAGGATTTTTAATGGAAAAAGAACTTAAATTCCTGGGCGAAATGCTTGAAAACCCTAAAAAACCCTTTATTGCAATACTTGGCGGCGCCAAAGTAAGCGACAAAATAATGGTAATTGAAAACCTTTTAAGCAAAGTGGACGGGCTTATAATCGGCGGAGGAATGGCATATACATTCTTAAGGGCTAAAGGGCGTGAAATCGGCGATTCTTTATGCGAAAAAGATAAGGTTAACACGGCAAAAGAAATAATGAAGACCGCGCTGGATAAAAATGTGGCTATCTATCTTCCCATTGACCACATTGTGGCAAAGACACCGCAGTCGGGCGAGGATTTTATGACCGCGTTGAAAACAGCCGAGTACAAAGAAGTATTAAGGGACTCAATTGACGACGGCTGGGAAGGCGTTGACATCGGAAAGAACACAATAGAAAAATTCAGAAATATCATATCTAAATCAAAAACTATTTTCTGGAACGGCCCAATGGGTGTTTTTGAAGTGGAACAGTTCTCCAAAGGCACGCTTGAAGTGGGCAAAGCGCTTGCGGAATCCGGCGCAGTAACAGTGGTAGGCGGCGGAGATTCAGCATCCGCAATCAAAAAACTTAAGCTTTCAGATAAAATGACACACGTCTCAACCGGCGGCGGAGCTTCAATGGAATTTGTTGAAGGCAAAGAATTACCCGGCGTGGCTGCTTTAACAAACAAATAATAAACTAAAAACATTTTACGGAGGAATAAATTGAGAATACCGATAATTGCAGGAAACTGGAAGATGTACAAGGATCTTGAAGAATCAAAAACGCTGGCAGAAAGCTTAAAGAATTGCTTAAAGGACGTAAACCCGGAAGAAACAGAAGTGGCAATCTGCCCCACGTTTACCAACCTGGCATCTGTTAACGAAATAATCAAAGGTTCCAACATCAAACTTGGCGCCCAGAACATGTATCCAAAACAGGAAGGCGCATTTACAGGCGAAATTTCACCTTTGATGCTTCGTTCCGTTGGCTGTCATTATGTAATTATAGGCCATTCAGAACGCAGACAGTTTTTTGGCGAAACAAACAGTTCTGTGAATGAAAAAGTAAAAGTGGCTTTTGAATACGCGCTTGTTCCTATAATGTGTGTGGGCGAAACCCTGGAACAGCGTGAAAACGGCACAACCAACACAATTGTAAAAGCTCAGGTTGTGGATGGGCTTAAAGACATACCAAAAGAAAAAGCCAAAAATATAGTAATAGCTTATGAACCTGTATGGGCGATAGGCACAGGAAAAGTAGCGACAAAAGAACAGGCACAGGAAGTACACGCCATGATTCGCGGCGAACTTAAAAGCATTTATGACGAAGCTACCGCGAATTCAATAAGAATACAGTACGGCGGAAGCGTAAAACCTGACAATGTAAAAGAACTGATGGCACAGCCGGATATAGACGGCGCCCTTGTAGGCGGCGCGGCATTGAAAGTTGATTCTTTTGAAGCCATAGTTAAATTCAAAAAGTAAAAGGAGCCATATAAATGCTGTATAACATTCTGCTTGTAGTACACGTAATAAACGCACTTCTGCTGATAATAATAGTCCTTCTTCAGACAGGAAAAGGCGCGGATGTGGGTTTTGCTTTTGGCGCGGGCGCTGCTAATACCATGTTTGGCGCGGGTGGAAGCAAGAATTTTATCACCAAAGCCACAATTTTTGTGGCTATATTATTCATGGTCACATCACTTACACTTGCCCTTTTTCAGGCAAAAAGGTCAGGCAACTACAGCGGAGTTCTTGATTCTGTAAAACAGTCGGAATCAGCTGTTCCGGCGCAGGCGCCCATATCTGAAGCACCTGTAGTTCCGGTAGAAAACAAATAAGAAGAAGTTTATAACAAAAAGGCCGCGTTAAGATAACGCGGCCTTTTTTATTAATATCCTTATTAAAAAGAAGGTGGCGTGTGATAAAAATAGTCCTTGGAGTATTAACGGCTGTTATCCTTATTTCCGGATGTTCTAAAAAAGAATCCTACACACTTAAGGGCACTTATACCGATGCACCCGCTTACGGCGATATGCTTATTGATACATCCACAGGCGAACCTGCCATTCTAAACCCCGTACTGGCTTCAGATTCCGCGTCAGCAGCCATAAACGACCTGGTCTTTAACGGCCTTGTTAAATTTGATAAAAGTCTTAATCTGGTCGGAGACCTTGCGGATAAATGGAAGATTAAAGACGGCGGGCTGACCATAATATTTCACCTAAAAAATAACGTTAAATGGCATGACGGAGTGTCATTTACCGCCAAAGACGTAAAATTTACATATGACGCTTATATGGCGCCCGATACAAAAACCTCTTACAGAAGCCTTTTTGAACCGGTAAAAAGCGTCAGAATAATTGATGATTTTACCCTGGAAGTACTGTATAAAAAACCATTTGCACCCGCTTTGCAATACTGGGGCACGGGAATACTTCCGGCGCACCTGTTTGCCGGCATTGACATAAACACCGCGTCTTTTAACCGCACACCCGTCGGCACAGGGCCATATATTTTTAAGAACTGGAAAACCGGACGTTCTTTAGAGCTTATATCAAACAAAACACATTTTGACGGCTCGCCTTACATTACAAATTATATGTTACGTATAATACCTGACCAGTCCGTTCAGTTTATGAACCTGCAGTCCGGTGACGCGGACATGATGGAACTTTCTTCAGATTTGTATTTTACAAAAGCAAATACTGAATATTTTAATAAAAACTTTAACAAATTTGTTGTTCCCGCCTTTCTGTACACGTATATAGGATATAATCAGGAAAACCCAATTTTTGCTTCCGTTAAAACGCGGCAGGCATTAAGTTATGCCATTAACACGGCAGAGATAATAAAAAACGTCCGCAGGGGAATGGCAAGGCCTATAAGCGGGCCGTTTATCCCCGGTTCATATGCTTATGATGAAAGTGTAAAACCTTATGAATACAACCCGGAAAAAGCCGCGCAGCTTTTAAAAGAAGACGGCTGGGTTAAAGGTGATGACGGCTTCCTGACCAGACAGGGCATACCATTTGAATTCACCCTTGCCACCAATCAGGGCAATAAAGAACGCGAGGAAATAGCCGCAATTGCCCAGCAGGAATTTTCAAAACTTGGCATCAAGGTTCATGTGCGCGTCCTGGCATGGAATATATTCATAACCGATTTCATAAATAAAAAGAAGTTTGACGCGGTTGTAATGGGGTGGAGCCTTACACGCGACCCTGACTGCTATGACATCTGGCACTCTTCAAAAACAAACGAAGGAGAGTTTAACTTTGTGGGTTATAAAAACCGGCAGGTGGACAGGCTTCTGGAAGACGGAAGGTCCACATACGATACAGAGAAAAGAAAGGTAATTTACAGAAAAATACACTCCCTTATAGCAAAAGACGCGCCATATACCTTTATTTATTCGCCGTACACGCTTCCCGTCATACACAAAAGAATACACGGAATAAAACCGGAAGCCGCAGGAATAGGATATAACTTTACAAAATGGTATGTGCCCTCTGAACTTCAAAAATACAGAATTGCGCTTGAAAAATAATTTGAATTTTACGGGATTATGTTATAATAATAAAAATTTAAAAAGGGGTATAAAAGATGGCAAAAGGCAAATTATATCTTGAAAAAAGGAAACAAAAAAGAGTAGAGAAAAATTATGAAATAAACTATATGCTTGTCCCTACCGAATTTACAACACAAATTAAAAGGGCAATGGGTTTTAGTAAGGACTTAAGCACAGGCGGGGTAAGGGTGGAAGGCGACATCATAGGCAAACCCGGCGACATTATTAAAGCAGAACTTATAAAACCTGATGCTAATTTTACGGTTTTCGCCGAGATTAAATGGGTCAAAGCATCAGAACGCCAGTTTGGCGTCGCGTTTTTGTCATTAAAAGCCCACGACGAAGAAGCGCTTGAAGAAATGATGGAATAAAATTAATCCGGGCTGCCCGATTTTATTTTAAATATCGCAGGAAATACAGTGGTCAAATTCCTCTGATTCAAGCTGAATTGTTGAATGGCAGATTTTAAACTCTCCCGCAAGTATGATATTTATACCGTGTATTATCGCGTCCGCGTTTTTTAAATTATCTTTTGGCACGGCCACGTGGGCGTCAAAAACCACTTTCCCGGGCGATATTTCCCACATATGGATGTGATGCACGTCAATTATCCCAAGGGAGGTTTCTTCTTTCAACCTCTGCTTTATCTTTTTGTCATCTAAATTTTTTGGGGCGCCCTGCATAAGTATGTTAAGGGTTTCCATAAGGATGCTAAAACTCTCTTTGGCAATGTAAACTGCAATTATTACTGATATTGCCGCGTCAAGAATATACCACGGCTTGAACATAAGGATAATTGCGGTTACTATTACCGCGACAGAAGAAATAGTATCCGCCATCAGGTGTAAAAACGCGCTTTTTATGTTTATATTTTCTTTGGCGTCTTTAAACAGTAATAATACCGAAATTCCGTTGCCCAAAAGGCCAATAGCGGCAATTGCCAGCATTAGACCCACTTTAATGGGCTGCGGATGCTGAAACCTTTCTATGGCTTCAAATATGATGTACCCGCAGACAAAGAATAAAGCCAGCACATTAATTAAAGCCGCAAGTATTTCAGCCCGCTTATACCCGTAAGTCTTGCTTAAACTTTTGGTTTTTTTACCTATCAATATGGCTATATAGGAGATAATAAGCGATATGACATCTGACAGGTTATGAAAGGCATCTGATAAAAGGGCAAGGGAACCGGATAAAATACCGCCTATAATTTCCGCCGCTGTGATTCCAGCGTTGATAATAATGCTTAATACAAGGCCTTTTTCACCCTGTACGTGATGGTGGTGATGCCCGTGGCTATGATTATGATCATGGCCTTCGTGTGAATGGTTATGCTCTTCGTGGCTGTGTTCGTCAGACATAAAACCTCTCCTTGTCTGTTAAATCTGGTACCGCTACGGGGAATCGAACCCCGATTATAGGATTGAGAACCCTGTGTCCTAACCGTTAGACGATAGCGGCATATGGTTTAATCAGATAAATACTTATATAACAGGTAAAATGCTTTGTCAACGGGTATTTAATCCGTGCAATTTTTGCCGGTATTTTTTACATGAACTCCGATAAAAATTAAAAATACGCCCAGCCACTGAAAAACGTTCAGTGATTCCTGAAAACAAACCACTCCGCCAATCACCGGAACAACTATGGAGTTTGCGGCAAAAAACGGAATTATGCGGATAGCCCTGTCTTTTGTATATGAAAACTGCAGAATTATGAAGGCTACAGCGCCTATAATAAGCCAGGTATAAAAAAACGGATTTAAAAAAACAGAAGCCGAATTTAACGGATTTGATGTGGTCACTTTCTGAAACAGAGTAATAAACCCGGCCAAAGACCCGGCAAAGCCGCCTAAAACAACACCTGTCATCTTTTCCGCCTTAAACGCAAAAAGCGCTATAAGAATATAACCCAGAACAACCGCTGCAAGATACGTATATAATAAAAACAAATTTATAAAAGATTCAATCGCTTCACCCCTTGAAAAAATACCTATAAGCACCGAACCGCCAAGTATCAAAACTACACCCGCCAGTTCATTAGCCTTAATTTCTTCCTTCATAACAAAATGCGAAAATAAAATCAACGCGGCAAGGCCGGTTCCGGACATGGCCCCCACTATCGAAACCCCGCCAAGGGAAGTTGCGTACATAAAAATAAAAGGGGTGGTGGCCATAAGGCACGACCCAAATAACCATATGCTTAAACCTTTTGCCTTTTCAGAACGGCGGGTATCAAGGCCTATTTTTTGAAGCGCCTGGGAAATACTGTTTATAGAACTTCCCGCGAAAGTTATTATAATAGAAAGTATCTGCTCGTTCATTTAATATCCTTTTAAATTTTTTATATTATTAATTATACCAAAGCCGCCGCATTAAACCGCCTGTTTTTTAATTTAAATTACCTTATGCAAAATACCATTTAACAATCAGCCTCATTTTTGTTATTATAAATAATCAAATCTGATCAGGCAAATTAATCAAGGGAGCAAACATGGAAAAAATAAAGATGGTGGCAGCCAGAATAAAGACGCTTAGGGAAATTGCGGGAAAAAGCATTCCGGATACGGCCAAATTGCTTGAAGTTACAGATGAACAGTATTCAAAATACGAGAACGGGCAGAGTGACATCCCCATAAGTTTTTTATACGCGGCATCACGTGTATTTAATGTGGAACTTACGGCAATTCTGACAGGTGAAGAACCGCGCCTTCACAGGTACAGCGTGGTAAGAAAAGGCACCGGCCCTTCTGTTGAACGCAAAAAAGAGTACACATACAGCGATTTGGCATACAACTTTATACATAAAAAAATGGAAGTTTTTGAAGTTAAAGCGGGGCAGACAATGCCAAAGACACTTAACAAACATACCGGGCAGGAATTTAATTTTATACTGGAAGGAACCCTTAAAATAATAATAGAAAACAACGAAATAATCCTCAACGAAGGCGATTCCATATTTTTTGACTCCGGACACGCTCACGCAATGTGCGCGACCGGCGGCAGGGACGCAAGGTTTCTTGCGGTGATAATATGAGCCATAACCATTCAGCATCTCTCTTAAAACATTTCGTTGACAGGGATTTCACGTCATATGAGGATTTTCGCGATAATTACAGGGTAAAAATTCCTGACAATTTTAATTTCGGCTTTGACGTTGTGGATGAAATGGCAGGAATAGCACCCGCCCAAAGGGCGCTTCATTGGATAAACGAAAAAGGGGACACCGCGTCTTTTACCTTTGCTGATATTAAAAAATACAGCAATAAAGCGGCATCAGCCCTTGTAAAGCTGGGGATTAAAAAAGGCGATCCTGTAATGCTTATCCTTAAACGCAGGTACGAATTCTGGTTCTTATGCGTGGCGCTTCATAAAATAGGCGCCATATGCATCCCTGCCACACACATGCTTACCGTTAAAGATATCACTTACCGCAACAACGCCGCTGATATTAAAATGATTATAACCACCGAAGAAGATGAAACAATCAGTAATGTGGAAGCCGCATCCGCGCATTCACCCACACTTAAACTTAAAGCCGCATTACATACCGATAAACCCGGCTGGATAAACATCAACACGGCAATTGACGAAGGCAGTGAAAATTTCCAAAGGCCTTCAGGTAATGATGTGTCAAAAAACAGCGATTTTTTTCTGACCTACTTTACATCCGGCACCACAGGTATGCCTAAAATGGTTAAACATAATTTCACATATCCGCTGGGGCATATACTTACAGCTGCGTACTGGCAGAACGTGATACCGGGCGGCCTTCATCTTACCGTGGCGGATACCGGCTGGGCAAAAGCTGCCTGGGGAAAGATATACGGCCAGTGGATTTGCGGGACAGCGGTAATGGTTTATGATTATGACAAATTTGTACCCAAAAAACTGCTTGATGTTGTGGCAGATTCAAAGGTCACCACTTTCTGCGCTCCGCCTACTATTTACAGATACTTCATTAAGGAAGACCTTACAGGTTATAATTTTTCCGCTTTAAAACACTGCACTGTGGCAGGCGAGCCCTTAAATCCGGAAGTATATAACCAGTTTTTAAAACAGACCGGGCATAAAATAAAGGAAGGCTTTGGCCAGACCGAAACCGTGGTAGCGGTTGCCACCTACCCGTGGCTTGAACCAAAACCCGGTTCTATGGGAAAACCCACGCCCGGCTTTGATATAGACCTGCTTAACGATGACGATAAACCGTGTGAAGCGGGCGAAGAAGGCCGGCTTGTAATACGCACGGCAAACGGCAAAGCAGCGGGTATGTTTGATGAATACTACCGCGACGAAGCCCTTACAAAAAAAGTATGGAATAACGGCATTTATCAGACCGGCGATATGGCTTACCGGGATGAAGACGGTTATTACTGGTTTGTGGGAAGGGCGGATGACTGCTTTAAAAGTTCCGGATACAGGATAGGGCCGTTTGAAATTGAAAGCGCGCTGCTTGAACACCCGGCAGTGCTTGAATGTGCTATCACAGCAGTGCCTGACCCTGACCGCGGCCTTGTGGCAAAAGCCACAGTGGTGCCGGCAAAAGGCTTCATCGCTTCAGACGAGCTTATAAAAGCACTTCAGGAACACGTAAAAAAAGTCACCGCGCCTTATAAATATCCAAGGATAGTTGAATTTGTAAGCGAACTGCCCAAGACAATAAGCGGAAAAATAAGGCGTGTAGAGATAAGAAAATCAGGAAAATAAAAATTCTTTATTTTGTGGTATAATCATTTCCGGGAAATTTAAAAACGGAGGGAAATTATGAAAAAAGTATTGGCTGTAACCGGAATAACACTTGGAATTGTTTTAACCGCTTTATTGGGGCTGCTAATCCACGCAGGGCTGTTCTTTAAAGTTCAGGTAACGGAAGCTTTAAGCGGGCCTTATGTTGTTGTTTATGTTGAACAGACAGGGGATTACGCGAAAGCAAACAAGGCGGGAATGGATGTTTATCAGACCCTTGTTGCTGAATTCGGGGTAAACCCGACAAAAGGTTTTGGAATTTATTTTGATGACCCAAAGTCAGTTGCCAAAGAGAAGTTAAGAAGCGAGATTGGATGCATTCTTGAAGGTAATGATATCCAAAAAGCCCCGCTTGTGACTTCTAAATTTAAAGTAAAGATTCTTGAATCAAAACAGAGCCTTGTTGCGACTCATCCTTTTACAAACCCGCTTTCAATTCTGCTTGGCATTACAAAAGTTTACCCGAAGTTCGCAGAAAAACTTAAAGGTAAAACAGAAGGCTACACATACAGCATGGAAATTTATGACATGCCGAACAAAACGACCATTTATTTAATGAGATAAATAAACAAAATATTCTTTAATCTAAAAAAGGGAGCTATTGTGAAAAAATTAACCGTTATTCTTCTATCAGCCTTATTAGTTTCAGCATTTCTTATCGCGTGCAATAAAAATTCACCCTCATCACCGCAGGCGGAACAGGCAACAGCCACGCCTATCGGCACGTTTACAGTAACACCAACAATTACCGCAACATCAACAATAACTCAAACATCAACCGTAACTCCCACAGTCACACTGACAGCAACTATGGACTGCGGTATAAAATTCGGTTCAAATTCCAATAGTTCAAGCGGAAGTTCGGGCCCCAATAATTTATACGCGCATAAATTTACCCCGAACGCGGAAACATCAGTTACGGCCCTTTCTATAGAAATGGCGGCAGCCGGCAAGTATTGCATTGGGATTTACAGCGATAATTCCGGAACCCCCGGCAGTATGCTTGCATGGACAGGCGTAAAAACAGCAGCTTCCGCCGGATGGTTCACATCTTCACTTTCAACGCCTTACATTTTAACTGCGGGAACTGATTTCTGGTTCGTTTTCTCCGCGGATGAATGGGTGCCCGGCTCTACAGATGCCGCTTATACAAGTTATAGCCGGTATGTCGGCGGCGAAACAACTATTGCAGCAATAGAAACAGCCGGAGTTATGCCAAGCGGAGGCACATGGACCACTTTCGCAAGTTACAGGCATCATTTATATGCATCGGGATGCTCTTACTGAGATATTATTTACACATAAAGTCATTGATTTAGTACTCTGATTTATCAAACAATTCATACGGCAGGTATTTAAAAAATACCTGCCGTAGAAAATATCACCACAGATGTAAAAGATTCAGCATATTAAATATTAAAAATATTACATATTTTTAATTGACTTTTTCGCAATAAATCTATAATATTGTTATGGAAGCAAAGTAATACAGGGACACATCCGTATGAAATTCCAAAAAAGGGCAGAAAATTTTCCCCTTTATAATCCCGGAGGTAATAATTAATGAATGTAAATGAACTAAAAACAATGAAAGTATCCGAACTTCAGAAGATCGCAAAAGACATGAAGATTGACAACCTAAGCGGCCTTAAGAAACAGGATCTTATCATGAAGCTTATGGAGACCGAATCCCAGAAAGACGGGCTTGTTTTCGGGGAAGGCGTACTTGAAATTCTTCCCGACGGCTTTGGTTTTCTGCGCTCGCCAAACTATAACTATCTTCCGGGGCCGGATGACATTTACGTGTCGCCTTCGCAGATTCGCAAGTTTGACTTAAGGACAGGCGATATGATAGCCGGGCAGATACGCCCACCAAAAGAAGGGGAAAAATACTTCGCGCTTTTAAAAGTGGGCACTATTAACAGCGAAGACCCGGAAAAAATTAAAGACAAAATTTTCTTTGATAACTTAACCCCGCTTTATCCGGAACATAAGATAAACCTTGAAACAAAAGACAGGGAAAACATTTCCATGAGGGTTATGGACCTTTTCACGCCTCTTGGCAAAGGCCAGAGGGCGCTTATAGTAGCCCCCCCAAGGACGGGTAAAACAGTCCTTCTTCAGAAAATAGCGAACAGCATCACCGAAAATCATCCGGAAATTTATTTAATAGTCCTTTTAATTGACGAGCGCCCTGAAGAAGTAACAGACATGGAACGCACGGTAAAAGGCGAAGTTGTCTCTTCCACCTTTGACGAACCGCCTACAAGGCATATTCAGGTGGCTGAAATGGTCATTGAAAAAGCCAAAAGGCTTGTAGAAAGCAAAAGGGATGTTGTTATCCTGCTTGACAGTATCACAAGGCTTGCGCGCGCTTACAACTCTGTCGCGCCTTCCAGCGGAAAAGTCCTTTCCGGCGGTATTGACAGTAATGCATTACAAAAACCCAAACGCTTCTTTGGAGCAGCCAGGGCAATTGAAGAAGGCGGTTCATTGACTATCATAGCCACCGCCCTTATTGAAACAGGCAGCAAAATGGACGATGTTATATTTGAAGAATTTAAGGGCACAGGCAACTGTGAAATAGACCTTTCCCGCGAACTTGCGGAAAAACGCCTTTACCCGGCAATTGACATCAGCAAGTCCGGCACAAGAAAAGAAGAGCTTCTGCTTTCAAGGGAAGAAATTAACAAACTGTGGATTCTTAGAAAAGCCCTTTTAAGCAAAATGAAGCCCGCGGAAATTATGGAATTCTTAGTTGACAAAATATCCAAAACAAAGAATAATAAGGCATTTATTGATGCCATGAAAACAGATTAATGGAGGTACCAGAAACATGAAACAGGGAATACACCCGGATTACAAAAAAGCAATGGTAGTTTGCGCCTGTGGCAATTCATTTGAAACAAACAGCACAGCGGGAGACTTAAAAGTGGAAGTATGTTCAAACTGCCACCCATTCTATACAGGCGTTCAGAAGTTCCTTGACACTGACGGCAGGGTGGAAAAGTTTAAGAAAAGGGCTGCAAAAAGCACCAAGAAAGAGGAAACAAAGGCATAGCGGAAGTCCGGCGGATATGGCCGTGTTTGTAAAACTTCTGTCACATACAGCTGACGGCGAAAAAATAGCCGCCATTGCGGGTAAACTTTGTTATTCCAGCGGCGGCTATGATAAAATAACCGGAACACTTACCGATGAGACTATTGCTTCATTTATCAACAAAATAAATGACCTTGGCCATTATTCTGTCCTTGAACACATGTCTTTTAGTTTTATTATAGAAGGCGTGTCGCGTGCTTTGACACACCAGCTGGTGCGCCACAGAATCGCGTCTTATTCGCAGCAGAGCCAGCGATATGTAAACGAATCCGGTTTTGATTACATCACCCCACATACCATAGAAGACAAACCCGAACTTAAAAAACAGTTTGATTCCATGATGGATTCCATTAATACATTTTACAAGTCCATGACAGATGCCGGCATTCCTAAAGAAGATGCCAGGTATGCGCTTCCAAACGCGGCGGAAACTAAAATAGTGGTTACTATGAACGCGCGGGAACTGCTGCACTTCTTTGAAAAAAGGTGCTGCAACAGGGCACAGTGGGAAATTCACGAAATGTCCGACCTGATGCTTGCAGAGGCAAAGATAGCTGCGCCTTTAATATTTAAAAACGCGGGGCCCGGCTGCGTAGGCGGTCCGTGCCCGGAAGGCAAGATGACCTGCGGTAAAATAACAGAGGTCAGAAAAAAATACAATTCTGACAACAAGGGATAAAAATGAAGGTTAAAAAAACAAAAACACCCGCTTCCTGCAGTTCCAAAAAAATGAATGTGGGCGGACAGGCCGTTATTGAAGGCGTGCTTATGCGTTCGCCAAACTATTACGCGGTATCCGTGCGCCACAAAAACGGTACAATTAAATCAATGTCAGCGCCGGTTAATTCAATCACAAAAAAGTACCCGTTTTTAAAATGGCCTGTTTTAAGGGGATTTATTTCCCTTATAGAATCCATGACACTTGGGTTTAAAGCGCTTGATTATTCGGCACAGATATACGAAGAGGGGTACGAGAATAAAAAGAAAAAGAAATTATCCAAAGCAGAAACAGAAAAAAAAGAGAAAAAAGAAAAATTGGAAATGACAGTCACTTATATTATATCCTTTGCCTTTGCGCTTTTCCTTTTTATTTACCTTCCGGTGCAGGGAACCAAACTGCTGGAAAAAGCGCTTCCCGGGCTTGCGGAAAACAGGGTCTGGTTTAACCTTATAGTTGTTACCTTTAAACTTGCGATATTTTTCCTGTATATCTGGGCAATTTCCTTTATGGAAGACGTTAAACGCCTTTTTATGTACCACGGCGCGGAACACAAAGCCATTTATACTTTTGAAGACGGCAAGAAACTTACTCAAAAAAACATGCTGCCATACACAACGCTTCACCCAAGATGCGGCACAGCTTTTATTTTTCTGACAATGCTTGTAAGCATAATAATTTTTGTGCTTTTACTTCCGCCGGAATTTAAGATCTGGCAGAGAATACTGCTGGAAATTCCGCTTTTAATCCCAATTGCGGGACTGTCATATGAACTGTTAAAATTCTCTGATAAATTTCAGAATAACTTTTTTATAAAAATCCTTATAGCGCCGGGGCTGGCTTTTCAGAAAATAACCACAAAAGAACCGGATGCTAAGATGCTTGAAGTTGCCGCAAATTCAATTAATGAAGTTTTAAAACTGGAAAAAAAGCATAGACCCGCAGCAGTAAAACTTTAGCTGTTTATATAAGCACCCGGCCTGCCCTTTGTAAGGGAGTAGCGGGTGTTTTTTTTATATATAAAAATACAATTTAACTTAACCGGAGGCAATAAAGTGTTTGAAAAAGCGGCAAAAATAAAACGCGAATATGAAAAATTAACAGCGGAACTTTCCGACCCGCAGATAATTTCCAACAACGAACTTTTCCAGAAAAAAGCAAGGCAGCATTCGGAATATTCGGAAATAGTGGAGATATATGACGCCTATACAACGCTTGACCACGCCATAAAAGACGCCGACCACATGATGCGCACAGAGCAGGAAAAAGAACTTGTAGATATGGCAAAAGCGGAAATTGAAGATTTAACACCCAAACTGGAAAAGAAGCGCGAAGAATTAAGAATAATACTTACCCCAAGCGACCCTAACGATAAAAAGAACGCAATAGTGGAAATCCGCGCCGGTACAGGCGGCGATGAAGCCGGAATTTTTGCGGGCGACTTGTACCGCATGTATGTTAAGTACGCGGAAAACCACGGATTTTCAATTGAAACCGTTACAAGCAGCCCCACGGAACTTGGAGGTTTTAAGGAAATAATATTTTTTGTAAACGGGAAAGGTGCTTATGGCAAACTGCGCTATGAAAGCGGCGCGCACAGGGTACAGCGCGTTCCCGATACAGAGACCAGCGGCAGGGTTCACACTTCCGCGGCAACAGTATATGTACTGCCGGAACAGGAAGAAAAAGAATTTAATTTAAACATGGCTGAAATACGCATAGACGTATGCCGCGCGTCCGGCGCAGGCGGACAGCATGTCAACAGGACTGAATCCGCGGTAAGGGCGCACCACATACCCACAGGTATTGAGGTTTACTGCCAGGACGGAAGGTCACAGATAAAAAATAAAGAAAAGGCGCTTTCAATTCTGTCCGCAAGGGTTAAAGCCAAGACCGAAGGCGATGAAAAGGCGATTACCGACAGCGAAAGGCGTTCGCAGATTGGTTCCGGCGACCGCAGCGAAAAAATAAGGACATACAATTATCCGCAGAACAGGGTAACCGACCACAGGATTGGCCTTACATCATACAACCTTGAAGGCGTAATGCAGGGCGACATTGACCAGTTTATAGAAAAACTTAGCGAAGAGAACACCAAAAAGTTAATGGAAAAAAGCATCTGATATTATGAAAATATACGAAGCTCTTAACAAAGCCGCGGATTATATTTCAGACGGCAGGGGGCTTGATAAACAGGTTTCAAAATTTGAAGCCGCGGAACTTTTGATGTTTCTTACCGGTATTGACAAGCCCTCTTTATATGCCCGCTTTCAGGACAGTCTTCCCGGCATGTCCGCAAAAAAGCTGTTTAAGCTTGCCCATAAAAGGGCGGCAGGAATGCCGCTGCAATATCTGACAGGTACGGCTTTTTTTTACGGCAATGAATTTGCCTGCAGAAAAGGCGTGCTGATTCCACGGCAGGATACCGAAGCGGTAATAGAGGCGGTAAAATCACTTCCGCTTAAACCCAAAACACAGGCGGCAGAGCTTGGCCCCGGCAGCGGAATAATAAGCGTGACCCTGTGCCTGGAATGCCCCAAAATAGCCCATATAACAGCCATAGACATATCAAAAAAAGCAATATCGCTTACTAACCTTAACGCAAAGAAGTACGGCGTAAAAGGGCGTATAACAGCTAAATCGGGCAATTTTTTTACCTTAACCCGCAAATCACCCTTGAAATTTGACATTATCATATCCAACCCCCCGTATATAACAAAAACGGCCATGTCCAAACTGCAAAAAGAGGTATTACACGAACCCGCAGCCGCCCTTACCGACAAAAAAGACGGGCTTTCATTTTATAAAAGGCTTGCCTCTGCCGGAGTGAACATTTTAAACCCCGGCGGTTATATGGTTTTGGAAATTGGGGATAACATGGAAGAGGACATTAAAAAAGTTTTCCACAACAAGAACTGGACATACCTATCCACATTTAACGACTTCAAAGGGATGAAAAGAGCAGTCATATTTCAACTAATCACACATAAAAATAATTAAAGTAAAACACAAACAAAATCATCTATGTGTTTTTTTATCAAGAACATTTTCGTTTTATTAAAGCGTCCATGCAATAGATTCTACAAAAAAATAAACAATAAAATATATTTATTAATTTATTCGCAGAAAGAAACAACAGCGCCGCTTATCATTTTTAGCGTTTTATTTAAGCGAGATTTTTTATAAACCTTTTTAAAATATATGATAATATATACTTATTTTCAAACACGCATTCACCAGGAGAATATTTTGGAAAATAACAGAATTATCAGATTTGTATCGGTAATAGCGGGCTTTATTCTTATCGTAATCGGGCAATCTTTAATGTACGCAAAGCCGCATGCTTTGCCGGGCGCTTATTTTTTTCTGCTTTCTCTTATCCCTTTTTTCATCGCAATAAAACACGACAAAGGCGCGGAACTTCTTGGAAAACTGCCTTTTTTAAAAGATATTTTTGAAAAACCGGGAAAATTTGAAATAATAGGGTTTGCTATATTTTTCATAACCGCGGCTTTCTTCAGGTTTCACAGTTTGGACACGGTGCCTATGGGATCCTTCCGTGATGAAGGAAAGGCCGTCAAAGACGCAATGGATATCATAAGGGGCGTCACGCCAAACGGCGCCGATTCCGCCCTGCCCATATATATCAGGGCTATCACCGATAACCCCGCTTTATATAACTATTTCATGGGCGGCCTTTTCCCGTTTATCGGCGAAGGTATAATGGGGGCAAGGGCCGCGACAGCTATCGCGGGGCTTTTAGCGGCGGTAAGTTTTTATTTCCTTATACGGTATATGCTTGGCTGGAAAACGGCATTTTTTACGTCAATGTTTTTTGCCTTTGGCATTTACCCGGTTGCATATAGCCGGCTTGTTTATCACGCGGGATTTGCCATATTGCCGTTTATTATCTCTTTATTCTACGCGGTAAAAATTTACAACGAAAGGAAAACTGCCGATTTTATTATTTTCGGAATCGCTCTCGCATTATCCGTTCAGACATATCAGGCAGCGCGAATTGTGCCTGTTGCATATTTACTGTTTATCATAGGGGCATTATTCATTGACAGGGGATTTTTAAAAGCTAATTATATAAAATTATTCGCCGCATTTATAACAGCGGTTATATTTATGGTCCCGTTTCTGGTATATGTCATGGAACATTTTGACTCTTTCATGATGAGAGCTTCCGGTTTATATCTTATGCAGGTGCAAAACAGGCACCATTGGCTGCACGAAAATCCCATACTAAATTATCTAATCAGCATAAAAAAAGTGCTTCTTATGTTCAATCATAGCGGCAGTAACGCCATAAACCTTGGTGCATATAACGGGTTGCCCCTTATGGACTTTCTTACAGGCATATTTGCCGCCGCCGGATTTTTTATGCTTTTAGCGGCAGCTTTTACCGGTAATCTTTTCGGAATCATTTTCGTCTTCACATTTATCCTATTCGCGGCCGCCGCGGCCGCTTTCATAGAAGCGCCGTACCCAAGCAGATCTGTTATGACCATGCCTTTGATTTATATTTTTACCGCCTTTGGTTTGTCGGGATTAATCCGTTCCGCGTCATCGGCAGGGAAAAAAATTATATATGTATTAATCTCTTTAGCCGTCGTTCTTGCAGGTGTTATTAATTATGACAAGTATTTTATAAAATACGGCAGGCACAAATACGCATACCGCGCTTTTGAAACAGAAAAAAGGGAAGCCGCGGAATATGTGATAAAATTGGGCGGCAGCTGGCAGGCCATAATGACGCCGTATTTTATGTTCGGATCAGAGCAAAACACTCCCGATGTTACGATAGCCTTTATGGCAAAGAAAAAAAATAATTATGAAAAACTTACAACCGGTTATAACTTTCCCGTTAATCCCGCTTACGGAAAAAATTATGTTTACATTCTGGAAAGGGAATATTTCTCTATGCTTCCGGCCCTTCAGGCATATTATCCGGCAGGAGAGCGTGTTGATTTTATGGAAAAATATAACGACGAAAAAGTAATAGCTTTTATCGCCTACAAAGTTCCTTATGAAGAAGCCCTAAAAGGTTTATCTGACAGCCCCGAAAGGGGGCTTACTGCACGTTATTATTCCGGCGGCAACTGCGGTTACGGCGAATTGCTTGAAGTGCGGTCAGAACCCATGATACTTCACGAATGGGCATATTTTCCTAAAAATGCAAACCATTTTACCGTCTGCTGGGACGGCAAGATAAGGATAGACACGCCTGGAAAGTATATTTTTGACGTAAAAACAAACGAAAGAAAAGAACTGCTTATAGATAACAACCTTATTCTGTCAGGCAATCAGACAAAAGCCGAAATTGAACTTTCAAAGGGCATGCATGACATTCACGTTATGTACAGAAATAACGGCAGAAATTGGTTTGGTTTATGGTGGGCCAGGCCTGACAAAGGCATTTTGGAAACGGTCCCGATGGATAACCTTTATCCGCAGAAATAAAGACACGGGCCGTACCCCTTATCCGCGTCTTGACATATACGTATTAAATTGATAACATTATACGTATAGGAGGTGCTTATGACAAAACTTACGCTTCTGCTTGATGAAAATACAATAAAAAAGGCAAAACTGACCGCAAAAAAGAATAAAACTTCCGTATCTAAAATGGCTGCATCATATTTTGAATCACTTACGGCGCACACCGAAGATAATTATAATGATTTGCCGGTTTTAAAGGAAATCTCCGGTGTAATATACGGAAAAGAACAGGATTACAATCCTAAAGAAGAATACAAGAAACATATACGGAAAAAATATAAATGAAAACCGTTCTTTTTGATGCTAATGTAATACTTGATATTCATCTAAAAAGAAAGAACACTTATAACGCTTCTATGGCTGCCGTAGCCGCGGCAAAAAGGCATGGCCTAAAAACATATTTGTCGGCTGTAAGCATCAGTATAATTCATTATATCCTTGAAAAAGAAACAGACAGGACAACTGCCATAAAAATACTGGAAAAAACCAAAATGCTTTTTGACATAGCGCCTGTTGACGCAAAAGCCGTTGATATGTCCATTGTATCTGATTTTAAAGACTTCGAGGATGCACTGCAGTATTATTCGGCAATCGGCGTAAAGGCGGACTGCATTGTAACGGGCAATAAAAAGGACTATAAGCATTCAGTAATTCCTGTTTTAGCTCCCGAAGAATTTCAACTGCGTTTAAACAGATAATTTCTACCGGTTAAACGATTATTAGAATGCATTAAGAACGGTGCCAAACCCCGCTTACAGACAATATCATTAACAAAGACTGATATATCCGCCTCTTATACAAAAACACAAACTTCAATAAATATAAAACCCTTAACCGCTTAACTATTCACGATAAAATGAACTATTTACATATAAACGGGTTCATAATAATATATACGCTATGGTTAATGCCATATAACTTACTTTAACCATACAAACCATTAAAAAACAATATTTGGGGTATTTAAGAGTGAAAATGAATATTAAAGACAGCACAAAGAAAGAAAACACGCACCTGTTGCCTTTGGCGGTTTCAGCCGCTATAATTACCGCATTTTCAATCATTTACGGATTCTATAACATACCGGCAACAATTGCCGCAGCCGCGGTTATTATTGTAATATACATTAAATACCGCGATAAGCCCGTTTTTGAAACCGGCGAAAAAGATTATTCGCGGATGTATAAGTTTTTTATATTCGCAATTGCCGCGGCGCTGGCCTTAAGGTTTATTTCAATTACTTCAATGCCGTATGATTTTTATACAGACGAACTTAACGAGCTGACAGAAGCGTATTTCAGGCTGACAGGGCAGAAAGAATTATTCGGATACAGCACAAGGTTCGGTTCTTCTTTGCTTTATTTCAGTTTGGGCGTGATTATGGCTGTAATGGCTGTTGTCAAAGAAAACATAGACCTTTTAAGGTTTATACCCGCGGTTGTGTCGGTACTGACAGCCGCAGCGCTTTATTTCTTTGGAGATTCTTTAAAAAATAAAAAATTGGGCATTGTATTGGCTTTTCTGTTTTTAACATCAGGGTGGGCGCTTTTTTTAAGCAGAAAACTTATGGAAAACATTTATGTGCCTCTTTTTGCCGTCCTTATATTCACATTTCTTAATTACTACATACGAAATAAAAAAGAGAGATTTCTGTACCTTACCGGCGCGGTCTATTTCGCCGGATTATTTACGTATTCGTCCTGGGTTCTGATAACCGCGTTTATCGCGTATTTTCTTTTTGAATACAGAAAGGAAATAGGGCTGAAAAAGATTCTGGTATTATCCTCCATCATAGCTGTATCTCTGGGCCTTTACATGCTGCTTTTTATGCAGACAAAAGGGCCTTCGTGGGCGATGGGTATGACTGTTTTTAAGGGTTCCGACGGGGTATTTCAGGCTGTGCTGAACCTTAAAAACCTGTTTGTTTATTTATTACAGCCAATGCAATACAACCACCTTTCCCACACACAGCCCGCCGTTTCTGCCACAGAATTTTTGTTCCTGGCAGCAGGCATAATACTGGCTCTTATAAATATAAAAAAAAAGATATTCAGAATCATACTGGCAGGCCTTGTTATTTCAAGCGCCACGCTGTTTATAAGCAAAGATGCGGCGCACCACCTGCGCCATGTAATGCTGCTGCCGTTCATTATTATAACAGCCGGTTTTTTTCTTAATCACATATTAAACAGAAAGTACGCGCTTTATGCCGTTGCCGCGCATACCGTGTTGTTTATTTTTATTCTTTTATACCATTTTAATTACTGGCCGGCGCAGATGAATATTTCGCACAGGGACAAACAGGCCGCTGATTATATAAATAAAAAATACGCCAATAATGATTATATTCTTATTCACGAAGGGGTGGTTTACGGCAATTTTCCAATGTACCTGCGTACAAAAGCGGCACACAACCCCGCCAAAGAACCTAAAACCGTTATTCTGCTTACCAACTATTTTATGCGCCAAAACGTAAAAACGGTTTTCCCGGAAACCGCTGTAAAGTATTTTTATGATTTTCAGGGTAATAACCTTCACACATATGCCCTGTACGAAATACCCGCAAAGCAGGGAAGCGGTATTGCTGAATACTTTGGCTCCCTTAAAACAAAAATGGAAAAGCAGCAGGTGAAAGCCTGGGAGCAAAAATATCAGGAAGGATTTGACCTGACAAAAAGTTATCTGGAAATAACCGGCAATGACCCCGCTAAAATACTGGCAAACACTCTGTTAAACGTGCAATACGTCCTTTTTTGCGGCAGTACCGGAAGATATAATGACCTGCTTGCCGCGGCACAGGATCCGGATAAAAAAATATTCCACACGGCAGACCTGATGGAATTTTTCGGAAGAATCCTTTACATGTCAAAAGATTATAAAAATTCACACTATTTTTTCAGCCGGGCTTATTCTTTGGCGCCGGAATGGAAATACGTTTATTGGCAGGCCGAACGTTCCAAATACATGATGTCACAAAAACAGCCATAGATTGCCGCCTTTGGGCTGCCGGTAAGACCGACATTAATGGAAGAGGTCAGCCCTTACTTGCAGCTTTTATGTTTTAACACACATCTATTAATGTATATGTATTAATACCCCGGCAGGATTAAAAAAACAGGGATAAGGTTCGCTTATATGCTGTTTATACAGTTTAAATATCACTTTAAATATACTTTAAAACAAGAAAATTACCGCATCCCGTCTTCCCCTAAATTACAATAATTTCTTGACTAACCAAGTAAAATGATTATACTTTGTTAAGTATTGGGCGGTTAATTTCAGGAGGTGTTTAATGAAAAAATATTTTTTGGTTGTTTTATTATCTATATTTTCCGTATCGGCCGCTATTGCAGGATTCTATGACGGGGGGCCGGGCAGAACCGCAGCTATGGGAGGGCAGGAAGCCGTTCTTCCTGATATATCCAACACTTTTGACCTGTACAGTATCGGTTTCTCTTCCGCGATACTTATAAGGCCCGCGAAAAACATCATAAACATTTATCCGGATATTGCAATTCCATTCGGCAAGAGCATAGAAGATGATGCATCTGAAACAACCAACGAGAGAAGCGGCTTTACAATTGGCACAGGCGTGTATAAATCCTCAAACAACGGCCTTGTTTTGTGGCTTTCTGACAGCAGCGTTCTTACTGTAAAACCCTATCTTTCCGCAACGGTTTCAAACAGAAAGGTTTCATCAACCACAAGCGATACACATACTTATACTTACACCCAGGGCCTTATTGCGGGAGAGGCCGAATACGCGTTTAAACTGTCAGATACCCTTGGCGTTGCGGGGCTTGTGGGCTATTATAGAAACGGTTTAAAATCAGAAAGAAATGACGAAGATGATTATAATAACGTTTATTTTGATAAAATGATTTACCAGGTATCCGCTTTATTAATGCCGGATTCAAAAAACGGCGGATGGGCATTTGCGGCATCCGCAGGGAATAAAACTGAACCGCTGGCGCCAAGAGTTTTCAACCTGGACATGAACCTTGAAATGGCTGAATTTGAATATCTGATGCATCCTCTATCATTTATATCCATACATCAATACGAATACGAGGAGAACTTAATTCAGGAACATGAAAGTTTCACCGATTATGAAGGTTCGGGTTTTCTGGTTGAAACAGGAACTTCCTATAACGGAAAAGGAAATATGGCCTTTATGAGTAAGGTTGGATTAATCGCGGGATATACATTTAAAATCAGCGAAAAAGATATATATAAGATACTTGCCACCAATATCACGACCGAAACAAGCGATTCTTTTACGCCGATTACAGGCGGTATGGGTTTTAATTTCGCCGCCGCGTCAAGGTGGGATCTGGGCCTTCTTATACCGGGCGTGAAATTAGAATACAGAATTGTAGGTTACGACATAAAGAATAGCGGCGGAGATACTCTAAGCAAAAACAGCCTTTCGTTTACAAAAGCAGCAGCAGGAACATCTTTCAGGTTATCCGAATCACTTTTAATACCATTTGAAATCTTTTATGACAATCTGCTTAGCTACGCAAAAGACCCTAATGGCACCGGTGAAAACTTCTCATATTTCATAGATTACGGCGGTAAACTTGGTGTTGAAATAGGGCTGGAAAAAACAACATTCTTAAGATTTGGCATTGACTGCACTATTTTCGGAGACCATTCAATCAGCAAACTTGACGGCGAAATAACCGGCGAATCTCACCCAATGGGAAGCGAAGAAAACAGAAATGCCGTTATTGTCGGTTTGAATACAGGGCTTGGTATGGCAATAAACGGGATACAGGCGAACATAGGCCTGCGGTTTGAAAATCTTGGTTTTTCCCCTGAAAACAAAGACTATAGGGAAAGAAGTGATTTGACATTAAAAATACTTTCTGATATCAAAATGTTTTTCTGACAGCTGTTTAATCACTAAATAAAGCAGGCTCTTAAGCTTCACCTATATCTTTCATTTTTGGCGATATATACGGTTTGGTATTTATTATTAAAAACTGTGTAACATGCCTCCCGGGGTGTGTTTTTAATTAAAGCCTCCATTTACCGCCATTTGCCCTTAACCCAAAACCCGTGTAGTCAATTTATTATTTCTGTGTTAAAATCATTACAATTTTAAGGATATATTAAGAAAACCGGAGGCGGATTTGGTATCTAAATTTATACACCTGCACCTGCATACAAAGTACAGCATGCTGGACGGCATGTGCAAGTTTGAAGACATGATAAAGGCCGCCAAAGACAACAAAATGATGGCAGTTGCGGCCACAGAGCACGGCAATATGTACAGCGCGGTGGAATTCTATACCGCCATGTCGCACGCCGGCATCAAACCAATCCTTGGCCTTGAAACCTACATAGTTGACGATATTAAAAACAATCAAAGAAAGAAAAACCACCTTGTTTTACTGGTAAAAAACGAGACCGGCTGGAATAACCTTATTAAAATCTCCTCCTACGCCTTTACTGACGGCTTCTATTATAAACCGACAATAGATAAAGCTTTTTTAAAAGACCACGCCGAAGGGTTAATTGCACTATCTTCGTGCGTACAGGGCGAAGTGCCGTCTAAACTTATCTCTGACGATTACGAAGGCGCGAAAAAAGCCGCGGAAGAGTACCTTTCCATGTTCAAGGAAGGCAACTATTACTTTGAAATGCAGAATCACGGGCTGGAAGAAGAGCTTCTGGCAAACAGGGGTTTAAAAGAGCTTTCCAAAGAGCTTTCCATTCCGCTTACGGTTTCCAATGATGTCCATTATATGAAAAAAGACGATGCCCGCGCCCATGACATTCTTCTCTGCATCCAGACAGGCAAGACCCTAAAAGAAGCGGACAGAATGAAATTCAAGACAGATGAATTTTATTTTAAAAATTATGACGAAATGTGCAAAGTTTTCCCTGATGACAAAAGCGCCGTGGAGCGCACATTTGAAATTGCAGAAAAATGCAACTTTGAACTGCCCAAACTGCCGCCGGGCAAGTGTCACATGCCTAAATACACAATTACAGGCTGGGACGGCACATATAACGAATATTTTGACAAAATAACAAAAGAAGCGCTGGCAGAAAAGTACCCCGGCGATTTACTGACGGATGAAATTCAGAAACGTTTTGAACACGAACTTTCCACA
Organism: Candidatus Goldiibacteriota bacterium HGW-Goldbacteria-1; assembly: GCA_002839855.1. Taxonomy (NCBI): domain Bacteria; phylum Candidatus Goldiibacteriota; species Candidatus Goldiibacteriota bacterium HGW-Goldbacteria-1. The sequence goes on from PGYV01000006.1 coordinate 138,667, forward strand.
ATTAAAAAAATGGATTACACCGGATACTTTCTTATAGTCCGCGACATAATTAAATACGCCCGTGACAACGACATCCCGGTAGGCCCCGGCAGGGGAAGCGCGGCAGGTTCTTTAATTTCCTATGTGCTTGGAATTACAAGTATTGACCCCATAAAATACGAACTATTATTTGAACGTTTTCTAAACCCGGACAGGGTATCCCCGCCCGATATAGACCTTGATTTTTCTGACGAAGAAAGAAACCGCGTGGTGCAGTATATAGTTGACCGCTTTGGCAAAGACAAAACAGCGCAGATAATAACGTTTCAGCAGTTAAAACCGCGCGCTTCCATAAGGGACGTCGGCCGAGTTTTGGATGTCCCGCTGCGGGATGTGGACATGCTTGCAAAAAAAGTGCCGGAAGGCCCGGCAGTCAGTTTTGCCGATATTTTAAAAGACGGAGCTTTTATCTCTTTTGTAAATTCAGAAAAAACATATGAAGAAATCATCAACTACGCCATGAAAATAGAAGGCATGCTGCGGCAGGATTCCACGCACGCTGCCGGCGTTGTAATAGCGCCGGATGTACTTACGCGTTATGTGCCCATAGCCGTGCCAAAAGACAAGGACGATTCCGAAGGCGGAACTTTAAACTACATGACCCAGTGGGAAATGGGCTCTTTGGAAAAAATGGGGCTTATTAAATTTGACATACTTGGCTTAAGAAACCTTGCCGTAATAAAGAAAGCCATAAAAAATATAAAAGAAACCCGCGGCATTGACGTTCTGCCTGACGACGGCACATTTGACAATCCCAAAGTATATAAACTGCTTGCCGAAGGCAATACGCAGGGTGTGTTCCAGCTTGAAAGCGAAGGAATGAGGGACCTTCTTAAAAAAATTAATCCCGACTGCCTGGAAGATATTATTGCCATAATATCGCTTTTCCGCCCCGGCCCGATGAAAATGATAGATGAATACATCCGCAGAAAAAAGGGGACGGAAAAAGTCACGTACGATTTTCCGGAACTGGAACCCGTGCTTAAGAACACTTACGGCATTGCCATTTATCAGGAACAGGTAATGCAGATAGCCGTAAGGGTGGCCGGGTTTTCCATGGCGGAAGCCGACAATTTAAGAAGGGCGATGTCCAAGAAGAAAGCTTCCGAAATGGACAAGATAAAAGTAAAGTTCATGAAAGGCACGGCAGACCGCGGCATTAAACCGCAGGCCGCCGAAGACCTTTTTGACAAGCTGGAACAGTTTTCACAGTACGGCTTTAACAAATCGCACGCCGCGGCTTACGCGGTGGTGGCATACCAGACCGCATATTTAAAGACCTTATACAGGCCGGAATACATGGCAGCGCTTTTAACATCGGTCATGCACAGCATTGACAAAGCCGCAATTTACGTTGAAGACTGTGCCGCCAACGGAATAAAGGTTATGGCGCCTGACATAAATAAAAGCGACACGGATTTTAAAGTGGAAAAAAATTCCATCCGTTACGGGCTGGCCGCGGTTAAAAACGTGGGCACATCCGCGGCGCAGGACATAGCCGCCAAAAGAAAAGAAAAAGGGGATTATAAAGACCTTTATGACTTCTGCGAAAAAGTCAGCCTGCATTCGGTTAATTCCAAAACAATAGAATCGCTTGTAAAAAGCGGCGCGTTTGATTTCACCCTTATGCACAGGGCGCAGATATTCGCGTGCATACCCGATGCCATGAAACGCGCGGAAATGGCGCAGCGGGACATGGAAAGCGGCCAGTTCAGCCTGTTCGAAACCGCTCCGCAGGATATAAAGATACCTGATATTCAAAAGTGGAGTGAAAGCGAACAGTTGTCGTATGAAAAAGAAGTCCTTGGCCTGTACGTGTCTTCGCACCCGCTTGCACGTTACAGAAAACTGCTTGAAAGCGTGTCACAGCCGATAAGTGAACTTTTAACAGGAAAAGTAAATTCCGGCGAACAGGTGATAATAGGCGGCATAGTCCACGACCTGGCCAAGAAAATAACCCCAAGCGGAATGGAACGCGTGCACTTTCACCTTGAAGGGTTAACAGGCAGAATAAAAATAATAGCGGGCGATAAATTCCCCAAAGATAAAAACAGCATTTTTTCCAACAGTTTGATGTGCATGGTACGCGGAAAAATTGTTTTCATGGATGCAGAACCCTTTGTAAGTATGGAAAGTGTAATTAACCTGGATGACGCATACAGCGCGCTGGGCAAGTACCTTCACATTACGGTGCGCGAACTTGGCTTGGAACAGCTTACCCTGCAGGAAATGAAAAACCTGATGTCACAGAACAAAGGGCTGTCAGAAGTTGTAATGCATATAATTACCGGCGACGGCAGGGAAGCCCAAGCCGTACTTGAAGAAAAAATAAGCGTGAACGAAAACCTGCTTATCTCTCTTGAAAAACTTGTGGGCGAAGGCAATATAAGGTTAAGCTGGAAAAAATAATATAAATATATCCGGATCATGTCACTGAGAAAACAAATGATTTTATAGGGACAGCGCATGAATGCGGGCGATACCTCGACATTCACGCTGTCCGGACTTTGTATTTATAATAATTCAGATTGGACAAAGGGCAAAATCACGGGACGCGCAGGAGCACGTCCCCTACGAAAAAAAAGGACTTTACAGACGCACCGCACCTGCACGCTTAATAAAACCGTGCAGAGATTTGTATTTTTTGTTATTATATTAATATTAAACCTGCATTATGATACCGCACAAAAACAATTTTTTGGAGGTCAGGGGAATGAATAAAACAAGACAGGCAGTATTTCTTAGCGTTATGTTTTTAGCCATGAACGTCTTCGCGCAGAACTTAATAGAATATAAAGTGGTGGAAGGCGATACTCTGTGGGAAATCAGCGGAAAGTTTACAGGCAAAAAAATGAACTATGAAAAAATAGCCCTTTATAACAACCTGAAAAACGCTGACCGCATTTACCCGAAACAGATAATAAAAATTGACCTGGACGAATTCAAGGTTTCTGAAAATACGGTTAAAGCAGCCCCGGCTGCCGTAAAAACCGCTGTTAAGGCAACAGTTGCAACAGCACCGACAGCCGTAAAAACAGCTGTAAAAGCCGCCCCTACGGCCGTAAAACCCGCGGTTAAAAGCACTGCCGTTCCCGCCGCGGTTGTTGAAGCAATTCAGGGCTTAAGAGAAGACTTTGACACCCCAAAGATGCAGCCCGCGCTGAAATGGTATGACAACAGAAATGACTGTTCATACGAGATTAAAGACGGCCGCCTTTACATACAGGCGCGCGGCGACGGCCATGATATTTTTATGGATTCAAATACGGACGCCCCCAGAATACTTGCGGATTTAGACGGCGATTTTACAATTGAAACAAAGATGAATTTCACCCCGTCAAACAACGGAAGCGGCGCCGGCATAGTAATCTGGCAGGACAACCATAACTTCTTAAGGATAGACAGGGTGCTTCATTTTCAGACCCGCAACGTCATAAATGTTTCCGGCGCGGCCGGCGGCAAATGGTTTTATTCCGAAGAAATTCCTTATACCCTTGAATTGTCATATCTTAGAATGGAAAGAAAAGGGGAAATGTTCACGGCATCGTGCAGTGTTGACGGTATAACATGGTTTAATTTTAAACCCGTGGAATTTAAAGCCGCATCGGCGGTTAAAGCCGGTGTTTTTGTTTTAAACCAGTGGAACAAAGGCAATTCTGACGCGGCGTTTGAATATATTCAGATAACAAAATAACGCGTATTTTAAGGAAAAAAATATTATTAATTGGTGAATAATGAAAACAGACAAAATTATTTCCGCCTTAATTTTTACAGCAGCGCTTTTTATATTTTCATCCTGCGTCTCAATGCGCGGCACATTTCCTCCCGGCCATGTGGAAGTGACATCATCGCGGTCCGCTGCCAAGGCGGCCGCTGATAACATAACTCTTGTGGAAAATAAAACGCCCGCGCCCGCTGCAACGCCTTCATCCAGCTGGCACCCGGACGATTACGAACAAAGCGGCGAGGAAAAAACGCTTGTTATAAATGTCCTTATCAATAAGATGAAAGGCCCGTTTAACCTTTCATCAGCTTCAGATATGACATTAAAGGAAAGCGGTAAAAATCTTGGCAAGAGCTGCGAAATTAAGGCAGTGGCAGGCGCCATCACGCTTAACGGCGATGCCACGCAGTATACAAGAATTGAAATAACATCTAAAGAGCTGATAAGCCTTGGTTCTAAAAAATACCGCGGAACTTTTATTATAGAAGCTGAAAACGAAACAATTCTTGCCATTAACAGGCTTTCAATAGAAGAGTATCTTTACGGCGTTTTGCCGTCGGAAATTCTGCCTTCCTGGCACACCGAAGTTTTAAAATCACAGGCAGTGGCCGCAAGGTCATTTGCTTTTTACAACAAACTTAATTCCAAAGATAAACGCTACGACCTTGACAGCACTGTCATTTCTCAGGTATATAAAGGATTCGGAGTGGAACACAAAAACACAAACGCAGCTGTCGAAGAGACACGAGGCCTGATAATGACATACGGCACTGATGTAGTACAGGCATTTTTTCACGCCAACAGCGGCGGAAAAACCGCTGACAGCAAGGAAGTCTGGGGCGGAACTCTTCCTTATCTTAAGGTTATTGATGACCCTTACTGCCGTGACGGTAAACACTATTCCTGGAAATACATAATAAGCCTGACATCACTTGAAGAAAAACTTGGGAAAAGCGGAAACTCCACAGGTGAAATTTTTGATATTAATGTACCTGAACGTTCTGACAGCGGCAGGGCGCTTATGATTCGCGTAAAAGGAAGCGCCGGTACGGTATTCATTAAAAGCAATGTTTTCAGGACCGCTCTTGGTGTTGACGCCTTAAGAAGCACAAACTTTAACGTACAGATTGACGGCGGCGACGCGGTCTTTAATGGCTTTGGCTGGGGCCACGGCGTGGGCTTATCACAGGAAGGCGCGGCGGGAATGGCAGAAAAAGGCTACCCATACAAAGACATTCTGAAATATTATTATAAGGGAGTAAATATAAAAAAAGCGGTATTAAAATAACATGAAGCCCTTTTTTATTTCATGCGCCGCAATACTATTTTTTTTTGCCGCAGGATGCACCCCAAAAGACACTTTTGAAAAACAGTTAAACAGCGTGCTTCCGCCGCCCGGCACGTCAGATTTTGACCTTAGCATAACCCTTCTGGAAATATCACGCCTTTTTGACCCGAAATCTGACACCGCCCTTATGAATAACGAACTGCAGAAAATGGCTGATAAAATTAAACAGCAGATAGGCGACGAGGCAAATGATGAAATAATAGTTGAAACTTTCAACAGGTATATCTTTGAAACTGAAACTTTCAAATACAATAAAAAGGTAATTGATTTTCTGGACAACAACAAACCCCTGACACCCGAAGAATGGCTTGAAATACGTTTGATGAACAAAGTAATTTCAAGAAGGGACGGCGTCTGCTCCGAACTTTCCTATATCACCCTTATGCTTGGCGAAAAAACCGGGCTTCCCATATGCGTGATAGGCGTTCCGGGCCACGTTTACGCAAGGTACCAGCCCGAAGGAAAAAGTCCGATCAATATAGAAGCCACAAGCAGCGGCAGGGAATACTATGATTACCAGGACAAGTATAATCCCGTCTGCCGCGGCGAATCCGAGTATTACGGAAAATGCATGGATAAAAGGGAAGCGGTGGGGCTGTATCTTGGAATAATAGGCGGTGTTATCCGCGATATGAAGGACTATAAAAAATCAGATTTATTATTCAAAAAAGCGCTGGAACTTTGCCCCAAAAATCCCGGATTTTACTGGGATAACGCGGAAATACATTGGCGCGTAAAGGATTACGAAGGGGCAATCATCCTTATAGAAAAAGCGCTGGAAATTGACCCTGAAAGTTCCGCCCTTAACGCTTTTGCGGGCTGGCTTTATAAATCAATTAACCGGACTATGAAAGCCGAAGAATACCTTGAAAAAGCGCTGCGTATAGACCCCAATGACCGTTTTGCGGCAGACAACCTTGAAGAATTAAAGAAAGCAAGATAGCATACCATATTATTAAAATCATTTGCTATTACGCCCTTTATCTGCTATATTTAATCTGTAAGAAGAAGGTAGAAGTGGAAAAGAACCGGAAACAGAAAGTGCAACAGATACCGCTTTAGCACAGAAATTGCTTTGGCAGCAGAAGTTGCAGCAGAAACAGGTTCTGTTCAGCTTTTACCCGGGCTTGCTAAACTTGCAGCCCGGGCTTTTTTTATAATATACGTCTTAAAAGAGACGCTTTATTACGCGTCTCTATTTTTTTTTAGACCATTCTAATATGGCAGGAAGGTAATCATATGAACAGAATCAAGAATATCGCAATTATCGCGCACGTTGACCACGGAAAAACCACGCTTGTTGACTGTATTTTAAGGCAGGCGGGTGTATTTAAATCACATCAAAAAGTTGAAGAACGCGTTATGGACAGCAATGACCTTGAACGCGAAAGGGGTATTACCATATTTTCAAAGAACGCGGCTTACACTTACCGCGGTTACAAAGTAAATATCGTGGATACGCCGGGACACGCTGACTTTGGCAGCGAAGTCCAGCGAATCCTTTCAATGGTAGATTCCGTGCTTCTTGTGGTTGACGCCTTTGAAGGCACTATGCCGCAGACAAAATACGTCCTGAAAAAATCCCTTGAACTTGGCCTTATGCCTATCGTTATAATAAATAAGATAGACCGCTTAAATTCAGAACCTGATGAAGTCTTAAACCAGGTGTTTGACCTTTTTGTGGAATTAAACGCGGCCGACCACCAGCTTGATTTTCCGGTAATTTACGCTTCCGGCAGGGACGGTTATGCAAAACTTCACCTTAAAGACGAATCAAAAGACATGATACCGCTTCTGGATATGATTATTGACCACGTGGCAAATACATCCGGCGACAGGACAAAACCATTTCAGTTTTTAACATCCGCCATCAGCTATGATAATTATATCGGCAAAATAGGCACAGGAAAAATTCACAACGGTTCTGTTAGAACCGGAGACAATGTAACCCTTATAAAAAAAGACGGTAAATTTGAAAATTACAGAATTACAAAAATTCTCACTTACGAAGGCATTAACAGGGTTGAACTTAAAGAAGCATTTGCGGGCGACATTGTATCGCTTGCGGGCATGGATTCAATTGACGTGGGCGAAACCGTAACAGACCCCGAACACCGCGACGACCTGCCTTCAATTGACATTGACAAGCCGACGGTTGCCATGACCTTTATGGTAAACAATTCGCCTTTTGCGGGGCGCGAAGGCAAATTTGTAACCTCAAGAAATATCTGGGACCGGCTTATGAAAGAACTTCAGACCAACGTGGGTATAATAGTTGAAGCTACAGATTCGCCGGACTCTTTTCTTGTAAAGGGCAGGGGCGAACTTCAGCTTTCAATCCTGATAGAAAATATGAGGCGTGAAGGTTTTGAACTTCAGGTTTCAAAACCGCAGGTTATTTTCCGCCAGATAGACGGCGAGAAATGCGAACCTATAGAACACGCCATAATTGACGTGGACGCGGCTTTTGTAGGCGTGGTCATGGAAAAACTTGGAATAAGAAAAGGGGAACTTATCAATATGGTTCCCGGCAAAGACGGCTATACAAGGCTTGAATTCCACGTTCCCACAAGGGGGCTTTTGGGATTCAGGAATGAATTCATGACCGAAACCCGCGGCACAGGAATCCTTAACCACAGTTTTCATGATTACGGCCCTTATAAAGGCGATGTTCCCACAAGAAATAAAGGCGTTCTTATTGTCCTTGAAGACGGTGTTTCCGTTGCTTATTCTCTTGATAAGCTTAAAGACAGGGGCGCGTTCTTCATCGCTCCCGTAACTGAAGTTTACGCGGGCATGATAGCGGGGGAAAATTCCCGTGAAAGCGACATGATAATTAACGTTTGCAAAGGCAAGAAACTTACCAATATGCGCGCTTCCGGAACAGATGACGCCATTAACCTGGAACCGCCGCGCAAATTCAGCCTGGAACAGGCTATGGAATATATAGCCGACGACGAACTGCTTGAAATCACCCCCGTTAACATCAGGATGAGGAAAAAAATCCTTGACCCGACAAAAAGGAAAAGGACAGAAATAGCGGCAGGGAATGATTAAACACAGAGGGACAGATGCACGGATGCACAGAGGGACAGTTTAAACCTCTTGCAATAAAAGACGCTGGTCTTTAGCCCTCAAGTTTCTGCATTATTTATCTTGCTCTGGTAGCCGCGTCCTTTTAGGGCGCGTTTTTTTGATTTGGTTATATCGCAGTGGTAGACGCGGGTCTTTAGCCCGCGCGTTTTTTTGAATTTAATGTTTATCTTTTAAATCAATAAATCAACTGCCGCACCCTGAAGGGTGCGCCTACCAGAACAAAACCAAACCTTCCCTATAAGAAATAATTGTGTCATCAGTTATAATACGCAGATTAACAATCTATGGTTTAGCTTTCTTCCGTCCCTCCGTGCATCCGACCATCCGTCCCTCAGCACTTCTTATATTTCCCCTTTAATTCTTCCCGTTATTCCTATATAATAAAATAAATTAGACGGGGAGAAAACATAATGATAAAAAAGGCTGATACACAATGAAACTTTCAGACGACTTTCTGAACCGTTTCCAGTCTGTCTTTCCTCCGGATAAGCACTCTTTTGAATTTGAAAATTCAGTTTTTGGCCTGTCCTCACTTATTGAACCCAAAAATAACGAAACAGAAGCCCGCGCCTCACTGCGCGCGATGTCCACAGAACTTCGAAAAAAAATATCCGGCGACCCGATTCCAAAAGAAAAAATACAGATATTTAATTCCGTCTTTTTTGGCGAATGGGGATTTAAATGCGACCCAAAAGCGGATGACTTTTTCGCGGGTAAAATAAAAAAAGAAAACTTTAACCATTCATATGAATTGTATGAATACCTTTCCATTCCGGCCGTATTAAAAAAGAAAACAGGCATTTCCTGCACTATAGGGCTTATCTACCTTATGCTCGCGGAATCTCTTTACATTCCGGTTTATGGCGTGGTCTCTACCGTTCACTTTATGCTGCGCTATGACGACGGCAATACAAAATTTGACATCAATATTATGGATAACGGCGTGCTGCGGGATTCACCAAGGGCGGTAAGGGACGAAATCATTTACGGCAAAACTCTTGAACATTACCACAGCGCCGGCATTTTTCTTACCAAAATCGCCAGGCTTCTTGAAGCTGAAAACCTTCACGAGCAGGCCGCCCCGCTTTTAAAAAGGTCCATTGAAATCAATCCCGACCTTGCCGAAACACATTACATAATGGGGCATTCAGCTTATATGCAGAATAATCCGGCTTTGGCGGAAGAAAAATTTAAAAAAGCGGTGGATATAAATCCGATATACGCCGAAGCATATTTCTCGCTTGGTGTTGTCTGTTATAAAACCGGTAAAAAGGACGAAGCCATATCATGGTTTAAGAAAGCCACGGGCATCAGGCCGGACTTCGCGGAAGCCCATTACATAATGGGAATGATTCACGCTTCCGAAAAAAGAATAGAGGACGCAAAAGAACATTATGCCGAAACTCTTGAACTAAATCCGTCACATACCGACGCTTTCTACAAGCTGGGGCTTTTATATTATTCAGAGAGGGATATGGCGCGGGCAGAGGCGGCGTTCAGCAAAATAACACAGATAAACCCCAATTACGCGCCCGCCTGGCTTAACCTTGGGCTTATTTATGAAGGCAAAAAACAGCCCGCCGAAGCGGAAAAATTCCTGCAAAAAGCCGTTGAACTTGCCCCCGAAAACCATACCTATAAATTTTACCTGGGCAGGCTTTATTATGCGGCCGGCAATTATGGCGCGGGCGCGGAGTATTTTTCAAAAGCCGCCGAATCAAAAGAACTTCATGATAAAATTCATTTCCAGCTGGGCGCTTGCCTTTATTATTCCGGAAATGGAAAAGCGGCGGAAGAAGAGCTGAAAAACTGCCTTCACCACACCCCCTTAGACGTAAATGCTGTGCTAATACTGGCGGAAATTGCCGAAAAAACAAACAGGGATAATGAAGCGGAAAAATACATTGAACTTGTTTTAAAGACAGATCCCGAAAATAAAACAGCTTTATTTAAAGCCGCACTGATAAATTATAAAAAAGGAAAAAAAGACGACGCGGAAAAAAAACTTACCATACTTGTGGAAAAAGACCCGTCAAATCATAATGCCCTGCAGCTTTTAGGTGATATATCCACCGAAAAAGGGGACTTTGAAAAAGCATCCGGATATTATACTTCAGGACTGAATGCATCCACGGACTGCAGCGACTGCCATTACGGGCTTGCGCATTGCTGTAAAAATCTGAAAAAAGAGAATGATGCCATAATTCATCTTGAAGCCATTATAAAAAATAACACCGGATACAAAGACACAGCAATGCAGTTAAGCGCGCTTTACGCGCAGGCAGGAAGAAAAGAGGACAGTGAGAATATACTGAAAACCGCGATAAACTCTTCGGGCGGCGGGGCTGATATTCATTATAAAATGGGTATTATTCAAATGGAAAAAAACGAAACCGATAACGCGGAAAAGGAATTTCACGCGGCCCTTAATCTGGATTCAAAACACGCCTTAAGCCACATATGCCTAGCAGAAATTTACTTAAACAGAAACAGGTTTGAAGATTCCCAAAAACACCTTGAACACGCCCTTAAAATCGCCCCTGCCGATTCCTTCATAAACTTTAAAGCCGCGCAGCTTCTTATGAAAGAAAATAATTATTCGCAGGCAGAACAACACCTTACAAAAACCATTTCCGCCGAACCTGCCAATTTGCAGGCGCGTTTTGACCTTTCGGTATGCCTAAAAAACATCGGCAAAACTGACAAAGCCGCGGAAATTCTTGAAAAACTTACGCGGGAAGCGCCGCTTGTGCCGCAGTACCACTCGTTTTTAGGCACTGTATTAATAGAAACCAATAACAACGCCGGCGCACTGAAAGCTTTTGAACAGGCCCTTGCACTTGCGCCTGATGACCCGCGGATGATTACCAACATTGCGGACTTAAGCTTTGCCGAAGGGCATTATGAAAACGCCGCCGAAAAGTATCAGATGCTTATAAAAAAGAACCCGGATTTTATACCCGCATATACCGGGCTTGCAAAAGCCCTAAAAGGGCAGGGGCAGTTTCTGCAGGCGGCAGAAGCGCTTAACGGAGCGCTGAATTTCACAGAACAACGCATCCCTCTTTTAAAAGAGATTGCCGCCGCATATACATCCGCAGGCAAATATGACGATGCGGAACAGACATATATAAAAATACTTCAGGAAGGCCCGGGCGAAACAAAATCCAGATTATCTTTGGCGACAGTATATTTTAACGAAAAAAAATACGCGCAGGCGCTTGAAAATTACGCCGCCTATCTTAACGCAAAACCCGACGACCTTAATGCCGGATTCAATTATGCCATATGCCTTCAGGAACTTAAAAAAACAGATGAAGCCATGGAATATTTTAAAAAATTAACAGAAAAAAATCCCGGCTTTGAAAAAGCATGCGCCGCCCTTGCTAAAATATCCCTTCGGCTTGCAAAATACGAAGACGCCGAAAACGCCGCAAAAAAAGCGGTTGAGATAAATAAAAATGACCCTATGCATCACTTTCTGCTTGCTCACATACTGCACGAACAGGTAAAATATATTCCCGCGGAAGAAGCTTATAAAACCGCGGCCGCGCTTGCGCCAAAAAACGCTGAAATACTTTATGATTTCGGATTTTTATACCATGAACAGGGCAAATATAAAGAAGCGGAAAAAATTTTCAAGACAGTAATGGAGATTGACCCGTCATATCACGCAAAAATAGAAAGCAGGAAAAACAAATGAAATTGACAGCGCTTTTGTTAACATACTTTTTTACATCGGTAAATCTTTTTGCGGCGCCGCACTTTACGGCAGAACCGTTTAAAGACATGCGTTTCGCGATACTTCCGGCTTCATCCGTTGTTTTTCTGTCATCTGATAATGATATTGCGGCAGCTTACCTTGACGGTACCATACGGACACTTGACCTTAACGAAACAAAAGCCGTACTTAAAATGCCCGCAGGCAGCCCTATATCCGCCATTGCGTATTCATTTAGTGCCAAAACACTTATTTCCGCGGACTATTCCGGCGCGGTGAAATTATGGGATATTTCAACCGGTAATATTATAAAAAGCCTGCAGCCGTCAGATACCATCGCCTTATCCTGCGCGGCCGGAAACGACGGCGCCTTATTTGCCGCAGCATCGTCCAACAAAACTTATATTTACACCTTTAATAACCACAACAAAATAAAAGAACTTTCTGCAGCGGCAAATACGGTTTACAGCAGGGTGGATTTTTCCGGCGATAAAAAAAGGTTTCTTACCGCATCAGGTAATATTATAGATATTTACGGTACAGCCAAAAGCACCGGCATTAAGAAAATGTTCATGCCGGGCAGTATTAACATAAAAAAAGAACGCTCTATAATACACGGGCAGCCGGTAAATTCAGCGGTATTTTCAGCGGATTCTTCACTTATTGCCGCGGGCGGTAACAGCAATATTTTAAGCGTTTACAGGGCGGAAGACGGCCTTAAACTGTGGTCAGACGCCTCTTTTAGCGGCGGTGTCCGCGGCATTGCTTTTTCGCCGGGTTCAAAATACCTTGCGGCAGGGGACAGCAGCGGCAGGATTATTTTTTATAATTCAAAAACCGGCACTAAACTGTCAGAATTTAACCTGCCATCCAAAGTTTACAGTATTGCTTTTTCTCCGTCAGGAAAGTTCTTTGCGGCAGGTATGGGCAGCGGCATTGTTAAAGTCTGGAAAACCCCCAAAGACGCTAAAAAGATTAAAATAGATTTTTCAGGATTAAAGACAGTCTTAATCTCCATACTTGCCTCTTTAATCCTCTTATTCATTATATTCTTAAAACTTAGGTCAAAAAAATAATATGAAATTATTGATTTTATTAGTTTATTTACAAAAAACAATAAACATTATATAATTATTGTTATAAATAACAGGGAGAGTTATGGACCTTTTAACAACGACAGTACAGGCAAACATACAGCGTTTCTTTAAAAACGGCAGGCCGGTAGCCACCTGGCAATACAGCAGCGACGGCACAATTAAACGCGAAGGCGAAAAAATAAGCGGGGTTGCCCGCATGTACGGCGATAACGGCGCGCTTATGTCAGAAATGACCTATAAAAACAACAACTTAAACGGCCGTTTTTCCCTTTTTTCCGGCAGCGGTTTTCTGGAAGAAGAAGGGGAATTTAAAAACAACGAACTTCACGGCAGCTATTCACAGTATTATCCCGCAGGTAAAATAAAACTTCAGGGTACTTATCATAATGGCATGAAGCACGGCATTTTCAGATTATTTTATGAAACCGGTATAATGGAAGAAGAAGAATCATACAAAAACGGCGTGCTTGACGGCAATTACGTGTCGTTTTACCCCAACGGCGTAATAGAAACCGAAGCCGCCTATAAAAACGGCAAACTGACAAAAATTACCCAGTTTGACACCAACGGCGCAGTAAAAAAACAGGAAAAGTATTAGCACGGGAATCTCTTATCCCTCATATATTTGAATGTAAAATCCGATTTTGGTGATATGTTGTCAGATGTTACGAAAAATAAAGACGTACAATTTACAATTAAAAATTATTTTCGTTGAGGAAAAAACAGGGGGCAGGTCTTGACTTGATACCTGATAAAATATTATTACATCTCTAAAACCGATAAAAAACTTAACAAACAAAAAAACAATTGGTAAACGCATAAGACGTTCTGGCAAGTTTTAAAGAAAATAAAGCAAACATACGAAATAAAAAAACTGCCTGAAAAGATATATAAAAAAGAATTTGTCAGGTATCAAATCAAGACCTGACCCTGTTTTTAAAAAATAAAGTTCTATTAAAGGTGAATCTGATATGAGACGCATTTTAAGTCTGGCTATGATTTTTTTGTTAGCGGCTGCTTATGGTCTGTATGCTGCGGATAAAACAGTAAGTGTCGGTGGTATAACCAAGGAAGAGTATCTGGTATTTGCGGCAGCGGCTGAATATATAATGGCTGACAGTTCGTGGAAAAGTATCAATACCAAATATTTTATGCTGAATAATATAACAGAAAAAAACAGATTTGCAGTAGCTGATGATAAATTATATTCATTTATTAGCAGGTATATAAAAGATCTGACAAGGGAAATATACACGGATTATATGCTTAAGAACGATAAAGAATACTTAGTAGAACAAAAAATTCCTCTGAAATCAAAATATGTTTTGCTTAAGGGTAAACCTGCAAAGGCGGAATCAACGGTTGTTGATGAGGAAATTAACAAAGTTAAATTAAAAATCAGTGAACCAGTTGATCTAAGTAGGGGTTTATCGGTTAATCTTAAGTTAACGGATATTAAAAACTATAATTTTGAAGCGGAGAAATTAAGACTGGAAAATGGCAAAAAAAATAAAGCTGAAGAAAAGTCAGATGGATGGGCTGAACTTTACAAAGAACATCCGGGCGCTTCAGGAATTGCGATATTTTCAAGATGTGGTTTTTCAAAGGACGGAAATACGGTCTTGATCTTTGTTTTAAATCAGTTTGACGGTACAGGAGGTAAAGGGAGCTATTTGCTGATGAAAAAGAAATATGGGAAATGGGTAGTGACTTCGGAAACTGTTGTTTATGTTTCGTAGTAATTAAAAAAAGGGGGGCAAGTCTTGACTTGATACCTGATAAAATATTATTACATCTCTAAAACCGATAAAAAACTTAACAAACTAAAAAACAATTGGTAAACGCATAAGACGTTCTGGCAAGTTTTAAAGAAAATAAAGCAAACATACGAAATAAAGAATCTGCCTGAAAAGATATATAAAAAGAATTTGTCAGGTATCAAGTCAAGACCTGACCCCTTTTTTCCTTTTTTACATATTTTTATTGTGCATCCGGTTGCGTAAAACGTTGAGTAGGAGGGGTAGTTGTACAAATACCGTATTTAATTAATACTTTTTGATAGCTCCAACCCAACATCGAACTTTCATTGACGTAATCAATAAAGTTACATATAATGAAAGAAAATATTAAGGATTATATATGAGCAGATTTAATAAATTTATAAAGAGTCTTGGATATGCAATAAATGGGATTATTTATGCATTCAAGGAACAGCATAATATTGTTTACATGCTAATAATTGGACTAATAGCCATTGTATCTATTTTTATCTTTAAAATATCGCGAATCGAAGCAGTTATAGTTATTATTATTTGTTTTGCGGTAATAATTCTTGAGATATTCAATACAGCTCTAGAAAAACTAATAGATAAGCTGCATCCAAAACAAAACATAATAATAGGTATTGTGAAAGACATGTTGGCAGGGGCTGTATTACTCGCATCAGTGATGGCTGTAGTTGTTGGGATAATGATCTTTTTGCGCCCTTTTTTACAAGTGTTAAAAAGCATTTTTTCTGGTTGTTAAAATAGGGGTCAGGTCTTGATTTGATACTTGATAAAATATTATTACATCTCCAAAACCCAAAAAAATTATCAACAAACCGAAAAAAAACATAATACACGGGACGCGCAGGAGCACGCCCCCTACGAGAACAGGACAAATCGGTTTTAATTTTTCTGCTTCTGTTTACAGCTTAAAACACCGACTTTTGCAATTATGCAACAATTAACCTCTTGAAAATAAGAGCTTTTGTGATATTATAATTACAATTATAAATCGGAGGATACGATGATCAAAAAATTTGCTGCATTTATAGTAACCATAATACTGTTTCTGCCTGTGTACATAATGGCGGGGCTTTATGATAATGATGATGACCTTATTCAGGTGGATACCGTTGAAGAACAGTCAACAGGCAGCCTTCTTAATTCTACAATTGTAAAACCTGCGCCTACGGCAGTGCCTGCGCCTACCGCAAAACCGACGCCTAAACCCACGCCAAAACCGACACCAATACCAAAAAAGAAATCTGTATATAGGCCCGCACCCACAGCAATACCTACTACGGTTCCCACAGTGGCAGCTTTACCCGATTTTCAGGTGGCTTCACTTTCAGTTGAGGAAGTGGTGATAAATAAAAACTCCGCAAATTATTACGGAATGCTTCCGATGCTTACGGGCGAAAAGAAACTTAGGCTTACCATGGCAATAGAAAATATCGGCCTGGGTTTAGCAAATAACACAATAGCGGAACTGCGCGCGGCACACCCAAGGATAGTAATTACCGAAAACATAAAGGACCTTCAGACAATACTTAAAGGCGAAAAGAAAGAACTGTATTACAACGTGGAAAGGATCACCGGCTACGACGGCCCTGTAAATATACAGCTTACCCTTAAACTTACATCAGGAACCGTGGAAAAAACATTCCCGCTTGAAGTATTCGCGGAACCGTTTAACCCTATGATGATATACGCCATTCTTGCGGGAATTATCCTGCTGATTATAATCATTATACTTATCATTCTTAAATCCAGCGGCAAAAAAAAGAAAAGCAAAGACTATACGCTGGAATAAACCGCTTTCCCAAAGAATTCATAAATTTAAAACTACGCGGCTTAAAAGCCGCTTATAACGAGAGGACATGCATATGCTGAATTTTCTAAAACAAATGTTTGGAACCAGAAATGACAGGGAAATAAAAAAACTGCAGCCGACAGTTGATATAATAAATGAAATGGAGCCGCAGACAGCCGCAATGACAGACGATGAACTGCGCGGGGAAACCGTAAAATTTAAAGAACGTTTAAAAAACGGGGAAACCCTTGAAGATATTCTGCCGGCGGCATTCGCGGTTGTAAGGGAAGCCGGCAAAAGAGCCCTTAACATGCGACATTTTGACGTTCAGCTTATGGGTGGTATGGTTTTAAATTCCGGCAAAATTGCGGAAATGAGAACCGGTGAAGGTAAAACCCTTGTGGCCACCCTTGCCGTATATTTAAACGCCCTTACTGAAAAAGGCGTGCACGTAATCACGGTAAATGACTACCTGGCGGAACGCGACAGTATGGGTATTGGAAATTTCCGCGGCATGGGAGAGATATACCGTTTTCTGGGGCTTACAGTGGGATGCATAAAAAACAACATGCCAAACGCGGACAGAAAAAAAGCATACGCCTGCGACATCACATACGGCACAAATTCAGAATTTGGTTTTGACTACTTAAGGGACAATATGGCTGTTTACCCTGAAGAACGCGTACAGCGAAAATTATATTACTGCATAGTGGACGAAGTTGACAGTATTTTAATTGATGAAGCCAGAACCCCGTTGATAATTTCAGGCCCCGGCGAAGAATCCACGGACATGTATTACCGCATAGACCGCATAATACCCAAACTTGTCAAAGAACGCGATTATGTCATTGACGAAAAAGCGCATAACGCCACACTTACCGAAGCCGGTGTTACCACCGCGGAAAAACTGCTTGAAATTGATAACCTTTATGAACCGCAGCACATCGAAACCGTGCACCACATAAGCCAGGCATTAAAAGCACACACGCTTTTCAAGCGCGATAAAGACTACATAGTAAAAGAAGGAAAAGTAACCATAGTTGACGAATTCACCGGCAGGCTTATGCCGGGCCGCAGATGGTCGGACGGGCTTCACCAGGCCGTGGAAGCAAAAGAACGTGTTAAGATAGAACGCGAAAACCAGACACTTGCCACCATCACCATTCAGAACTATTTCAGGATGTATGAAAAACTTGCCGGCATGACCGGTACAGCGGAAACAGAATCTGAAGAATTCTGGCAGATTTACAAGCTTGACGTTATAGTGGTTCCTACAAACAATCCTATGGTAAGAAAAGACGAAGCAGATATGATTTACCTTAACGAAAAGGGCAAATACAAAGCCATAGCCAATGACATTATGGAGCGCTACAAAAAAGGGCAGCCCGTGCTTGTGGGTACAACCTCTATCGCGAAAAACGAACATTTAAGCGAACTTTTAAGAAAACGCGGCGTAAAACACGAACTGCTAAACGCTAAAAACCACGAACGAGAAGCTGAAATTGTTTCCATGGCAGGTATGGCGGGAGCCGTAACAGTTGCCACCAACATGGCAGGACGAGGCACTGACATTAAACTTGGGGAAGGCGTTTTTGAACTTGGCGGGCTTTACGTAATAGGCACGGAACGCCACGAAAGCAGGCGAATTGACAATCAGTTAAGGGGGCGTTCCGGAAGGCAGGGCGACCCGGGCGAATCACGTTTTTATATTTCGCTTGAAGACGACCTTATGCGTATTTTCGGATCGGAAAAAATAAAAGGCATGATGACAGGGCTTGGCATGACCGAAGACGAAGAAGTTCAGCATCCGTGGATAAGCAAATCTATAGAACGCGCCCAGAAATCCGTTGAAGGGCACAACTTTTCCATAAGAAAACACCTGCTTGAATATGACGACGTTATGAACCAGCAGAGGACGGCAATTTATTCAAGGCGCCAGCTTATACTTGAAGGCGCAAACATTAAAGACACTATAGTTGAAATGATGTCAGAAGTGACAAAGGACATTATTTTTGACGTAGCACCTGAAAAAGTTTACCCCGAAGAATGGGACTTCGAACAGCTTAAAACCAGGCTTTTTTCAACATACGGAGTGGAATATTCAATAGACCCAAAGACAAAAGACGTATCACAGCTTACCCGGGAAATACTTGAAGAAGACGTATTTAGCGCTGTTAAAGAAGCTTATGATAAAAAAGAAAAATCACTTGGCGAAGGCCTTATGAGGGAAATTGAAAGAAGCATCTTTTTGCAGGTCATTGACACCAAATGGAGAGAACACCTGTACAACATGGACCACCTTAAAGAGGGCATTGGGCTTAGGGCTTATGCTCACAAAGACCCGCTAATAGAGTACAAAAAGGACGGTTTTAGTATGTTCCAGTCCATGATGGTAAGCCTTGAACACGAAACCGTGGAATTTATTTTCAGGGTTCAGGTGGTAAACGAAAACCAGCTTGGACGCAGGCAGGCAAGCTCGCGTACTCAGGAACTGCGCCCTGAATTTTCAATGCCTGTTGCGCAGCAGCCCGCAAAACTGGACGAAAGGGAAATGTACGCCAATTCCGGCGAAGCCCCGTCAAAGGTGGAAACAATAAGGCGCGACCAGCCCAAAATAGGCAGAAATGACCACTGCCCGTGCGGAAGCGGAAAAAAGTATAAACTTTGCTGCGGCAAGAATAAATAGCATATATATTTGGATGCAAGTCCGGCAAATATAACAATCTGTTTTTTAACCGCCGGTAACTGATTGGTTGTATTATAGCCTTTATATGTTATTATTATTAAAGGATTTAATATAATTATCAGGGGCAGTTATATGAAAAAATTATTTTTTTTCTTACTGACTTTAAGCATGGCAGCGGTTTTTATAGGCTGCGGCAAACCGGCAGAACAGGCTTCAAAACCTACAAAAGAAGGCAAAAAAGTTTTTATTGTTGATTCATATCATCAGGATTACATCCCTAATTCAATGAGCCGCGATGCGGCTTTAAAAATACTAAAACCCGAAGGTATTGATGTTCAGGTATTCTATCTGGACTCTAAAAACATTACGGATATAGGCAGACTAAAACAAAAAGCAAAACAAGCTGTTGAACAAATAAACCAATATAAACCCGATATAATTCTGGCTTTTGATGACGCAGCAAGCAAATATGTTATCATGCCGTATTTCAGGAATTCTGAAATTCCCGTTGTATTTAACGGTGTAAACTGGGACGAAAAACAGTACGGATATCCCTATAAGAATGCCACAGGCCAGCTGGAAGTAGAGCTGCTTCTTGAACTTATTGAAACCATTAAAAAATATTCAAAAGGCAATAAAATCGCGATGCTTACCGGCGATACCGAAACTGACAGGGATTCGCTGAAATATTATAACAATATTCTTAAAGTATCATTTTCAGAAGTCCGTTTTGTAACTGATTTTGATTCGTGGAAAAAAGCTTTTCTGGAAATGCAGAAAACTTCAGACGCTTTATTTCTAAGAAATAATCCGGGCATTAGGGGATGGAACACGTCAGAGGCGGAATCGTTCGTGCTTGAAAATATAAAAGTAATAACATTCACGGTGTCAACGCATCTTGAGGATATTTCAGTTATAAGCTATGCCAAGGATAATTCCGAATTCGGAGAGTACTCGGCGCTTACCGCGCTGGATATTTTAAACGGCAAAAAACTTTCTGAAATACCAATTACCAAGTCACACCGCGCAATTGTAATTCTTAATATGAAACTTGCGAAAAAATTGGGAATAATTTTCCCCATGGAATTTATTGAACAGGCGAGGTTTGCGGGAGAATGAACAAAAAAAGATACAGCATAACAACAGCCGTTTTCGTCATTGCAATATTCACCTTTTTTCTGTCTTCCGCTTTTTATATTCTGCTTACCGGCACCCGCCTTAAAACAATTATTGACAATAATAAAACCGAACTAATCACGCATAAATTTGACGGTATATCCGGTATTCTGGAAAGAAAAAATGACCGTTTAATACTGTCACAAAACATTGATGCTTACCGTAAAGCTTTTCAGGATTCCGCGCTTTTCGACATACATAAAACCTACTGCAACAACCTGGAAAAGGGCGCTTCTATACTGATAATTAAACATGACGGCGAAATACTTTCACACCAGGAACATACCGGCATCAAAATACAAGAAATACCTGAACGCTTAAAAAATAAAATAATATCAAAAGACAGCGGCGAATTCACGGATAATATCAAAAATGAAAAATTCTGGTATATTTTTAAACATTACCCGTCATGGGACTGGTTTATAGTTTATTCACTTCCGGTAAAAGAAAAGTACTCTGAAATCAAACCTTTTTACGCCGGATTCATAGCGGCGGGAGGGGCGGCGTTTCTTGCAGGAATGCTGTTTTTAACATTTTTTGTTTATAAATCCCTGCTTCCAATTGTAAAACTTACAAAAGCCACCGAAGCCATTACCGAAGGCGATTTAAATTACAGAATTGACACTTATGGCTATGATGAAATATCGGTACTTGCGGAAAACTTTGAAAAAATGCGCGTAAGTATAAAAGATAAAATCATGGAACTTGAAAAGACAATGAAAGAACTTAAGCGTTCTAACGAGGATCTGGAGCAATACGCTTACGTATCTTCCCACGACTTAAAAGAACCCCTGCGTATCCTGCGCCTTTATTCAGACCTGCTGCAAAAAAAATACAGCCCTTCACTTAATGACGAAGTAAAAGAAATACTGAATTTTATTTCCACCGCGGCCGAACGCATGACAACGCAGATACAGGACATTCTTGAATATTCCAGAGCCGGCAGGTTTGAAAGCGGTATTGAGACCATTAATATTAAAGAACTTATAAATGGAGTAATTATGTCTTATTCAAAGATGTATTCAAACGCAGTAATCAAATACGAAAGCGGCGAAGTTTTTATCATAGAAGGCGACAGCACAGGTTTTAAACAGGTTTTTTCCAATCTGATTGAAAATGCCATTAAATATAACCGGTCAGAAATCCCCGAAATAAAAATAACTTCTTTTATTGAAAATGATAACGTGGTATTTGCTGTTGCCGACAACGGTATCGGTATAAATAAAACATATTTTGATAAGATATTTGAAATCTTTGAAAGCCTTCATCCAAAAGATGAATTTCCGGGCACCGGCATAGGGCTGGCGCTGTGTAAAAAAGTGGTGGAACGCCACGGAGGCAGAATATGGGTGGAATCTGACGGCGAAGGCGGGCCGGGCTCTGTATTCAAATTTAAGCTTCCCCTAAAACAAAGGCGGGCCTCGGGCTGAACTGAAACGCTTAAAGCCTTTTAAAACCGCTATGTCAATTCATTCCCGTATTTGCTATAATGGTAAAAAGGGGATTAAATGAAAATACTTATTTACGCATCAAAAGAAAAGGCGGATTATTTCAGGCAGCTGGTATCATCCAATAACGTGGAATTTTTACACCTTGAAAAAAAAGAAAATATTTCTGTCCCTTCAGATATAATTCCTTACTTTGACCTTGCCTTAATATCGCTTTCTTTTGACTTTGACACATCTTACGCTTTGATTCAGAAACTTCGTGAAGAGCGTTCCGGTTCAAAAGTGGCGGCAATAGCAGAAAGAAATGCAGCGGACGATATCATGAGCAAACTTTTCGAAATGGACATTGATGACTATTTTATCCTGCCTGATGATTCAAAACGCCTTTTATGGGCCATAGAAAAATTATCTTCCCCCAAAAATATCGAAAAACAAAGTATTAAAAAGGGCGAAGACCGCCTTGTAATTATCGGTGAATCTCCGTCTGTTTTAAATATGATGAAATTCATTAAAAAAACCGCGCCTTCAGACCTTCCGGTTCTTATAGAAGGCGATAGCGGCACAGGCAAAGAACTTATAGCCAACGCGCTTCATGTTCAAAGCAGCCGCTCTTCCGGGCCTATTATCGCAATTAACTGCGGCGCGATGCCGCACGACCTTTTAGAGAACGAACTGTTCGGCCACGAAAAAGGCGCCTTTACGGGCGCCGCAGGTAAAAAAAGAGGCCTGTTTGAACTGGCAGACAACGGCACGCTTTTCATAGATGAAATAGGGGAAATGGACGGCGCCTCTCAGGTTAAACTGCTGCGCGTGCTTGAAACAGGCACCTTCCGCAGGCTGGGAAGCACCGAAGAGCTTCATTCAGATGTCCGCATAATTGCGGCTACAAACAAAGTTCTGGAAAATGAAATAACCGCAGGCAGGTTTAGGACAGACCTTTATTACCGTTTATCCGTTTTAAGAATAGCGGTACCGGCTTTAAGAGAACGTGCGTCCGACATACCGCTTCTTATAAACCACTTTATAAATCAGTCCGGCATCGATAAGAATATCAGCACAGAAACTATTGAAGCACTTACAGCTTATTCATGGCCCGGAAATATCCGCGAACTTAAGAACGCTGTAAACAGCGCGGTTGTGATGTCTGAAGGGCAGGAGATTAAAATAAGCGACTTTCCGGAAGCGGTAAGAAAAAAACAACAGACCTCTCCCGTACAGATTTCACAGGATGACGGTGATAATACAGGGACTTTAAAAAACTTTATCGAAACAGCAGAAAAAGAATTTTTCATAAGGGCTTTAAACAAATTTGGCGAGAACAAAACAGAAATGGCCAAAGCCCTTAACATAAGCAGGGATATGCTTTACAGGAAGCTGAATAAGTACGGGATTTCGTACTGATAGAAGCTTAGACGCTTGGATGCTTAGAGGCTTGGTAAGAACGGACGGTTAGACAATTGACAAAACAAATACAAAAATTAAATCCGCGTAATCATAAGAAACGTGCTTAACAATTAATATGCAATCTAAACCAACTACAACTGCCGCGCCTTAAAAGGCGCGCCTACCAACGCTCTTGTATTCCAAGCCTCCAAGCCTCCAAGCATTCCAAGCCTCTAAACATCTAAGCCTCTGCGATAGTTTCTTCACTGTCCTAATAATCATACACCTGCCTGTTGCAAAATGGAGTGCTGTTACAATACACTTCCTGATTTTCCCTTTATAAATAACAAAAATACATTTGGCACGCATATTGCTTATATAAGGATTGCAAAACGCTCTTAAACAACAAAACACAGATGGAACATGGCAGCACTGGACGATTTAACCCTCCCAACCCCCCTAATTCCCCAGTTCAGTGCTGCCACCTAAAAAATAACTCATTAAATACATGGTTCTTTAGAAGAAAAACACATTACCTCATACTTCGGGCGGCACTGGTCGTTTTAACCCTCCCAAACCCCCAAATTCCCCTAATTCCAGTGCCACCCGGGTATATTAAAAATGATTCAGGAGATTTTATGTCACAGGAAACATCAACACAAAGCAGACAGATGACAATAGTTTTTTTCGGAACGCACGGCCCGGTTTTAAAAGGCATTACAGAACTTTTTGAACCTGAAGATTTTTCGGTTACACATTTTTATTCCAAAGACCTTCCTGAATATATCAATAAGATAAACTGCGACTCTGTCATTTATACAATCGCCGATAAGTTATCACAGGAAGACCTTGAAAATCTGAAACTGCTTAAAAAACAGGATGACCTTCTTCCGGTTATTGTTATCAGCACTGACACCGGCAAAGAATCCGAAACAAAAATAAGGCAGCAGGGAATAATGTATTTTTTCACAGAACCTTTTGAAAACGCGCACCTGCTTAGTATCATTAAATCCGGTTCCGCACTTTACAGAAAAAAATCTCAGCTTTACAACGCAAATTAATATATAAATACAAAAATTTTATACCATTGAATGAAAAATTAACAGTTGTAAGGTAATAATTTATACTGTAAAATCAATAATCAGATAAAAAAAAAGGAGGACTTCATGGAAAACGTAACAATACTTATAGTTGACGATAATCCTGTTGACGTGCGGCTGACAATAGAAGCGCTGAAACAGAAAAATAATCATAATGAAATTATAGTACTGTCTGACGGCGAAGAAGCCCTTAACTTTTTAAATAAGAAAGGGCAGTATAAAAACGCGCCCGTGCCGGATGTAATTCTGCTTGACCTTAAAATGCCAAAAGTAAACGGGCAGGAAGTACTTGTACAGATAAAAAACGACCCAAAACTTTCTTCAATACCGGTCATTGTGCTTTCAAGTTCTGACGCGCCGGCTGATATCTCGGAGAGTTATTTAAACAAAGCAAACTGTTACATCACCAAGCCCTTTGACGTGGATGAATTCTTTAGAACAATTCAGGCAATTGAAAATCTCTGGTTTGACAGGGCAAAATTACCAACAGCACCAATCAAGAAATAAACTGCCCAAAAATACTCATTCCTGCCGGAAATCCGGCACCCCTTCCATAAAAACCCCTTATTTTTATAGCTTTTTTTCCGGCACGTATATTGCTATTAATATGATGCAGGAAAATAAAATTAGGAGGTAATGAAAATGAAAACCATAACAAAAACACTTTTAGCGGTAATCTGCCTGGTATTTGCGTCCTTAAACTTAAATGCGGCTTCAATTATTCACTCAATAGCCGTGGTATCCGATTACGGCGGAGAGGCTTACGTAACAGCGCCGGACGCTAAAAAACGGGCTAACGCGTCTATAAGTATGCCTGTTTTTGAAGGCTCGTCAATAAAGACGCTTTCTGACAGCTACATTGAAATCACCTTTGACGACGCCACAATGGTTCGCCTTGAGTCCAATGCCGAACTTAAATTAACCGAACTTAAAAGAGACAAATCAGCAGTAACGGTTTTTAACCTTCTAAAGGGCCGCCTTCTTGCCGTTGTTGATAAACTTCGCGACGCAGATTCCACATTTGAAATTCATACTAAAATGGCAGTCGCTGCCGTAAAAGGGACAGAACTTGCGATAGACGCGGATGACAACGGCGCTTCGCTTGGGGTAAACGAAGGGCTTGTGGCTTTTTTCGCGCAGGGAAATAATAATAGAATAATGGTAGGAAAAGGAAAAGAATCAAAATTAAACAGGGGCGCTTTAAGGCCGTCTTCTCCGTCAGATTTAAGCTCCATGTGGAAATTTGAACGCAGGTTTGATTCTATGAGGGAAGAAATAAAAGTTATAAGGCAGTTAAAACAGGAAAACGGCGATGGCGTTATTCAGTATATGATAAAGAAGAAACTTCAAAAAGAAGGCAAGACAGAGGGCAAAGCCGAAACTAAACTGACCCTCGGCGGAAAAGATACCGAGGACACCAGAAAAGCACAGGCACGTATACAGAAACACTTTAAAAACAAACTGCGCGGCGAAATGAACTCCGCGTTAAAACATTCATGGGAAGATTTAAGGTTTGTTAACAACGAGATGAAAGCCGACCTTCACCTTGGCAAAAATATGACAGATGTTAAAGGCAGAAGGGTAAGGATAGAAGAATACGTTTTCAGGCCCGCGCCAAACCAGGTGGACCTGCTTTCAATCACATTAAGGGATGACAGGGTAGATTACCTTCGCGCTATGAATATGTTTAACACGCCTCTCCCAAAAATAATACCCTCTTCAGCGTGGCAGAAAGCGTGGGTTTCTATTGATATGCCAAAGTTCTACAGGACACAGGAACGCGTCGTTATATCAAATACCGAACACCGCGTTGAAACAATATTAAAATACGGATATCAGGAAGCAGTACTGGGCGGAAACGGTTAT
Organism: Candidatus Goldiibacteriota bacterium HGW-Goldbacteria-1; assembly: GCA_002839855.1. Classification (NCBI taxonomy): domain Bacteria; phylum Candidatus Goldiibacteriota; species Candidatus Goldiibacteriota bacterium HGW-Goldbacteria-1. Next base: position 164,930 of record PGYV01000006.1, read on the forward strand.
GAAATGGTATATTCAGGAAATGCTGATGATGACTTTTTGTTTGCTCAGCCCAAACGATTAGGCGCTGATTCTAACTTATGGATTCTTCCGGAATACGAAACAGCACTGTGGATTGACGGCGACATAAAAGAACATCAGAAATATATCGCTGACAGGACCAAATTATGGCAGAACTTGCTTCCGATGGAATACAAATGGATAAAAATGGCGGATGACAAGACCTTTACGGGCGACATTGTTCTCCCGCTAGAAGGAAAAAACGATATAGAGTATGCCGCATGGAAAGCAACCGGAGATCCTTACGCTTATACCAATGTTGTTGTAACAACAGATAATAAATATATTGCCTTTACCAATCCCCCCGACAAAGCGGTTAATGCCGACCTTAAGTGGGTTCAGACAAAAAGATACAACGACGGCAGCTGGTTAAAGACAGAACTGTATTTAATAAACGATTATGGAACAATTCAGCAGTGGAACGGCGGCTTAAGGGATTTTGCGGATATCCTTAAATTCACCAACGTGGAACTTAACCTTACATCATCAGAATTTAACGGTCAGGATATAGACATAGTTTCCAAACTGCTTTGGTGGACAATGTTAAACCCTAACAACTAAGATTTTCCCTTAAACGGGGTAGAAGGAGGAAGAAATGAAAAAGATTATTTTCGCACTTGTAACAGGATTGCTTTTGTCAGGCACTCAGCTTATCGCGGCAGAACAGACAACACAGCCGATACAGACAGCGGCACAGGAACAGGCATTTGAAACACTTGACCCGCAGCAGCAGGAACAGGTAATGGAAGAAACGCAGGCAAAATGGAAGAATATGTCAGAAGAAAAGAAACTTAAAGCAAAAGAAAAGACAAACGCAAAGTGGCAGAAAATGAACGGCGAACAGAAAGCAAAAGCCGCCAAAAAAGTTAAAGCAAAATGGGAAGGCTTAAATGAAGAACAGAAAATTCAGGCACGCGAAAGGGCAAGGAAAATGAAACAGGAAAGAGCCGGCAATCAGGACGGCAGCGGCAATAAAGAAATGAACAAAAACAAATCACAGAAAATGAATAAGAATATGTCCGAAACACAGAAAGAACAGGCAAAAGAAAGGGTTCAGGAAAGAACACAGGAAAGGGCAAAATCAGGGTCAGGAAAAAGATAAATTCAGTTAAAAAGGGCCGCTTAAAAGCGGCCCTTTTTAATTTATAGGAGCCTGCTTTTGAGAAAAACATTACTGCCTTTAATATTTATTTTTTTTATTCCCGCTTTTGCCCTGCCTTCAGATTTTACGGCAGAAATATTTTTTAACACATCAGGGACAAAAGGAATTTCAGCGGATATTTACGCGGAAATTGAAGACAGCGCGTTTATGATAACAGCACTTTATTCATTTTCATCAGTTGATACAAACGCGTTCTCGGCGGGCGCCTCTTACTACACCCCCATAAATGATATTTTTTCACTTTTAGGCAGTTATACATTTTATACCGGCAGCACCTATTACTCTTCGGCAACAGAAACAGCAGCAGAAGAAGTAAGTTATCCGGTGGGACTTATATCACACAGCGTTTCTCTTTTACCCTCGTTATTATTTGATTCCCTTGAAATAACACCGGGCGCGTCTTTTGCGGTTGATACCGTAAGTTATCCCGTGTTAAACGAATATTACACCGGAAGAAGGGCTGATTCACAAAAAAACTACGTATCTTACACAACTGCGGCCCCCGAACTGTCTGCATCATATTATTTTGAAGATGATCTTACAGCCGGAATATCCGGAAATTATGTGTTTTATTCAATAAATCCGTCAGCTGTTTATGACGCTGCCGGGGCAACTTTAAATACCTCCGCGGAGGCTGCAAGCGTTGATGCCGCCGTTTCGTTTAAAAAATACACGATTTATGCTTCTTTAAAAAAGAAATTTAACCCTGTCTCGCTTGCCCTTAAGTTATCATTTAAAGAATATCACATCCCCGAGGCAGGGCATTATATCTTCCATTCATATTCGGCAGATGTAAAAGCGGGATATCAGTTTTCAGAGGATATGTCCGTGGAAATCCGCCCCGAATACAGTTTTCTGCGGTATTCGGACAATTCCACAGGGAATAACTTATATATCTCTTTGTCGGCCACACACAAATTTTAAAATTGAAATTATCAGTTTATAAGGTTATAATTACTCCATAAAAAATATTTAGGGGAGGCCTTTTTGTGAAGAAATTATTTTTATCATTATGTTTTTTACTGTTAATTATAACCGGTATTTTTGCTTGGGAATTTACGCCCGCGCTTGACCTTAACGCCAATATTGCTTATCCTTATACCTCCGTTGATGAGGAACTTCAGAAAAAACTAAGCGGCGCTGTTGATGCCGCAGGTTCTTTTATGGTAAACACGGATTTATTGCCGCAGCTCTGGTTTATACCCACTGTAACTTTAAATTACGCCTCTACAGCCCAGCCCCTGAACATAGACGATGAGCGTTTTCTGTTTTCACAGTGGCTGGATGCTTACATCTCTTACGGTGTTAACTATGAAATTAACCCCGGCGCATGGGAATTAAGGCTGCGCGGCTTTTACAGAAAGGACTTTTCACAACAGACTCAGGATGAAGTTGTTGGCAAAGGGCTTTACGATTATGCAGATAAAGGGTTCTACTTTGAAAATATCAATATCTTTGACATCGGGGATATGGGCAATGAAATTGCAGCCGGGTTTAAATACACCGACAGGCGTTTTCCTAATTATTCAACACTTATATCAGACCCGGACGTTCAGGAGCTTATCGGTAATAATTCCAACCCCAACACTTATACAAAAGAAAAAGACAGCCTTTCATACAACATTTATGCCTCTGATAACATCAAATGGGGAAGTTCCAACTGGTTTACAAACTTTGAATTTTCATACGAATACACGCCTTATACGGAACAGAAAATCATTTACCTTGACGGAGTGCTGTCCGATGAACGCAGGGTTGATAAGTATTCCCGCTTAACCCTTGAAATTCCTTATTACGCTGATGACTACAGCGGGGTATCTTTTGGATACGGGCTTACGGTAAAACTGACCAACCAGAATTATTACGACCAGCTTGGAACCACAGAACCCGAAGACGACAAGTACATTAAAAATTATTACAATTACATGGGGCACACGCTTAACTTCACCATTCACTACGGCATCCCGGACCTGTTATTTAAAGGCCAGACCACAACAGCCGTTATTGCCTTAATGGTGGAAGCAGTTAACTACAACACCCGTTACGCAAAGGATTTAGAGGGCTTATATAAGCCCGACCTTCAGAAAGACAACAACTATACAGTATCGCTTGACCTTAAACATTTAATATTTGAATGGTGGGAAGTTTCAGCGAAAGCCTCATTTACGGATTATAATTCCAACATGCAGTATGAAACCTTTGGCCTGTACAATTACAGCTATTTCACCGCAGGAATTGGTTCTTCCGTCAGTTTCTAAAAATGAAGCATAAAAAACTGCTTAAATGGGAAATTTTTTCCGGCTTCGCGGCAATACTGCTTATTAACGTTTTTCTGCTTAACCTTTTTGTGAACACCGCTTTTAAAAACATCCTTGACGCGGAAACAGACAGCAGGTTAAAAGCGGTCGCGCAGCACATTGATTCATTCACAGACCCCATAATTTTTTCACTTTCAAAAGATTACGCTTCAACCGGTATATATTCAGATTTTATGGATGCCCTTAAAAAGCAGGCCGAACTTTGGAAAACCGATATCACCTTATTCGGCATTAATGGCGGTATAAGCGCTTCCACATCACAATCACAGCCGCTTTTAGACAGTTACATTACGGCAATGGGGTCGCAATATTCCGTCACTTTTTTTGACAACGGCGTACCCATAAAAAAATATTACCATAACTATTCAAGAAACGGAAAAACTTACGGCACCATAACCCTTGAACAGAAAGGGGAGTCCCTTCAGGCTTTTACAAATATTAAAAAATCACAGCTTACCATAGTGGCATTATTGCTTCTTGTTTCAATGATTTTGGCTTTTATATTCTCTTACTTTGTCACAAAAAGGATAGGGCAGACCGTTACCGCGATGGAACAGATTTCGTCCGGCGCTGAAAACCCTTTAATACCTTCCGGATTTGATGAAATCACCTATCTGCAGCAGGGTATAAATAACATGGTTCAGGCTCTGAAAGAATCACAGGAAACCCGTTTTAAAGAGATTCAGATAACCGCCATGGGGCTGGCGCATGAGATTAAAAACCCGGCCGCCGCAATTCACGCACTGGCAGAGCTTATACAAAGGCCGGGACAGGAAAAAAACAGCGTTAAACTGGCGGAAAAAATCCGCGAAGAGATAATGAGATTAAATAACATTACCGACCGCTTTATACATTTCGCTAAAGAAGAAGACGTAATGCGAGAGGAGATTCCGGCGCTTGATTTTATGGCGCTTATAACAGACCAGTATCCGGATGTGGAAATTCACATAAACCCCAGGACAGCCTCTATAAACATAGATACTCTTCTTATGGAACGGGCGGTAAAAAACATTGTCAAGAACAGCTATGAAGCAGGCGCTTTGTCGGTTAAACTGACATATAATGAGCCCGCGCGCACAATTACCATAACCAATAACGCGCAGTTAATTGACGCAGATGCGGCGGAAAAAATATTCATTCCGTTTTTTACCACAAAGCCCGGCGGCATGGGAATCGGCCTTGCCATTACAAAAAATATAATTGAAAAACACGGCGGCAAAATTCAATACAAATCAGAAAACGGCCTTAACGTATTTATAATCACAATAGGGCAGAAAAAGGGTTAACGATGAACAGGGTGCTTCTTGTAGAAGACGAAAAAAACATACGCGAATCAGTGGAAACCGCGCTGTCGGACAGGTATGAAGTATCGGCTTTTGATTCCGCGGAGAAAGCTTTAACCGCGCTTAGCGACAATGGATTTGATATTCTTATTACAGACATAAAACTTCCCGGCATTACCGGAATTGAACTGCTTAAAAAATTTAAAACACTAAGCCCGGATTCCCCTGTAATAGTAATGACCGCTTTTTCTTCCATAAACAGCGCCATAGAAGCTATGAAAGCCGGCGCCGATGAATACGTTCCCAAGCCGTTTTCGCTTGAAGAACTTGAAATAAAAACAGAAAATCTTCTTAAAATTAAAAAACTTAAAGAAGACAAGAACTTATATGTAAGCCAGCAGGACAGCGCCTTTGGCGAAATAGCCGGGACAAGCCCGGAAATAAATTCTATAAAAACCGGCATTTCAAAAATAGCCGCAAACGACGTCACGGTGCTTATTACAGGGGAAACCGGTACGGGCAAAGAACTTATCGCGTACACCATACATAAATTAAGCGGCAGAAAAGGGCCTTTTGTGCCTGTCCACTGCGCCGCGTATGCCAAAGGCGTCATAGAGTCAGAGCTGTTCGGCCACGAAAAAGGCGCGTTTACGGGCGCTGACAAGCTTAGAAAAGGAAGGATAGAAACAGCACAGGACGGGACGCTTTTTCTTGACGAACTTGGCGACATTCCGCCCGACATTCAGGTTAAGCTGCTGCGCGTACTTGAAAATAAAACTTATGAACGCGTGGGCGGCAGTAAATCATTATCCACAAACGCAAGGGTTTTGTGCGCCACAAACAGAAACCTTGAAGAGCTGATAAAAAAAGGGGAGTTTCGGGAAGACCTGTTTTACAGGGTAAATGTTTTCCCGATTAACATACCGCCTTTAAGGGAAAGAAAAGGGGATATACAGCCTCTTGCGGAGACATTTGCGTCAAGACGCGGCAGTTTTACGATTAACACGGCGGGCAAAAACGCGCTTTTAGCATACAGCTGGCCCGGCAACGTAAGGGAACTGCAGAATATAATTGAACGCGCGGTAATACTGTCCACGGGCAGCGAACTTAACATCACAGATGCCCTTGGAAAACCGGCCGCAGAGGCGGAATCACCGGGAAACGGCGGACTTGAAAATATAGTGGAGGCCTTTGAAAAAAAGATTATTGAAGCCTCGCTGAAAAACAATAATTACAACCAGACAAAAGCATCAAAAGAACTTCAGATAAGCAGGACGACACTGCAGTATAAAATTCAAAAATATTCAATCACGGAGAAAACCGGTGATTAAAAAATCTATTTTTGTACTAATTACAATTTTAACTTTATGGCAGGCTTTACCGGCCGATGCGGTTTTAACCGATTTGGCATCTGAATCAGTTAAAAAACATCAGGAGCTGCTTGTAACAATTGCAGAAAAAGAAAGAATCCTGAACACCTTAAGGATGAATCCGGCAAAGGCATCTTTATGGAATTTTGCCGACAGAAACCGGCGCGAACGCACGGTCCAGCAGCGCAGCCGGCTTATAAATGAAATAAACAGTTTAAACCATCAAAGCGATCAGGTTAAGCTGGATATCCTTAGCCAAAGGGCCGGCCTGTATGAATCCTTAAAAAATCCTTCAGAGATTACAGACAGCCTTGTAGCCGCAATAAATTACGGCGACAAACTGGAATTTGAACGACTTGCGGCATACCAGTTTCTGGACCAGGCCAGCATAAGCCTTAAAAACGGCTCTGATAAGGCCGAACTGCTTAAGACCATATATACCAGGCAGAGTCTGGTTATAAACGACATAGATGCCATGATATCCCGTCTAAAAGCTAAAAATACCGCCTTAAAAGCCATTTCCGGAGCATTTATAGGTGAAATTGACACACAGATACAGGAATTGGGGGAAATACGCAGAAAAGGGCAAATATCGCAGGATTTGATTAAAGATAAGTAACAGCTGACAGGTTACAGGTTACAGGTTACAGGTTACAGGTTACAGGTTACAGGTTACAGGTTACAGGTTACAGGTTACAAGTTACTACAGGTTACAGGTTACAGGTTACAGGTTACAAGTTACAAGTTACAGGTTACAGGTTACAAGTTACAGGTTACAGGTTACAGGTTACAGGTTACAGGTTACAAGTTACAAGTAGAAATACTAAACAATTCAAGCGAATCATGGCAAAAATCACGAAACAAACGCACAGGTTTTCCACATAAAAAACAAATATTCACAACGTCGCATAATGTATCTTATGTTAACTAACAATTTTGATAAAACCTCCTGTACCGCACGTTATTGTATTACTGTTATTGTTTTTAATCTCTCTGCTTTTATTGGCGTTTTATAGGTTTGTTATTATATATTATAGCGCGCAAAACTTCTAATGAAATTTTCTGATTAAATTCGCACGCCGGTGTGATTCGGAGGAAATAAGTTATTCACATCCCCCTACTACAGCAGCTCGGAGGGTTGGCAGCTCGGCATCTCGGTTTAGACCTTTTGGTGGTTTGCCCTTGCCTTGGTAGGCGCGTCTTTTAAGGCGCGGTTGAAGCTAGCCTGCGAGCGGAAATCCCTGCGATGAAACGAGTTCACGAGCGTAAGAAGCAGGGACAGCTAAAATCTTAAACCACGCACCCTAAAGGGTTCGGTTGGAGCAAGCCTGGCAGGGACAGCCCGTAAAAATTGAGGGACGGATGGTCGGATACACAGAGGGACGGAGGAATAATGCCTAACCCATAGACTATTATAACCCATATCCCATAAATAAAACAAAGACGCTCGGAAGCTCGGTTTAGATTTGGTAGACGCGGGTCTTCAGCCCGCGGTAGTGGAAGTAAAAACACAAAATGCACGGGACGCGCAAAAACGATTCCCCTGCTAAAAACAAATCTAAACCACGCACCCTAAAGGGTGCGGCTACCAGAACGAAAATCAGATACTTGAAAGGTTGGTTTAGATTTGGTATATGCGTGTCTTTAAAACCTGTAACTTGTCAGCTGTAACTTGTCAGCTGTAACTTGTCAGCTGTAACTTGTCAGCTGTAACTTGTCAGCTGTAACTTTAGCTCTACGCCGACTGCCTTATGATAAATTTGGGGTCAAGGATTATAAGGCGGGATTCGTCTTTTCCAACCTGCCCGTTTATGCACCTGACGGCAAGTTCAAAAGCTTCAGAGCCAAGTTTTTCAAGGGGCTGTTTTACCGTGGTTAAAGCCGGCTTTGTAAATTCCGAAACGTTGATGTCATCGTACCCTACCACCGCGACATCCTTTGGAACGTCCAGCCCTGCCTGTTGAATCGCCTCTATAGCGCCCATTGCGACAAGGTCGCCGGCTGCACAAAATATTGCATCAAGATCTTTATATTCGGCCATAAACTCTTTGGTCCGCTGTACACCTTCATCAAACTCATAATAAGCCACGTGCTTAACCATTTTCTGGTCAAATTCAAGTTCATAGTCTTCCATTGCTTTTCTGTAACCTATAAGGCGTTCCACCACATTGGCGTTTGTCCTTTTATCAAGAAACTCGCCGGAGATAATGCCGATTTTCTTTCTTCCCTGCTTTATAAGGTGTTCAACCGCCATATAAGACCCTTTTACATTATCCACCTTAACAGTGTGCCCGCCTTCCACCGTTTCTTCAATAAATACAACGGGAATGCCTGCATTTTTATATGATTCAAGCAGGTCGCTTTCCATTGGCACACTTATGGATATCATGGCATCTGCCCTGCGTTCTAATAAGATTGTTTTTAAGATGTCGTTTTCAAAATCTGTCCTGCCTGTGGTGGGATAATAATTAACTTCATAAGGCCCTTTAAACAGGTGCGGCTCTATGCCGTGAAGTATTTCATGGACAAAATTATTGGAAAACAGTTTGGATACGACGGCTATAGTATGAAAATCATTGGGCATAAAAACCCTCTTTTTTTTTATTAATTACCTTAAAATGATTATATCATAAAAAGTTTAACTATTGCCGAAACAATAACCAGAACAAATACTAAATTAATCGTAGGAAAAAGGAGGTATTTTTTCACAAAAGATAACTATCCCCCGCCGCCCTCCCTCACTTCATCGCAGAGTTGCAAGTTGAGATTAGGTGAGAATTTTAGATAAATATATTAAAAACTCCGCTTTTCTGAACCGTTGCAAGATTTGCAATAATTCAATTCTGTTTTCGGAGGTAAAGCACCCTTATCTTTCATTTTCATGTCCCCTGTGTCTTATTTAATATATAAAAACTCTACTCCTTGCTTCTACTTATCAAACCAGTCCTGGGCCATATGCCTGAATTCGTGTTTCTTTGAAACAACGGTCATATGCCCGCCTGAAAGGTATATCTTTGATTCAAAAAGCGGGTTTTTTGCCAGCGCCGTGTGTATTTTTTCATCCAGGCTTTTAATTAAAGGATTATCCTTTGCTCCGGTGAACAATACCGGGCATTGAATTTTTTCAAGGCCTGCGGGAACATATTTTCTGCCTGATTTTGCAAATCTAAGCAGCATATCATTGTCCATCTGCATAACTTTTTTATACCTGAAACTGTGCTGTAGAAACCAGGCGTACCAGTACTTTCCGCGGATGGCTTCATTTCTGTCAGCAATAAGTTTTTCCGCCTCATCTAATTTCATACTCTCCCCCAGAAAACTGTCCGCGATTACTTTTTTAACAAGCCCCGGCGCTTCTATCGCCATATTAAGCGCCACCATTGCTCCGCCTTCCGTGCCAATCACATACGTCTTCTGCACGCCAAGCGCGGCGCATACTGAAACCGCGCACTTTGCCATTTCACGCCAGAAATCATCCGGAAACTGCTTAACCGGGTCAGACTTGCCGTGCCCCGGATAGTCAAACATAAACGTCCTGTACACGCGCCTGTAATGCTTATATTCCCCGCCCATCATCGCGCTTGATACTGTATTACCATGAAGAATAAGCAGGTGTTCCCCTTTTCCTTTGGCTTTATAAAATACCCTTTGTCCCTGATAAGCAATATACGGCATTATAATTCTCCTTATTTTTTAAGTTGAAAGTTTACTTTTCAGTAAGCTTCCGGGCAAGTTTTACGGCTTCGTAAGCGTCCTTTGAATAACCGTCCGCCCCTATTTCATCGGCATACGCCTGGTCTACAACCGCTCCGCCTATAATGAACCTGGCGTTAAGGCCCTCTTTTTTTGCAAGGTCAATAACCGGTTTCATTTCTATCATTGTGGTGGTCATAAGCGCGGACAAACCAATAACCTGCGCCCCTGTTTCTTTTGCTTTTTTAACTATCTCTTCAGCAGACACATCTTTGCCAAGGTCAAACACCTGAAACCCATAATTCTTCAGCATCAAAGATACTATATTTTTACCTATATCGTGGATGTCGCCTTTAACCGTTGCCATTACCACTTTTTTCTGCGACCCTTCCGTTTCACTTTTTTTAAGCAGAGGTTCAAGTATGGCAAAAGCGGCTTTCATGGCCTCCGCGCTTTGTATTAACTGCGGAAGAAAATACTGTTTTTTCTCAAACAGATTCCCAACGTGGTTAATTGCCGGAATTAAAATATCATCCACTATTTTTGACGGGGCAATATTACCAGCCACCGCTGAATTTATAAGCCCGGTTATTTTCTCTTTATTCCCTTTTACAACCGCTTCGTAAATCTGCTCTTCGTTAGATTTGCCGCTAACCTGCGCCGCTTTGGAATCGGGTTTTACTGCATTGCCAAACTTCTCTATGTAAAGCGCGCTGTTGGTGTCGGTGGCGTTTAAGACATCTGACGCCGCTTTAATCTGCATTAAAAGTTCCGCTGAAGGGTTGGCAATAACCGTGGTAAGCCCGCTGTTAACCGCCATTGCAAGAAAAGCCGCGTTTACATAGCCGCGTTCAGGCAGACCAAACGACACATTTGACAGACCGCAGGTTGTGTTAAAACCAAGCGCGGACGCTTTTTCGATTACGTCAAGCGTTACTTTAGCGGCTTTCTGGTCAGACGATACCGTCATTACAAGGCCGTCTATTATTATATCCTTTTCTGTGTATCCATATTTTTTTGCCTGTTTAAATACCCTCTGTACAACACTTATCCTGCTGCCCGAGTCTGCCGGAATGCCCTTGTCATCAAGGGGCAGTAAAATAAACATGGCGCCGTATTTAGCCGCGACAGGCAGAAGTTTTTCTATTTTTTTGGACTCTCCCGAAATGGAATTAATAAGCGCCCTGCCGGGATAAGCCCTTAACGCGGCTTCCACAACTTCCGGTGATGATGAATCTATACAAAGCGGAAGTTCAGACTGATTGCTTAATAACTCTATTATTTTTATCATTACGGCTTTTTCATCAATTCCGGCCATGCCCGCGTTTACGTCAAGAATCCCGGCTCCGCCGGCTGCCTGCTCTTCGGCAAAGCGCCTTACTTCGGCTGTTTTTCCTTCTTTTAATTCCGCCTGAAGCTGCTTCTTGCCTGTAGGATTTATACGCTCGCCTATTACTGTAAGCGGGTAATCACTGCCGATAAATACGGTTTTTCTTGCCGATGTCACAGCGCTGAAACTTACAGAATTATTTTTAAAACCCGTGTTTTTTATTTTACTGATTTCTTTAGCTGTTTTCTCTATGTACTCCGGCGATGTGCCGCAGCAGCCGCCTAACAGATTAATTCCCGCGTTTACAAAAGGCGCGGCAAAAGTACAGAATTCACCCGCTACCATTTCAAATACAGTTTTGCCGTCTTTTAATTTTGGCAGCCCGGCATTTGGTTTGGCCAGAAGCGGTATTTTAGAGTATGGTTTTAAAGCTTTAATTACTTCAAGCATCTCTTTTGGGCCGGTGGAACAGTTTGCCCCAAACGCGTCAATATTCATTGCCTGCAGTGTTATAAGCGCTGTTAACGGGTCTGTACCTGTAAGCGTCCTGCCGTCTTTATCAAATGTCATTGAAACCATTATAGGAAGGCTGCAGCTTTCCTGAACCGCCAATACCGCGGCGCGCGCTTCCTGAATGTCCATCATTGTTTCTATTGCAAAAAGGTCCACACCGCCCGCAAGAAGCCCTTTAACCTGTTCCTTAAAAATATTTACCATTTCTTCAAACGGGATGTCGCCAAATGGTTTTGGGAAATGCCCCGTAGGTGCAATGTCCCCTGCTATAAGAGCATGATTTCCCGCGGCTTTTTTTGACAAAAGCGCAAGGTCCCTGTTTATTTCAAAGGTCTGCCCCTTAAGTCCGTATTCTTCAAGTTTTACGGGATTGCCGCCAAAAGTAAAAGTATAAATGATATCAGAACCCGCTGCTGCGTATTCATTCTGCAGCCCTGACAGGACATCTGGATTTTCAAGCGCCCATTTTTCCGGGCAGACACCCGCGGGCATACCGCGTTTCTGCAGCGCCACACCGCTTGACCCGTCAAGTATAAGGACTCTTTTTTCCACAAGCTTTTTAAACTGTTTTTTTGTCATCTTCTCACCACGTTGTTTAATCATAAAATTATACGGCGTTTTTTAATGATATCATATCGCCCCGCCCGCATACAAGTTTTTATAAAGGGGGATTTGTTCAGTTTTTGTTCTTGTAGGGACGGTGCTCCCGCGCTGTCCGGCTTTTTTTCGAAGTTTGGATATGTAACTGTGGCAGATGTCTGTTTAGGGTACGGACTTAAAAATCAACTACCGCGGGCTAAAGACCCGCGTCTGCCAAACATTTAAACACCCGGACAAAAAAAATACCCAAACACGATTAGTTTTCGCATATATACATTTCCCCGTACTTCATTTCTCTAAAAAAAAGGCCCGGGCAATAAGCCCGGGCCTTGTAACAATGCTTATTTAATTATTCGAAAGAATCATTATTTGTCTTTCATCTTCTTTTTAACGTCTTCTTTCACTTTCTCTGCCTGTGCAGCTATTGAATTTCCTGCGTCTTCAATCTTTGCTTCAACTGATTTCAAGTTCTTTCCGGCTTTCTTTGCCTCTTTTTCTGCTATCTTTGCCGCCTTTTTCGCTTCTTTTTCTGCTTTCTTAGCTGCCTTTTTTGCTTCTTTTTCTACTTTTTTAGCTGCTTTTTCTGCAATCTTAGCCGCTTTTTTTGCCAATGCTGTTGCTTTCGCGTCCATAGAATTACCAACAGCTTCAACTGCAGCCGCAACTGAATTGCTTACGCCTTCAACCTTTGCCGCTGCTGATTTGGCATTGTTGCCCTTTTCTTCTGCTTTCTTTTCTGACGCAACTGCCATTGATACTGCAAAAACAAACGCTAACAAGACAATAAAAAATCTTTTCATTTCTGTTTCCTCCTTGAATTTTAATTACAAAAATCAGTTAATTTCAGTATGCAATTCTAACACTATTCTGCCAAATAACAAGCAATACCTTTATTTTTAGTATCTTGCCGGTATTGATACAGTGACATCTCTGTCTATACAGGTGCAGGTGAAGCCGAAAAAACTTCTGCGCCTAACGCATTTTAACCATTACCCCTATATCTGATTTAATCTGATTCCCTTTGTTATCCGTTACAAAGACCACATAATAATAGATACCATTTGCAAATTTTGACGTAAAGTCCGGCGCCATTTTTACATCATTGCTTCCCGCAAAACAATGTTTTTGTATTTCCGTTTCTTTTACAAGCCTGTATGCCATACTATAAATTCTTATTTTTATTATTTCCGCGCTTTTAGTCAGCGAAAATCTGAATGTAACACCCTCATTGCCCGACGGGTTTGGATATATCACCGTATTTCCGCCATCTACAAACCCAAGGCTTACATTGTTATTCACAGTTTGCGTTGCCGTAACAGTTGACGTACTGACGGGAGTTGTTGTCTCTGTTATTGTTTCTGTCACGGTTAAAGATGGTGTTTGGCTTATTACCTCTGTTGCGGTATTTGTGACAGTTTCAACAGCTGTTGCAGTATTAGTTTCAGTTATTATAATGGTTGCTGTCACCGTCTTTGTAATAGTATTTGTTATTGTTCGGGTAATTGTTTCGGTAATAGTCTCTTTCGGGGTTTCAGTAATTGTTTCTGTGGCTGTGGCTGTTGCTGTTACTGTTTCCGATGAGGTTTCAGTAACCGTCGCAGTGCCCGTTTCAGTTGCCGTTTCAGTTGCCGTTTCAGTTGCTGTTTCTGTGGCTGTTTCTGTGGCTGTTTCAGTAGCTATTTCAGTTACAGTTTCAGTAATTGTTTCCGTTGCGGTTTCCGTGGTTGTTGCAGTACCCGTTTCAGTGATAGTTTCTGTTACTGTCGCAGTCACCGTTCCGGTAACCGTTTCAGATGAAGTTTGGGTTGTTGTTGCTGTGGCAATTTCCGTTACCGTTTCTGTTACAGTCTCGGTTGCAGTCTCGGTTACCGTAGAAGTAGCAGTTTCTGTTACTGTCGTAGTACCTGTCTCTGTTATCGTTGCAGTGGTCGTTGTAGTTATTGTTTCAGTTACTGTTTGAGTTACTGTCGCAGTGGTCGTTTGAGTGATCGTTGAAGTAGCTGTCTCAGTACCTGTCTCGGTAGCCGTTTCAGTTACTGTCGCAGTGGGCGTTTGACTGGTCGTCGGAGTTGTCGTTTCAGTTACTGTCTCAGTAGTGGTTTCAGTTACAGTCTCAGTGGTCGTTGGAGTTATTGTTTCTGTTGCTGTCTTAGTAGCCGTTTCAGTTACTGTCTCGGTAGCCGTTTCAGTTACTGTCTCGGTAGCCGTTTCAGTTACTGTCTCGGTAGCCGTTTCAGTTACTGTCTCGCTGCCTGTTTCAGTTACTGTTTCGCTAGCCGTTTCAGTTACTGTCTCGGTAGTCGTTTCGGTTACTGTCTCGGTAGTCGTCTCGCTTACTGTCTCGGTACCCGTTTCAGTTATAGTCACCGTGATCGTTGGAGTTATCGTTTCTGTGGCTGTTTCAGTTACAGTCTCGGTAGTGGTTTCAGTTACAGTCGCCGTGGTCGTTGGAGTTATCGTTTCTGTGCCCGTTTCAGTTACTGTCTCGGTACCCGTTTCAGTTATAGTCACCGTGGTCGTTGGAGTTATCGTTTCTGTTACTGTCTCAGTACCTG
>PGYV01000007.1:0-128283 GCA_002839855.1 Candidatus Goldiibacteriota bacterium HGW-Goldbacteria-1
TGTGTTGCGGTTTCTGTGATGGTTTGAGTCATAGTCTGCGTCATTGTTTCGGTTATAGTTTGCGTTACAGTCTGTGTTGTAGTCTGTGTCATTGTCTCTGTCACAGTCTGCGAAACAGTCTGTGTTGCGGTTTCTGTGACAGTTTGTGTCATAGTCTGCGTCATTGTCTCGGTTACAGTTTGCGTTACAGTCTGTGTTGTGGTCTGTGTCATTGTCTGCGTCATTGTTTTGGTTACAGTCTGTGTCACAGTCTGCGTTGCAGTTTCTGTGATGGTATGTGTCACAGTCTGCGTAGTTGTTTCTGTTACAGTCTGCGTTACAGTTGACGTATGCACAAGCACTGCCTGAGAATAACCTGTAGGAACGGATGCAATAACCGCGCCGCCCATCCCATTTAATTCCGCGGTAAATGTTTTTAATCCCGCGTCTGATATTGCGCTAAATTTTATTATGTCAAAATTAGGGTCAGAGAAAACATTCCATCCCGCGCCGGCATATGTTACTTCAACATCAGCGCCGTTCATTGCCGCTGTTGCGCCCGGATATGTGGTTGAAAGGCCGCCGGTTACATTAACCCCTGCAGGTATTTTTATAAGCACGCTTGTGATAGGACCTTCATTTCTTGATGATAACCTGTAAGTGTATCCTGTCAGCTGTCCGAACGCCGTATAATTGGGTTCTATATATCCATACGCCGAAGGGGTAAAAGTGGATGTGGCCGTAGCGGTTTGGGTTATTGTCTGCGTTACTGTCTGCGTGGCAGTTTCTGTTATAGTCTGTGTTGCGGTCTTAGTAACAGTGTCAGTACTTGTCTTTGTTGTTGTTTGTGTCACTGTCTGTGTGTTTGTTCCCGTCACTGTTTCCGACACTGTGCTTGTTACAGTCTGCGTGGCTGTTTCTGTAATTGTCCGGGTATTCGTTCCTGTCGCTGTTTCCGACACTGTTCCTGTTACACTCCGCGTTGCGGTTGCGGTAATGGTCTGCGTATTTGTTTCTGTCACAGTCTGTGAAACTGTACCGGTTGCAGTTTCAGTTGATGTCTGTGTTACGGTTTGTGTTTCTGTCTGCGTCATTGTTTCAGTTATAGTCTCTGTTACTGTCTGCGATATAGAACTTGTTGCAGTTTGTGTTACAGTCAGCGTTTCAGTTGCTGTCTGCGAAACCGTCGGCGTAACTGTCTTTGTGGGCGCGCTATAGTCAATTTCAAGATAAAAATGATCAATATATACAATGTCCGTTATATCCCTTGCTGTTATAACAACACCAAGGCTGTCAACTGTTGCCGCGTTCCATGCATAACCTGCCGTTATATCAACATCAAGGATTTCAAGCGCGCTTGTGGTGTGCGTCACGGCATAATACGTATCAATATTACCTGTCTGCCACGTAATGCCGTTATTCGTTGTAAGGTTAATATCCAGCCTGTCATCAACAAGCACACCTGAAGCGTACTGCCTTATACGCAGTTTAACGGAATTAATTATGATTTCACTTGTAAGAAGGTTGTTAAAACCGGTATATAACCTGTTCCCCGAAACGCCTGTCTGGGCAAGCCCATTATTAAAAGAAACAATATTTTCAGGTGTTGTCCAGTCAGACGACTGTCCGGGCATGGAACCATTGGCGGAAAGCGTAATAATATCCGCGCTAACCCCGGAAAACAAACCAGCTATGAAAACTGTAATTATCAAAAACACTCGCAGCACTGACATACCTCTATACTAATTTAGGCCTTTGTATTCCCCCGGCTTTATTTGTACTAATATTATACTATATAATATAGGCAAATAAAGGGATTATTATAAGGAAGGGGGAAAGGCGGCAGCTCGGCAGCTCGGCAGCTTGGCAGCTCAGCAGCTCAGCAGCTTGGTTGAAGCGAGCCTGCGATACGGAAATCCCCTGGCTTGCCCGAGTCTACGAGCGCAAGTGTCAGAGGACGGCACGCGCTTAAAAAATACACCCAATCCCTGTGGAACATAGGATTGTAAGGTAAGAGAGTTAAAGTCAAATAACTATGTAACTGCCGCGCCCTAAAGGGACGCGCCTACCAGGACTTTAAAAACAATAATTAAATACAAAATCCGCGGGCTAAAGACCCGCGTCTACCAATACCAAACCCGGTTGCCCAGCTGCTTAGCTGCCCAGCCGCCGAGCTGCTATTTCTTCGCCCTTGGGTGTGCTTTATCGTATTCCTTTTTCAGCCTTGCCACGGTTAAGTGGGTGTATATCTGGGTTGTGGACAGGCTGCTGTGTCCTAAAAGTTCCTGCACGGAGCGCAGGTCGGCGCCGCGGTCTAAAAGATGCGTGGCATATGAATGCCTTAGCGTATGCGGGGTCACTTCTTTTTGTATGCCGGCTTTCAATACATATTTTTTCATCATTCTTTCTATGCTTCTTGCGGTAAGCCGCGTCCCGTTTTTATTGACAAACAAAGGGCCGGAATCAAACTTTGATTTTAATTCCCTTATATACTGTTTAAGTATATTAAGCGCGATTCCCCCAACGGGTACTATGCGCTCTTTGGAACCTTTTCCCAGAACTTTTATTTCTTCATTCACGTAATCAATATCACCTGAATTAAGTTTTACAAGTTCATCTATTCGCACACCGGTGGAATAAATGAATTCAAGTATTGCCCTGTCGCGCAGCCCGAAAAATTGGCTTATGTCCGGGGTTTCCAGAAGCGCCGCTGTTTCCGCTTCGGTTAAAAAACCGGGCAGCCGTTTTTCGGCTTTGGGGGTTAAGATGTATTCAAAAGGGTTGGATGTAATTTTTTTGGAGCGCAGCAGAAACCTGTAAAAATTTCTGCACGCCACTATTTTTCTTATGACAGAATTGCGGTTGTATTTAGCGCGGGACATTTTTTCCATAAATGCCCTTATTGATGTTTCATCGGCTTTTTCAAAACCGCCGGTATGTTTTAAAAACTGACGTATGTCATTGCCGTAACTTTCGGCAGTCTTGGGCGAATAATTCTTTTCGTGTAAAAGGTGGCGCAGGTACAGTTCAAGTTCCGGGCTGTTTTCCGGCTCACTCATTCGAAACAGTTTCCTTGTCATACTTGTAATCGCACTGCCTGCAGTATACCGTCACGTTATTTTTGCGCCATTTTTCAAGAAGGAAAGGCGCCGCGCATTTGGGGCACTTTTCATCTATGGGCTTATCCCAGACCATGAATTTGCACTTTGGGTAATTGCTGCACCCGTAAAATTTTCTGGTCATCTTAAACGTTCTTTCTATTATATCGCCGCCGCATTCCGGACACGGAACGCCGGCTTTTATTATGTGCTGTTTTGTGTACTTACATTCAGGGTAGCGCGAACACGCGATAAAGGCGCCGTACGGGCCGCGTTTTAATAAAAGCGGGCTGCTGCAGTCAGGGCAGCTTCCTTCTATTTTTTCCTGCTCCCTTTCCATTCCTTCCATCGGCTTGGCGTTTTTGCATTCGGGATATTTTTCGCAGGACAGGAATTTTCCGAACCTGCCCCACTTTATTATCATCCTGCTGCCGCATTTTTCGCACTTTTCTTCAATATTGCCTTCAAGCTCGCGCTTCATTTCATCCATATGCGGTTCCGCCGCCGCTATAAGTTCCGTTAAATTGGCAAAGAAACCCTTTAACAGCGTCTTCCATTCCACGCTTCCTTCTTCCACGCGGTCAAGGTCGCCTTCCATTTTAGCGGTAAATTCTTCATTTATAATTGTGGGGAAATTCTTTGACAGAATGCCCGACACAAGCGTGCCAAGTTCCGTAGGCATAAATTTGCCCCTGTCCCTGTCCACGTATTTTCTGTATACAAGGGTGGATATAATTGGCGCGTAAGTGGACGGCCTGCCTATATCTTTTTCTTCCAGCGCTTTTACAAGCGAAGCGTCCGTAAAATACGGCGGCGGCTGTGTAAAATGCTGCTCCGGCATTAATTCAAGAAGGTTAAGCGCGTCGCCTGTGTTTAATTCGGGAAGCAGCGCCTGTTCCTGGCTGCCGTCATTTGAATCCTGTTCCCCGCCTTCCTGTTCTTTGGGTTCTTCGTCATAAAGTTTCATGAAACCGTCAAATTTCTTAATTGACCCGTTTGCCTGAAGCGTATAAGGGCCGGCGGCTATTTTTACGCGCGTGTCGTCAAATACGGCGGGCACGCTCTGTGACGCCATGAATCTTTTCCATATTATGGAGTATATCTTAAACTGATCCGGGTCAAGGCTGTCTTTTATTGCGCCTAAATTTCTGTAAGCGGATGACGGCCTTATGGCTTCATGCGCGTCCTGTGAAGATTTTTTGCTTTTATAGAAATTCGGTTCCGCAGGCACATATTCAGCCCCCAGGTTTTCACCTATGTATTTCATGGCTTCCTGCTGGGCTTCCGCGGATACCCTTAAGCTGTCAGTTCTCATGTATGTTATTAAACCCACATGCCCTTCGCCTTTAATTTCAACACCTTCATAAAGCTGCTGCGCCAGCATCATGGTCTTCTGCGCGGTAAACCTGAAACGCTTTGCGGCATCCTGCTGCAGGGTGCTGGTTATAAAAGGCGGGTACTGCTTGCGCCTTCTTTCTTTTTTCACCACATCAGAAACTGTGTACTGCTGATTTTGAAGTTCCGCCACAACGACAGCCGAATCCGGCTCTGCTTTTAAATCTATTTTTTCGCCGTTTTTTTCCGTAAGCTTGGCTTCAAATTTACCGGCATTTAATTTTTCAAATAACCCTTTTACGCTCCAGTATTCCACGGGGTTAAAGGCATCAATTTCTACCTGCCTGTCCACAATTAATTTTAACGCAACTGACTGCACCCTTCCTGCCGACAGCCCTTTCCTTAATACTTTCCATAACAGCGGGCTTAAGCGGTAACCTACAAGCCTGTCTAACACCCTTCTTGCCTGCTGGGCGTTTACAAGGTTTATGTTTATTTCGCGCGGGTTATCAAGCGCGTTTAAAACAGCGGACTTTGTAATTTCATTAAAAGTCACCCTTACTATCTTTTGGGAGCCGGGTTCTTTCTGCACGCGCAGAATTTCGTTGGCAACGTGCCAGCAGATTGCCTCTCCTTCGCGGTCAGGGTCAGTAGCCAGATATATTTCTGCGGCATTTTTTGTCTCTTCTTTTATTTCCTTTAATATTTTCTTTTTATCCTTCATTACTATATAGGTCGGGGTGAAGTCATTTTCAACGTCCACACCCAGTTTTGTCTTGGGAAGGTCAAAGATGTGCCCTTTGGTGGCAAGCACTTTATATTTGCCGGCAACAAACTTTTTAATGGTATTAACCTTGGTGGGAGACTCAACAAGTATAATCTTTCCGCTTTTTTCTTTGCCGGACTTTTTTGATTTAACCGCTTTTTTCTTCTTTGCGGCCGGTTTTGCCTTTTTCGCCGGGCTTTTCTTTTTTATTTCTTCGGTGCTGTCAGACAATGTATGACCTCCTGGTTTACCTGTTGCGGACAAAATTCATTCCAGCAAGCTGCCTTACCGCGCCCTTCATTTCAAGAAGAGTCAGCATGGAACTCAATTTAATTACATCAATATTACTTTCAAACGCTATAATGTCAACATGTTTTTTTTCAAAACTTATTTTTTCATATACCTTTTTTTCATCGTCAGTCAGTTTTAACGCCGTATTTACGGCTGTTTCACTCTCTTTTTCGGGTATTTTTATGTCTTCAAAAAATTCTATTAAAATGTCGTCCGCGTCCTGCGCTATCTTTGCACCCTGTGAAATAAGCCTGTTGGCGCCGCGCGACTTTAAGGAAAATATTGACCCCGGAACCGCAAAAACTTCCCTGCCCTGCTCCAGCGCGAAATCAGCCGTTATCATTGTGCCGCTTTTCTCTCCGGCTTCCACCACCAGCACGCCTTTGGCAAGCCCGCTTATAACCCTGTTGCGCTGAGGAAAGTTCTGCTTTAACCCTTCCGCGTAAAACGGAAATTCGGATATTATAGTCGCCTTTTCAAGCATCTCTTTTATAAGGGGCCTGTTTGCCATTGTCAAAAGCTGCCCGAACCCAAAACCTAAAACACCCGCCGTATACACACCGCTGTTTAACGCCGCCCTGTGTGCCCTGCTGTCTATGCCGGTGGCAAGCCCGCTGATTATGGAAAAATCTGAAAAAATTGCGCGCATACGCTGAACCATTCGCCTTACCGCGGCTTCACCATATTCCGTGCACTGCCTGGTGCCCACTATCGCAAGCGGAAGCGCTGTCTCCTGATAGTCCACCCCTGCCATGTACAGGACCGGAGGCGGGTCGTAAATGGTCTTTAACTGCTTTGGATATTCTATGTCATCCAGGCAGATAATCCTGATGGAATGTTTTTCGCACGCATCTTCTTCACGTTCGGTAATTTCCGGGGTTAAGGCAAGTATGTCACGCGCAATCTGTTCGCCTATCCCTTCAACCCCCATAAGCATCTGCTGCGGCGCGTCAAATATATCAAGGCATGTGCCAAAAGCATTTATAAGCCTGCGGAGTTTTATCCCGCCGATTGCGGGAATTGTATTAATGGCAATTAACGCGTCTTTTTCCGTGCAGAATTTTCCCATTATCAAAAACCCCTCTAAAGTTTTTTTGTTCAATAGGATTTTACTATTGTGAACGGGGCGGTGTCAAGGCAAGAATAGATACTTTGATGCTTGGATGCTCAGATGGTTGGATGACGGAAGAACGAATTTTTAGATTTCGCTTTTGCTTATCTGCTTATAGCTTATACTGCTGCTATTTTTTAGTTTTCTTCCGTCCCTCTGTCCCTCCGTGCATCCGTCCCTCGCGCTTCATTAATTAGGCTTCATCTTCCCTATCAGCAGATAATCTTTATCAAAGCCGGCGCTGTAATAGATATAACCGTCAGGGCAAACAGCGGCTGGATAAACATTTTTCCCGGCCGAGATATTCTGGTAGCATAAATCGTCCCCGCCGTCTAAATTTATATTCTGCGTGCTGTGCCTGTCAAGATTTTCCCCGTTATAACACACAACCTGGAACTTGGATTTTTTGTCTTTTTTGGCAAGAAAATATATTCTGCCTTCGTAATCCCCAATATACGCGTGAACCAAGTACCCTGTCCCTTTTTCCTGTTCTACAGTCCCTTCGGCAAGGTTGTACTTCATAAGCTTCATCTTACCTTTATCCACATAATCCTGTATCGCATACACGGTATATTTTCCGCCTATATACGCCTCGTCCAGCAGGCTCATATTATTTATCCCTATAAATTTTCCCATTACGCCGGTTATTCTGCTCTCTTCATCCCCGCTGCCGGCGGGAGGCAGTATTGAATATTGGCCCCTGTGAGGCATCTGGTTTTTATTGCCTTTTTCCACGGGAAGGTATTTTAACCCTTTTTGTTCATACACGCGCCCGTTTTTAGAGTCTATAAAAGCATTACTTATCTCTTTAAAAGTAATAAGCCGCTCACCCTGCGTGTCATAAAAATGCAGCTGCTGCCCCCTTAAAAAATATACGCCGTTGTCATAAAACCCGCGGAACTTCATCCTTATGACCCTGAATGAATCGCTTTTATAAAAAGTATGAATCACTTTGCATTTATCATCTTCCTTTATATACTTAAGAATCCTGTCATTTGCCTGATCTAAAAAATACATCTGCCCCGCGGCATCCGCGGCAAACTGGGTATAAAGATGGCAGCTGTCAGTACCGGCGCCGGATTCCACATTTATTCTGCCCATGTTTTTTCCCATAGCGCTTCTTGGTATTTTTATGATTTCATCCGCGGATAATACACCGGCAAACAGCAGCATAATTATAATTACAAAATATCTCCTCATCATTCAGCCACCGTGACAGCGCTTTGCCCTTCGTGTGCATTGTCACATTCTGCCAGAGCCCCGCGCATCGTTGACATTGGCACGCACACAATATCCCCGGGTACGGTATCGGTGGAATAATGGTCAAGTATACCGCTTGCGTGTATTACCACATCCCCTTCATACGAATAGCTGTAACCGGTAAATTCGCCTTCACTGTCAAATTCAGCTTTTCTCTGAATATCGTTTACCAGATACGGCAGGTCGCCGTCATTTAAGAAAGCCGCTTCGTTTCTTTTCCATGTGACTTTTTTATCCGTGAAAAACAGCCCTACATGCCTTGGCGACCTGTAAAAAAATATTATGTCGCCATTTTTTATTTTTTTAGTTTCCTGTTTTTTCAGAGCTTCAGATTTCTTCTTTTTTTCATACCAGCTGTTTTCCATACACACAAACTGCGTGCTTACAAGGTCTGATACTTTTATTGACTTCACCCCGTTGGTTTTATAGACGTACTGAATAAACCCGGAACAGTCAAAACCGGTCAAACATTTTGTGGCGCTGTCGTAACAGCCGGAAGGTTTTTCCGGGCAGGTTCTGCATTTTATGCAGGGCCCTTTTCTATTGTCATTTTTACTGCATGCAAAATGGTCATACGGCGACTTTGCGCCATAGACATAATCTTTGCCTATAAAATGAACCGCGGTTTTATATACCGCTTTGGCAAACTCCGTTTCCTGTTCAGCCGCGCCTGCCGCCGCGAATAAAAAAATAACAGCGGAAATAATAATCATTGTTTTTTTCATTCAGACATCCTGTTTTAAGGTAATTTCAAATTGCAGTATGCTATTATTTTTTCGATTTATTTTCCGCTTCTGCTTAACCGCTTATAGCTTATTTTTTCAGGTTTGTTTCCGCTTCTGCTTAACTGCTTACTGCTTTTCTGCTTAAGTCCTTACACAAACCTTATTTCCACATTGTCCCCGTTCTTAATAGGCGTTGTGTATCCCGCTTTTTCCCCGTTTAACTTAAGGTCAAGCATCTTTCCCTTAAGCCTGCCCGTATCAATCGGATAGTTTTTAAATATTGTGGAAAGTATAACCGGTTCCTGCGGCGCTTTAATCTCTATGGACGCGCCGTTTATTATGAATTCATCTTCTCCGGCCCTTCTTCCGTTCATAGTAATTTCAAACCTGTCGGCTTCTATTTCATATGGTTTTCCGTTTATTGAAATTGTAATTTTACTTTTAAGTTCTTCTTTAAAAAGGTCGCGTATCCTGTAATAGCTTGGCTTGTCAGAATATTCCAGCCTGTCCATGTTTTTTACCGTAAAATCAGGCGGCACATCCATGCCGTTTACCTTAAGCTGATAAGTTCTCTGTTTTAACACTTCGGGTTCGCCGTTTAACGTGATTATTATATCGCGTTCCTGCGCCTGCGCGCCTATTGCAAGCCCTGATTTGGACAGCACTTCAGATACGGTTTTTGGCGCCGATAATGTGACAGATGCCCTGTCCGGAACCGCTTCGTTTTCGCTTACCTGAAACCCGTTTATATAAATCTCCGGCGCTATTTTTTCCACCCTGCCGTTTATTTCCACCGTAAGGGCGTTATCCGCTGTTACAAGGTCACCGGCTTTTACCGCCGCGTTAACGCCGTTTTTAACGGCTGTTATCAAAATTTCATCGCCATTCTTAATCACGTCATCAATGCCGTGCTGAACTCCGTTTACAAAGAATTTAGCATGTTCCCCGTGGCCGCCGCGCACTATATTTAGCTGCCCGTTAACCGTAAAAGATACAGCTTCGCCCGGTTTTCCATACAGGTGTTTCAATTCCATGCCTGATGCAATTACAGCGTCCATTACTTTTATTTCCTGCTCCATGTTAATAATATAATGTTTTTCTCCGTTTACTTTAACTTCTATGAATCCCAGCCCGCGTCCGTACAGCGCGGTGTCAAGTATGCCAAGCGGGGTCGCGCCTTCTGTGCCGCCTAATTCTTCCGGCAGATTCTCTATTTTCATTGTGTTCCTGGGTTCTCTGCTGCCCACCCTGTTTTCCGGCAGCCCAAGTTTTTCCGCCACCCTGTTTCTTAAATAAACAAAAGAACTTCCTCCGCCCACCATGACAACGGCGCGCGGCTGCCTGCCGTTTAACATCAGTATTTCATCCGCGATGTCCGCGGCTATTTCTTCTGTTTTTTCTTTTACAGCCAGTATAAAATCAGCGTGAGAAATTTCAAAAGCATTACCGAAAATATCATTGCCTGACAGTGAAGTTCCGGCAGCTGACGCCCTTTTTATGATTTCCGCCTGGTTAAAATCAGTCAGGTATTCATTAACTATAACTTCCGTAATTTCATCGCCGGCTTTTGGTATCATGCCATAAGCCGTGATTTTCCCGGATTCGGTAATCGCAATGTCCGACGTGCCCGCGCCCACGTCCACCAGCGCCAGATTTAAAAGCCGCATATCTTCGGGAATGGTCACAGCCATGGCCGCTATCGGTTCAAGGGTAAGCCCTGTAAGTTTTAACCCGCAATTTTTCAAAACAGATATCAAGCTGTCAAAAGTTATTTTAGGAAGGAATGTGATAATTGTGTCCACGCTTAAACTTTCTTTGGCAAAATGCTGCAGCGGGTTTTTAACATGCTGGCCGTCAAGGGTGTAATGCGACACGCTGTACCCCACGCAGTAATACCCCTGCTTTTTTTCTTCTGTCATCTTAAGCGTCGCTTTTTTAACGCACTCTATCGTAAGGCCGCGCAGCTCATCGCGCGTTATTTCGCCTTTCTTATTTATCCGCGCTTCTGTCTTTTCGGTATGCAGGTTTCTTCCCGCAAGCGCAGTGACAGTTTCTGTTATTATAATATTATTTCTTTCTTCAAGTTCTTTTTTTATTTTTGCGACTATCCCGGAAACCTCTTCAATGCTGTGTATCTGCCCGTCCACCATTGCCCTTTTTTCGTGCTCGCGCACACAGGCATCAACTATGCGCATTTTATCGCCGCTTAATTCGCCAAGTATTCCGGCCACTTTTCGTGTCCCTATATCAAGGGCAAAAACAGCCATTGTTTAATCCACCTTTATGGCTGACAGCAGCACTTGTACGGAAGGAATATCAGGTACTAACAGCAGATACCCTTTTATCACTTTATCATTTGCCTCTGAGAACTGGGTTTCAATGGAAAGAATATGATTTGACATGCCTTCAAACCCTTCTGAAAGAGAATTTAAAATAGCGCCCGATATGTCAAAAACCAGGCTGGGTACAGACGGCAATAATAACAGCCCCAGAAATTCATTAAGGGCATTCATATATGCGCCGGCAAGGATGTTGCCGGTCTCTTTTATGGCGGAATTGCCGACTTCTGACAGCACTTTGGTGGTGCCGGCCGGATTCTGCAGCAGCATATCCGCAAGCGACAGCGCGCTTTCCCTTGTAAGCAAAAGCAGAATTTTTGCAGTCACGTCGCCAAGCACGTTCATTATTATGCCCGCGACAAGGGTATTGGAATCCCCAAGCAGGTTTTCCACTTCCTTAAGTTTTAATATCTTAACCTGCGGCACTGATATCATAATTTTTCTTTTTAAAAGCTGCGACAGCGCGGTGGCCGCGTGTCCCGCACCCACATTACCCACTTCTTTAAGCGCATCCACCTGAACTTCAGTCAGCGTCAGCAGTGAATCATCCGGCATTTTATTACCTCTTTTAATTTTTTTGTCAAACAGTATATGCCTGCACGTTTAAAGCAGCGAAGTGATATCCACAATTAAGCTTATACTTCCGTCTCCCAGGATGGTGACGCCGGAAAATCCTTTAGCGAATTTTAAAAATTCACCCAGGCTCTTTATCGCCACTTCCTGTTGACCTATCACGCGGTCCACTTCTATGGCCGCCTTTTTATCCCTTACATCCACTATCACAAGTTCGTGCACTTCAGCTTCAACGCGTTTTTTTCCAAGCAGTTCCATTAAACTGTAAACAGGTATAACTTCTTCTCTTAATATTATTACTTTTCTGTTCTGAATATAGCGGTACTCTTTTTCAAAACTTTCAAATGTTTCCACCGTGTGAATAACCGGTATGGAATATGTTTCCTTGCCGGCTTTTACAAGCAGCGCCTGTACAATTGCCAGGGTAAGCGGCAGTTTAAGTATAAATTTAGAGCCCTCTTTCGGATAATTTTCTATCCTGAATATACCGCCAAAACCTTCTACCTTAGTTTTAACCACATCCACACCCACGCCGCGTCCCGAAACTTTATTCACGCTTTCCATAGTGGAAAAACCCGGAAGGGCAATAAGCGCCACCACTTCATCATCATTCATATTTTTAAGACGCTCTTCAGTAACCACTTTTCTTTCCAGCGCTTTTTTTCTTACCGCCGCGGTGTTAATTCCGGCGCCGTCATCAGACACCTCTATTATTACGGAGTTGCGCTCCCTTTTAGCTGAAAGTCTGATTACACCCTTGGGATTTTTACCGGCTTTTATCCTTACATCCGGCATTTCTATACCATGGGCAAGCGAATTTCTTATCAGGTGAAGCAGCGGTTCGTTCATCTCTTCTAACACAGTCCTGTCAATTTCAATATCCCCGCCTTCTATTTCCACTTCCACCTGTTTGCCCGCCTGCATTGCAAGGTCGCGGACAGAACGCGGATACCTGTCAAAAATATGCGACACGGGAAGCATTCTTACGCTTGTAATTTCTATCTGCAGCTCGTCTATAACCCTGTCAAATTCTTCCACTGTATCATTAAGAAGTTCATATTTTTTTTCCTTGGCTATCTGGTCAAACCTTATCTTGTTGATGACAAGCTCTCCCACAAGGTTCATAAGCGTGTCCAATTTTTCAATGTTCACCCTTACGCTCTGCGCCGAAGAATGTTTTTTCTGTTCCCCTTCACGAGGGTTTTCTTCCGGCTTAACAGGCGCGTTTTTTTCCGGCTGTGACAAAACAGCTTCTGCCGTTTTTTCAGCCGTTAATTCTTTAATATTAACATCTTTAACCTCGGACACTTTTAACACAAGTGATTTTGTTTCCTGTACGCCAAGCGCCGTTGCAAAAACAAATTCAAATTCACTGTCAAATTTTCCTTCTTCTATATCCCGGGAAGACGGGTAAGAGCCTATTATTTCGCCTTTCTCGGAAAGGTTTCTTGACACCATAAATGAACGCACGTTTTTAAACGCGCAGTTTTCAACAAGGATTGTTTTAATAAGGTATACTTTCATTGATTTTGCCATGGCTTCACTTACTATTTTTTCATCCGCTTTCACGTTAAATCCTGCGGCTTCTGTCAAAGGTGTTTCTTTTCTTACCTCGGATTTTTTTGCCGTAATTTTTGGCGCGCTTTGAACAGGCAGCGGCTGCCCCGCATCAAGCTGTTTTTTTATGCTGTCTGCCACAATTGCGGCGCCGGCTGAATAATCGCTGTTAGTCTCTGCAATGGAATCAATAAAATCAGAAAGCGCGTCCACACTTTTAAACAGCAGGTTCATTATTTCCAGCGTCGGCCTTGTTTTGCCGGAACGCACAGAATCAAGCACTTCTTCAAGTATATGGGTAAATCCGGCCATTCTGTCGTAACCCATAGTGGCCGACATGCCTTTTAAAGTATGCGCAGCCCTGAAAAGTTCATTGACCGGCGTTAAATCATCAAGATTTTTTTCAAGGTCCAAAAGGGAATTGTTCAGGTTATTGACATTTTCCCTGGCCTCTTCCATAAAGACTTCCCTGTAACTGTCCATATTCATCATTTGCCGCCCGTTATACGCGCAATTGCCGACACAAGCGCGTCTTTCATCCCTGCGATGGATGATACTTCATCAGCCAATCCTCTTTCGATTACCGCCCTGGGCATTCCATAAATTACACTGCTGTCTTTATCCTGTGCAAGCACAAGGGCTTTTTTTGCCTTTAAGCGCTCTACTCCGGCTGATCCGTCCTTGCCCATTCCGGTAAGAACCACTGCAATTGATTTGCCTTCAAATTTTTCAGCCGCTGAAAACAGCGTCATATCTGCGCTTGGCCTTACACCCAGCCTTGTGGGTTTCTGGTTAAGCGCTATAATATAATTTCCGTCAATTTTTTCAATTTCCATGTGGAAATTTCCCGGCGCCACGTATGCCCTTCCCGCTGTTATTATTTCGCCGTCTTCCGCTTCTTTAATACTGATAAGCGACTGGCTGTTAAGCCTTTCTGCAAGCGTTTTTGTAAAACCCTGCGACATGTGCTGTACTACCAGATACGCGGCAGGAAGGTTCCTTGGAATTTTCGGTATAAATTCGGAAAGCGCCCTTGGCCCGCCCGTGGAAGTCGCGATAATTACAAGGACAAAATCTTTTACTTCTTTCTCTTTTTCCGGCGCTTTTTTTTCAACTGTTTCCGGCGCAAAAAATGTAAGTTTTGAAGCGTCGGTGGTTGCCGCAATTTTTATCTTGCTTATAAGTTCGTCTTTTACTTTTTTTATGTCTATGGAAATTTCACCGGAAGGTTTACATACAAAATCCACAGCGCCATATTCAAGCGCCTGAAGGGTAATTTCCGCCCCTTTGGGAGTATAAGCGGAAAGCATTATAACCGGCGTGGGACGCTCGCTCATTATATAACCAAGGGTGGCAAGCCCGTTCATTTTTGGCATTTCCACATCAAGGGTGATTACATCGGGTTTTAATTCAATGGTTTTCTTAAAGGCTTCCTGCCCGTCTTTCGCGGTGTCTATAACCTCAATTCCGTCATCTTCCTGAAGGATTTGAGGAATGATTTTTCTCATGAAAGCGGAATCGTCTACAACAAGGACCCTTATCTTTCCCATTTATCAGTTCTCCTGAAGCGTTCTGTCAACCGCCTCCAGAACCCTTGCGGGTTGAAAAGGTTTAATAACAAAATCTCTGGCCCCGGCCTGAATTGCCTCTATAACCATTGCCTGCTGCCCCATGGCGCTGCACATAAGTATTTTTGCGGAAGGGTCTTCTGATAAAATGGCTTTTACGGCTTCTATACCATTCATTTCCGGCATTATAATATCCATAGTAACAAGGTCGGGTTTTAACTCCCTGTATTTTTCAACGGCATCTTTGCCGTTTACAGCTTCGCCCACCACTTCAATATCCTTTTTTTTAAGAATATTGCGCAGCATGCTTCTCATAAACTTTGTATCGTCAACTATCAGGACTTTCTTCAATTCCTGCCTCCATCATTGATATTCCCTGCATCTCGGTATTTTCCTGGTCAGAAAATATTTTTTCTATGTCAAGAAATACTATTATTTTTTCGTCCAGCTGAACCACGGCTTCTATATACCTTCCTCCGACGCTTACTATGGAAGGCGGCGCCGGCAGTATCTGTTCTTCCGGCACGGTAATTACCTGCGTGACTTCGTCCACAATCACGCCAACAAGCTGATTCCCGTGCATTTCAATTATTATTATCCTTACGTTTTTTCCGCGCTTGTCTTCATGCAGCATAAACCGTTTACGCAGGTCTATAATGGGAATAATTTTTCCCCTTAAATTTATTACGCCTTCAATAAAAGACGGCGCCGTAGGCACGGGTGTTATCTGCTTTAACCTTATAATTTCAACCACTTTCATTATGTTAAAGGCAAATTCCTCTCCCTTAAGCCTGAAACCCACTATTTTCTTTTCCACTTTTACTCCGTTTTAAACTTTGAAATGGATTCACGAAGTGTTTCCGTCATCTGCGCCAGTTCCTGTGCCTGCGCCGCTATTTCCTGCATGGATGCGGTCTGTTCCTGCGTGGAAGCGGAAGCCTGCTGCGTGCCTGCCGCGGTTTCTTCAGATACCGCCGCAATTTCTTCAACCGCCTTTACCACTTTATCCGTGTCTTCCGCCTGCGCCTTTGTAAGGTTAAAAATTTCATTTGAAAGTTTAACCACTTTTGTGACAACAGCATTTATTTCTTTTAAGGCCTGCCCGCTTTCCTTTACCACAAGCTTGCCTTCTTCTGTTTCGCGTACCCCCGTCATTATATCCACAACCACCTGGGCCGTGCGTTCGTGTATGTCTTCCACAAGCCTGGCAATTTCCTTTGCGGCATCGCCTGAACCTTCGGCAAGTTTTCTTACTTCTTCCGCCACAACGGCAAAACCGCGCCCCGCCTCACCCGCGCGCGCCGCTTCTATGTTCGCGTTTAACGCCAGCAGGTTTGTCTCGTCCGCTATTTCGGTGATGATATTTACAACTTCTTCTATTTTTTCGGAATACCTTTTAAGTTCTTCTATTGAATCCTTTGCCTTGCTTGTCACCTGGACTATATCGTCAATTTTAATTATTGTCTGCCTTACAGCTTCCATTCCTTTTTCAGAAGCCTGTTTGGCCTCATTGGCCACGTTTAGCACGTCTTCGGACTTTGACGCCACTGTCTGTATGGAATCCGACATGTTTTCCATAATTCTGGAAGTCTCCACCGTACGCTCCGCCTGCTGTTCCACGCCGTGGGCTATCTGCTGGACAGTGCTGCTTATCTCTTCCGCAGACGCGTTTATCTCTTCGGTTGAAGCCGACAGATTTTCCGACAACATCCTCATGGTATCTATGGACTCTTTCATCTGCAGAAGCACTTTCTTGGTGCTTGCGGTCATTTTATTTATGGGCCTGGCAATAACGGGCAAAAATCCGTCGCTTTCCTCAACCCTTGTGGTCAAATCCCCGTCCGCTATCCTGTCAAAAAAGAAAGCCACATTTGTAAAAGCATCTATCACGGCTTTTGCCCCCATAAAAACAGCAGCAGCCCCCGCAAGGGCAAGCACACCTATGGTAAGCATGAAAAACATAAAAGGTTTTTCATATAACCTTAAAAAATACAGTAATGACGCAAGCAGAACGCCCGTAAAAACGGCAACCGATAGGTTTATTACCAGCATCTTTTTAAGAAAAAAACCTTTTTTACCGCTGTTATTTCCTGCCATTATTACCTCACACTATTTTAATATCCCTGCCAAAACTTTTCACTTTCGCTTTTTTTTCAGTTACAAAGTATTCTATTGTCCTTCCGTAATTACTTCCGGTATCTTCTCCCAATATCAGAATTCCCTTTTTCTCAAGTATTTCTTTTGCTTTTTTCACATTTCTGTTTCCTATAGAGTCGCCTTGACTTCCTATTTCAAACATCCTCGCTCCGCCAAAAATCTTCGCGCGCATATCTTTTATATTTACTCCCATGTCTATCATTGCCTTTACAAGATTTTCAATTCCTGTATCCGCATATCTGTTCTTATCATGCCCTTTGCCTATCTTTTCCGGAAGCATAGCGTGAAGCATTCCGGCCCTGGGTTTTTCAACGTCAAAACACACCACCACAATACAGGATCCTATACCATAAGCGGTTAACACATCCCCGCTTCCGCCCGTGTGCAGTTCTCCCATACCAACCTTAATGCTTTTATCAGACATTTATTTTTTTAAGCGCCGCTTGCCGTATTATCAAGCGACGTTAATATCTTCCTCATGGATTCTTCATCAGGTATTAAAAATACTGTTGCCTGTATCTTCGCGGTTTCTTCCACCATGTCAGTTTCTATTAAAAGCGCTTCGGATCCTGTCTCTGCTATTTCCGCGGAAACCGTCTGAAATACCGCTTCCACCATATCCACGGCAAGCGCCGGCACTGAAGGCACCGAATTTAACCCCATTAATTTTGCTATCGCGTTCATGTAGGAAGATATAAGTATATTGCCGATTTCTTTTAACGCGGACTGTTCATTTTCGCCAAACTCTTTTGTGGTTCCAAGGGCACGTCTCATTAGAAGGTCAACAATTAAGAATACTTTATTCTGCGGAAATATCATCAGCGCCCTGCCTGTAATATCTCCGAAAATTTTCAGGTAAACAGCGGCTACAATCTCATTTTTAAATTCTATCCTGTCCACCATTTTATCCACAGGAACCATTAAAACTTTTGGAACGCTTAAGGAAACATCTTTTCCCAAAAGCTGTGAAAGCGCGGTCGCCGCGTTGCCGGCGCCAATATTTCCCATTTCACGAAGGGCGTCTTTATGAAAATCACTAAGTTTAATGGTCATCTATACACCCAGTATCTTTCCCACAGTTTCAAGCACGTTTGACTGATCAAAAGGTTTTACAATATAGTCCTTTGCCCCGGCCTGAATGGCTTCAATTACAAGCGCCTGCTGGCCGATAGCACTGCAGATAAGCACGTTGGCATTAGGATAATCTTTCATTATCTCCCTTAACGTGTCAATTCCGCCCATTTCAGGCATAACCATATCTGAAATAAGCATGTCAGGCAAAAGTTTTCTATAAAGTTCAACAGCCTCACGCCCGTTTCCGGCTTCGCCTACAACTTCGTATCCGCCTTCGGTAAGTATATTTTTCAGCATCATTCTCATAAACGCCGCGTCATCAGCTATTAATACTCTTTTTGCCATTTAAGTACTCCTTTTTTTAAATTTATATCATGCACTTTATTACTATTATGAACTTTCTTAATATAATTTATTTGTAATATTAAATGGCATCTTCTTTTCTTTCGCCCGTCCTTATCCTTAAAACATCCGTGATTTCGGAAATAAAAATTTTACCGTCTCCAATTCTTCCGGTTCTGGTACAGTCCACAATTTCTTTTATAACCATTTCTGCTTCGCTGTCTTTTACCACCATTTCCACCTTTGACTTTGGCAGAAACTCCACGGCTATATCCTGGTCCCTCATCTTTTCAAGCTTGCTTTTCTGCACTCCAAAGCCATCGGCAGCGGTTACCGTAAGGCCGCACACGCCTGTTTCTATCATCCGCTTTCTTAAAGCGTCAAACTTTGAAGGGGCTATAATTACGGTTATCTTTTTCATTTAATAATCTTTTTTCTGCCGGCAGAAGGCGAAAGCATAAGTTCTTTTCTCCATATTTCCACCATGCGTATGTTTTCCTGCGACTGTGTTGCAAGCTCGCTTTCCGGATTTACTTCAATATACTTTTTCCACATTTCAATTGCTTCATCCCACCAGCTTTTATTACGGAACACTTCGCCAAGCCTGAAATACGCTTCTGTCATTTTGGGGTCAATTTCAATTGTTTTGTGGTATTCAATATCCGCCTCGTCCCACCACTCTTTCTTCTGATATGCCATAGCCAGTTTCATATGCGCCACCGGGTCTTTGCTGCTGCCGGAAACGGCGGATATGAAACATTTTATAGCCTCATCATATTTGGCGGTCTCATAATAGGCAGACCCTAAATTTATAATGGCATCCCTGTTATCAGGCTGTATTTCAAGCACTTTTTTATATTCTACAATAGCCTCCTGCAAATGTCCAGTATTTCTATATGCACTGGCTAAATCGTAGTGAATCAGGGGATTTTCCCCTTCATTTATTGCCTTTTCGCTCAGTTTTGTAATTGTTTCCTTAAAGACAGTATCCTTTTTTTTGGCCGATTCAAGATTTTTTCTGGCAACTTCATAACCCGGCTCAATTTCAAGGGCTTTTTCAAAGTATTTCTGCGCGTCTATAAAGAAATTCTTTTTATAAAATGCCACACCCAGGTTATTGTATGCCTTAAAATATTTCGGGTCTATCTCCGCGGCTTTTTTATAAAATTCTATCGCCTTGTCCAGATCACCCATATTTTTGTATGATACCCCCATGCTGTTATAAGCCACCGCGTTTGACGGCTGCATAGAAATAACTTTCTGATACTCAATCACAGCTTCTTCATTTCTTCCTTTATCCGTTAAAACCAGCCCCAGGTATAAATTCACCTCGGGTTTTCTCATGTAATGCGGCTGCATTTCAAGAGCGTTTCTGAATTCTGTCACGGCCTCATCATACCGTTTCTGTTTGTAATAACAGGTGCCAAGATAATAACGTGCTTCATTGTCATACGGCTCCTTTATAAGGTGAACGGTAAGTTTTTTTACAGCGTCATCAAGAAGGTCCTGCTTTATGAACACAACCGCCCTTTCAAGTTCTATTCTTCTGAATTCAGGGTTTTCTTCTTCCACCGCGTCTAAAACAGCAAGTGCTTTTGCGTAATCGCCCATTTCCCTGTAAGCCACCGCTATGTTAACCTTTGCGTCCACCAAGCCCGGGTCTATTTTCAGAGTCTGCTTGAAAACTTCTATGGCATCACTCAGAAGGTGTTTTTTTATAAGCAGTTCCCCGAAGAAATTATAATATATTGGATTACTGCCGTTATGGGATATGGCTTTTTTAATTTCCCTGATAGCGTCGTCAATATACCCTTTCATTTTATTTACGCGCGCAAGGTTATAATACGCCTCTTCTTTTCTGTCTTCTTTCATGGATTCCACAAACTTTTCGCGTTTCTGAGATTTTTCGTCAAAGTGCTCTATTACCAGGCTCTTATTGGACTGCACAAACGAAGGGTTAAGTTCAATGGCCCTGTTATAACACATCTGCGCCTCTTCGTCCTTGGACAGCTCGCCATATACAAAGCTTAAATTATAATAGGCAAGGGCGTATTCCTTATTTATCTGCACAGCCTTTTTAAGTTCATCTTCCGCCTCTTCATACATACCCCTTTTATAAAGGGTTTCGCCCAGGTTGTTCCTTATCTCCGCGTAATTCGGATACTGCTCCAGCGCTTTTTTAAACACCTCTTCGGCTTTGTCATATTCGCCTATATTTTTATAAATTACACCCATAAGGTTTCTTGCAAGCAGGTGTTCCGGATTAAGTTCAAGCGCTCGGTTTAAAAGTTTAAGGCTTTCCTGGTATTCCCCGGTATAGCTTAAAGCATTGCCAAGGTTATAGTACGCTTCCGGGTCACCGGCATAAAACTGTACCGCTTTACGATAGGCCAGTATGGCGCGGTCATATATCCCTGTCTGTTTGTTTACGGATTTTAGATTTTCCTGGGCCTGGGTGTAGGTGGGATTCATTTCAATTGCTTTCTTAAAATTTTCTATAGCTTCCTGATACATTCCCTTGGAATAATAATACACTCCAAGGTTATTTAAAGATACGGCATCTTCCTTCTTTTCCTGTTTTGGAATTTCAGCTTTGTCAGCCACTATGTCTCATTATCCTTTTCCGCGAAAGCTTCCGGTTTTAAAAGCGTCACTATCCTGTCTTTATCCCTGATAATACCGGCTATGTATTTTTTATCCGCGCTGAAATTATGTTTTGCAGCGTTTTCAAAATCAGACGCTTCAAAATTACGCACCGAAAAAACACTGTCTACAAGAAGGCCTATTCTTTCTTCTTTCACTTCCACCACAATAACCCTTGAATTTTCGTCAATGTGGCTCTGTTTCCCGAAAATTTTCATTGATAAACTGATTACCGGCACCACATCTTCCCTGATTCCCATAAGGCCAAGAATGTAAGGCGGAACACCGGGGACAGGGATTATTTTTTTTGTTTTTATGATTTCCTTGGAAAATACCACTTCAAGGGCGTACAGTTCTTCGCACACCTGAAACACCACGACAAGCATTCCTTTAAGCATTTCCATAATCTGCTGTTCTTTAATAATGCCTTTTTTTACAAGAATTTTTCCCAGATGTTCGCCGGTTGATACCTGTTCACGCAGCGCTTCATCAAGCTGCTCTTTTGTAATATATTCCGCCTGCATAAGCAGCGTTCCCAGGCTTTTATCCTGTTTTTTTATTGTATCCATCTTTCGCTTAACCGCCCAGCAGTTTTAAGTTCTTTTTTACTATCTCGTTTTCCGGGTTAAGTTCCAGAGACTTTTTCCAGTATTTTTTTGCGTCTTCCGCTTTGCTTTCTTTAAGAGCCATATTCCCCATTTTATAATACATGTCCCCGTTTTCCCTGCCTTTTTCAATTGACCTGGTAAAATATTCCTTTGCCTCTTTATACATTACTTTCTTGTAATAAATATTGCCTATATTTTCCAGTATGGTCACATCATCGCCTTTTTTATCAAGCGCTTTTTTATATTCAATAATAGCATCGTCCTGCTGCCCTTCTTCCATGTATATAAACCCCAGCGCCTTGTGAACCTCTGAATCTGCCGCGCCCATTTCAGCCACTTTTTTATACTCTTCTATGGCTTCCTTCTTTTTCCCAAGTTTGCCGTAAATCTCGCCTACAAGAAGGCATATATCAGAGTTCCCCACGGAGCTTTTTGACCGCTGCAGCTCTTTTAACGCCTGCTCAAACTTACCCTGGTTATAATATAAAATCCCAAGGTTATATGCCACGCCTGTTTCAGAAGGATTCAGCTTAATGGCTTTTTCATAATAATCTATTGCCCTGGAATAGTCTTTAAGTTCCCTGTAAACGTTGCCAAGCATGGAGTTTATTCCGGAACTTTTAGGGTTTGCCTGAAGCACTTTTTCATATTCAGCCGCGGCTTCCGTGTGTTTTTTCTGTGCTTCATAAATATAACCGGTTTTAAACCTTACTTCGCTGTATTCCGGTTTTAAATCAAGTATATCCCTGTATATCTTAAGCGCTTCTTCATAATTATCCATTTTAAGGTATAAATCGCCAAGCGCGTGTTTTAATTCCATATCTTTGGGCTTTACCTCTATGGCTTTCTTATATTCTTCAAGGGCTTTTTCATGTTTTCCCATATTTGCGTGCAGCCTGCCAAGCCTCATAAGCGCGCTCATATTCATGGGATTAAGTTTAAGCGCCTTTTCATATTCCTGCACGCCTTTTTCAAAATCACCTTTAAAGACAAGCACATTGGCAAGATGCGAATGAACTTCCGCGTCATCGGGATTAATTGAAAGTGCCCTTTCAAACTCTGCAATGGCCTGTCCAAAATTTTTGCTTACCGTAAAGGCAAGGCCAAGGTTAATATGGTCCTGAACTGTCTGCATCTATTCTGCCTTTCTTTCTTCAAGTTTTGTAAAAATCCGTTCTTTTATATTGATACATTTAAACTTGTCGCGGTATTCCAGAAGCATGGTTTCTGTCTTACCCATAAAAAAAATGCCGTCTTTTTTAAGCGCGTCATGAAAAAACATAATCACGCTTTTTTGAAGTTCTCTTGAAAAATATATTATCACATTCCTGCAGAAAACAAAATCAAACTGCTCTTTTAAGTAAGGTTTCATAAGGTTCGCCTTGACAAATTTTACTTTCTTTTTTATTGAATCCTTAATCCTGAAAAAATTACCGTCCTTTATAAAATACTTTGTTTTCCTGTTGACGGCCACATTATCCAGTGTGTGCCCTTCGTATTTGCCCTCTATAGCCCTGTATAAAATGGCATCATCAATATCCGTGGCGTGAATCTCGTAATCAATACCTTTAATACCCAGTTTTTCCATTGTTTCTTCAATTGAAATAGCTATTGAATAAGGTTCTTCGCCGGAACTGCACCCGGCGCTCCAGACGCTTATTTTTTTTTTGCCTTCAAGCATCTTTGGCAGAAGATCATTTTCAAATACTATAAACACTTCGGGGTCCCTGAAAAATTCGGTGACGTTGATGGTAAGTTTGTCAAGCAGAACGGACATTTCCCTGCTGTCTTTTTCAATCACATTCAGATAATCAGCGTAAAGTTTTGTTCCAAGAGCCCTCATCCTTACCGCAAACCTTCTTTTTAAATAATTCTCCTTATACTGGCTGACATCAAGCCCGCGGTCAGCATGTATCTTTTCTTTTATCTTCACATACGCAATATTGTCATCCATATCAGTTCAGCTGAATCCCGCCGGCGCTGCCGTTTTCTTCATTAATAATTTCAAGAAACTTTCCCACAAGTTTTGAATCAAACTGGGTGCCGGAACATTTTTTCAGTTCATTTACCGCGGCCTCTTTTGTAAGGGCTTTCCTGTAAGGCCTGTCAGAACGCATTACAGAGTATGCGTCAGCTATAGAACATATCCTGGCGCCAAGCGGTATTTCCTCGCCTTTAAGGCTGGACGGATACCCTTTAC
Organism: Candidatus Goldiibacteriota bacterium HGW-Goldbacteria-1; assembly: GCA_002839855.1. Taxonomy (NCBI): domain Bacteria; phylum Candidatus Goldiibacteriota; species Candidatus Goldiibacteriota bacterium HGW-Goldbacteria-1. Next base: position 23,627 of record PGYV01000007.1, read on the forward strand.
CGTCAAAATGCTCGTGATGATACAGGATAATAGGAAGAATTTCATCAAATATTTCCAGTTTATTTAAAATATCAACCCCTTCCGCGGGGTGTTTCATTATTATTCCAAACTCTTCCTGCGTAAGTGAAGAAGGCTTATTAAGGATGCTGCTGCTTATGTTTATTTTGCCTATGTCATGCAGAAGTGAAGCATAGCGAATTTTTTCTTTTTCCGGCTCAGAAAGCCCAAGTTTTTCGGCAAGTTTTATTGCATACGTCATTGTGGCCATAGAATGTCCGTGCGTTTCATGGTCTTTTGTGTCAATTGCAATTGCAAGAGCCTGTATTATTTTTTCATAATTGCCTTTAAGTTTTGAAATAAGGGCGTGTTTTTCCATAATTATAAAAACCTGCTCACTAAAAAATTCAAGTATATAAATGTCAATTTCCCTGAATTCCTTTTCGCGCACGGCTATCGTAATTTCGCGCAGCTTATTTTCATCAAACACAGGGACAATAACAGCATTCAACCCGTCCGCCCCCGAAATAAATCCTGTGGAATTTGCGCTGATATTTTTTAGCAGTAAGTCATTTATAATATCCTGGTTTATTTCATCCTTAATCTGCCCGTGCATATCCCCGTGTGAAAAAACGGATGAAAGCATTCCGTTTTTTTTAGGGTCTATAGAATACACAAGCATGTGTTTTATTCCCATTATTGACTCTATATTCCTTGAAAGCACTTTTCTTACAGACATGGAATTGGTATCAGTTTTTATTTCACGAAGCATGTCGTGGTCCAGCATAAGGGAATTTACCACTTTATTCACAAACTCCCGTTCTTCCATATCCGTATTTTTTGTTTCCGGATCTTTCCTTATTTTTCTTGAAAAATCGGCAAGTACAGACAGAACAGGGAGTGAAAACAGGTAAAAAAACAGTTCCCCTGTCCTTAACCCGTTCATGGAGTAAAAAATAAAAACAGAAAACATGGATAGAAAAAGTCCGTTTACCCAGGATTTAATATAGGACAATAAAACTGCCAGGCAGCAAATTAAAGCAAATACCCATTTCGCTTCCAAAGCCAAAGGATTAAGCGCTAAAACAAACGCTAAAAAACCCGCCAGAACCTGTAAAGAAAAAATCCCGTCCTGTTTCATGAATACCTCTATTTCGCAATAGTTTTTACTGCGTAACCTTCGCTGAAGACCTCGGTCTGTTCAATAACTATCGCTGTTGCACTGCTTTTCATTGAATTTATTACCATAATCCTGCCCGCCACATGATACAGGTCTGCGTCCTTGCTTTCCGGGTCCTGTGTTTCACGTATAACTTCAAGTTTTTCTCCCGGCATAATACCTTTGTCAAGCCCGATATTAATATATACAATATCCTTATTCTGAAAATTAACAGGGCCTTTTACAGTTTTAATCACACGGCCTTCCCTTTCAACGTTTTTAGATTTTATTTTTCTTGAAAGTTTTGCCTGGTAGTCCTTTACTTCCCTGCGCAGTTTTATCTTATTTTTGTTCTCTATGGGTTCATAGCTTTTTATTATGACCACCTGAAATATATTGTCCTTAATTTTCTTTGTTACCCTTGCCACACCATTTACTTTAATAAGTTTTCCCAGAGCCTCTCCCGTTTCTTTTTCAAAAATTTCCTCGGAATCATCGTATATCATCAGTTCACTTCCGGCTTTTACGCTTTTCCCGACTGTTATTTTAACGTATGCCCTGTCGTTCTGGACAATCATAAGTTTATTATCCACGGTATAAATAAAACCGTCATCCGCAAAATTGTCTGTTATAAACCCGGCCCGTTCCACAAGCACATATCCCGCGCTTTGAATTCTTCCCTTTTTTTCATCTTCCACAAGTATAAGTTCGCCTTCGGTATCCGCTTCGTAATCCACGACAAATTCACCGTCTTCACCGCGTTCTTCAAGGTCGCCGTAATCCACATCCGCCCTTTTTTCCTGCGGAGCCGCATCTTCTTTTTTTCTGGCTATAAATTTTTCTATCTCTGCAGGTTCGGTTTCACCCGGAAGCAGTATAATTATACCGTCTGTATCACCGCTTTCATCCACCACTATTGCCTGCGTTGCAGCCGGCTGCACCGTATTAACCGCTGTTGCTTCTGCTTCCTGCTGCTGTGCGGGTTCCGTTTCGGCTGCAGATGTTCTTTCAGACGGTATAGGAGGTATAACATCCTGCGCTTCTTCAACAGCTTTTTTTTCCTCTATCTGCTGTGCAGGTCCGCTTGACATAATAAAATCGTCATCAGCTGCAAAAATAAAACCGGATAAAACAAAGAAAGACAGTACAAATACCTGTATTATTTTCATTTTTCACCTTCCCAATTAGAAGTTCCCAAGTTCCATAAGCCTGTCTTTCGCTTCCTGATAATTCTTGCCATTAGGAAACCTTTCCATATAAGCCTTATACGCAAATCTGGCTTTTGTCCCTTCAATCATCCTGTCAAGGGTCCTTGCCTTAAAGAAATTAATATCATCTATTCTGTCGCTGGAATCATTTTTATCATATTCATCATAAATATCATATGCTTCTATATACTTATCCACCATTTGAAGGGTTCTTTCATACTTTCCAACCGCATAAACATATTTTATATTCTTATAAAGTGCTTCTTCCAGGTACTGGTCCTGCAGCTCTGCCCTTGATTTTTCTTCCCATTTCACGCTTATACTCTCCGCTCCGCCCACAAAAACCACGGCAACTATAATAAGAATTGCTGCGATTATACCTAATCCTTTCATACTTTCCTCCTTATAAATTAAGATAATAATACATAATAATAATATCAATAATAAGGTATTTTGTCAATTTTTGAATACAGGTGTTTTTTGCAGGTAATAAATAAGAAAACTATACCACAGACCGAAACAGCCGTTTATTTATGATATTTTTATGTATTTTATAAATAAAAAAGCCCGCGGCACGAAACCGCGGGCTTTTTTTAATACTATTACAATAAATTTATTTTCCTGCCATCATCGCTTCCACATCGCCTTTTACATCCCCAATGGGTTTTATGTTAAACTTTTCCACCAGAACCTTTACCACATTAGGTGATATAAACGCAGGAATTGTAGGCCCAAGCCTTATGCCTTTTACTCCCAGCGAAAGAAGTGCCAGCAGCACAGCCACTGCTTTTTGTTCGTACCACGCGATGTCAAAAGAAATCGGCAGTTCATTAATGTCTTTTAAGCCAAAAACTTCTTTTAATTTTAATGCCACAACCGCAAGCGAATAGGAATCATTGCACTGTCCGGCATCAAGTACTCGCGGTATGCCGCCTATATCCCCAAGATTAAGCTTGTTATACCTGTACTTGGCGCAGCCGGCTGTAAGAATCACAGTATCTTTTGGAAGTGTTTCCGCCACTTCGGTAAAATAACTTCTTGAAGGCTGCCTGCCGTCGCATCCGCCCATTACTACAAATCTTTTTATCGCGCCGCTCTTTATGGCATCCACCACTTTGTCAGCAAGAGCAAGAATCTGGTCGTGGGCAAAACCGCCTATAATTTCGCCTTTTTCAATTTCAGTCGGCGGCGGGCATTTTTTTGCAAGTTCAATTAAAACAGAAAAATCTTTTGCCTTTCCATCTTCTCTTTCTGCAATGTGTTTAACTCCGGGATACCCGGCCATTCCGGTGGTAAATATCCTGTCTTTATAGGAATCTTTAACCGGCACAATGCAATTGGTTGTCATTAATATAGGCCCGTTAAATGTTTCAAATTCTTTATTCTGATGCCACCACGAACCGCCGTAATTACCGGCAAATTGTTTATATTTTTTAAAGGCAGGGTAGTAATTTGCCGGAAGCATCTCGCTGTGAGTATAAACGTCAACTCCTGTGCCTTCTGTCTGCTTTAACAGTTCGCTCATGTCCTTTAAATCATGGCCGGATATCAGTATACCCGGGTTATTTCTTACCCCTATATTTACCTTTGTAATTTCCGGTTTTCCGTATGTTTCGGTATTGGCCTTATCAAGCAGCGCCATTGTTTTCACCGCTGTATCCCCGGTTGCAAGCACAAGTGCGGTAAGTTCATCCGCACCAAGGTTTTTAGGAATTGAAGCAAGCGCCTTTATCACAAACGCGAATACTTCATCGTCATAATACCCAAGCATTGCGGCGTGGTCCGCGTAAGCGGCTATTCCTTTAAGCCCATAAACCATCAGAGATTTCAAAGACCTTGCGTCTTCGTTGGAACTGTAGCTTAAAACCCCTGTTAAAAGGGCTTTTTGTGCGAATTCTTCTTTTGTGGACCCTTCCCACACCGCACAGTCAGGCGCGTCAGAATCAGCGCCGGCTTTTACTTTTAACTCGCCCCTTAATACAAGCGCTTTTTTAATAAGATTTTCTATTTTATCATCGTCAAAATTCGCGTTTGTAATTGTGGCAAAGAGGCCCTGGCACAGAAATAATCCGTATTTTCTGTCTTTATTACCTGTTTTTTCCGCGTAGTAAGATATTCCCTGCAGAAGGAATATCAGAAGGTCCTGCAGGTTTGAAGTACTGTCGTTCTTCCCGCATACCCCCTTCATCGTACAGGCTGTGTTCTTAACTGTTTCCTGACACTGATTACAGTACATTCCCATCTTTTGCCTCCTTAATTTTTATTTTGGAGCAGAGATTTAATTGTCATTTTTTCAAACCTGCCTGTCACAAGTTTTTCAATCTTCATCACTTCACGCCTTAACACACAGGTCTGACGGTTGCAGCACGGTTTCCCGCGGAACATGCATTCGGACATTTCAAATCCTTTGTGATATATTTTTATCAGGTCAATCACTTTTATTTTACCGGGGTGTATAAGAAGCCTAACCCCGCCTTCCGCGCCTTCTTTTGATTCTACCACTTTATTTTTTATCAAAGGTTTTAAAAGCCTGCGCAGAAACGGATAGGGGATGTTCTGTACTTTAGAGATAGCTTTCGCCGACATGTAAGAATCACCGTTTCCTGCAAGCGTCATCAGCGCCCTTACCGCGTAATCAGTGTCTTTATTTATGATTTTCATTTAAGCTCCTTTTATTAACTGATACCAGTTTAGTATCAGTTAATAAAATTGTCAAGCAAAATATAATATTATTTCAAATATCCGGACTGCGATGACTATAGGAACGTATGTATTCGAGGGTTTTTTATCTTTTTTTCAGATTATTTAATCCGCCTTATGATTTCACTTTGGCGCAATATATGCAAAAAAAAAGCCCGGGTGCCTTTCGGCGCCCGGGCTTTTAAACGTTATTTAAGGTTTAGGCCTTTGTTACGTTTGCGGCCTGTGGCCCTTTCTGTCCTTCTACGATGTCAAAATTAACTGCTTCGCCTTCTCTGAGGTTCTTAAAGCCGTCCATCTGAATCGCTTCGTAATGTACAAATACGTCCTTTCCGCCTTCCTGTTCGATGAAACCGTACCCTTTCTTTTCGTTAAACCATTTCACTTTTCCTGTTGCCATAATTCTAAATCCTCCTTAAAAACTTTAAACTCTTGCGGTATTAAAACCGCAACTTATACGGATAAGTATATCACAAAATTCCCTTTTTTTCCTTATTTATTATATTTATTATTTCTTCAAAGGCGGCGCCCTTGTCCAGCATTACCCGGTTCTTCGGGTCGCGCCTTAGGGACATTTCCACCTGTCCGGCTGCAAAGTTCTTTTCACCCACCACTATCCTTAACGGGAAACCAATAAGATCGGCATCCTTAAACTTAACGCCCGGAGATATATCACGGTCGTCCATTATGACATCCACACCCGCTTCTTTAAGCTGTTTATACAGCGCTTCAGAATAATCCATACCTTCCTTATATTTCGCGTTTACCACAACAATATTCACTTCATAAGGAGCTATTGCCATGGGCCAGATAATGCCGTTCTCGTCATTATTCTGTTCTATAGAGGCTGCAACCACCCTTGAAACACCGATGCCATAGCAGCCCATTACCATTTCCTTTGATTTTCCCGATTCATCAAGAAATGTGGCTTTCATGGATTTGGAATATTTATTGCCAAGGAAAAACACGTGTCCCATTTCAATGCCTTTCTGCTCGTTTAATTCCCCGCCGCACTTGGGGCAGCTGTCGCCCTTTTTAGCGGCTGCAAAATCCGCAATAAGATTTTCCTGATAATCCCTGCCGCGGTTGACCCCTGTGTAATGGTAGTCGTTTTCATTTCCGCCGGTGACCGTGTTTTTTAAATATGCCGCTGTTTCATCCACTGCCAGCCTTACACCCTTTTCTCTTAAGTTAATCGGTCCGGCAAATCCGACAGGCGCGCCTGTTTTTTCAAGTATTTCTTCAGGTGTGGCAAGGCGTAATTCTGCCGCGCCAAGGGCATTTTTTAATTTAACTTCATTTATTTCCCTGTCGCCCCTGATAACAGCCCCTGCCATTTTTTTGCCGTCAACAATGTATAGAATTGTCTTTGCTGTTTCTTCAGGTTTTTTTCCAAGAAAAGCGGCAAGTTCTTCCACTGTCCTGATATTGGGAGTGTGGACTTTGGTAAGCGCCTCTTCAGGCGCGTCCATTGCCGGCTCTTTTTTAAAAGCAGCTTTTTCCATATTCGCGGCGTACTCGCATTTTTCACAGTAAATGATTGTGTCTTCGCCTGTTTCAGCCAGCACCATAAATTCCGATGATAAATTGCCGCCTATGGCGCCGGAATCCGCTTCCACCGCGCGGAACTTAAAACCAATTCTTTTGCAGATTTTTACATAAGTTTCAAACATATTTCTGTAGCTTTTCATCGCGCCTTCTTCATCACGGTCAAAGGAATAAGCGTCCTTCATAAGAAATTCCCTGGAGCGCATAACGCCAAAACGCGGCCTTATTTCATCGCGGAATTTTCCCTGTATCTGGTATAAATTTATCGGCAGCTGTTTGTAAGAATTTACTTCCCTTCTTACAAGGTCAGTTATAACTTCTTCGTGAGTCGGCCCAAGCGCGAATTCGTTGTCGTGCCTGTCTTTTATCCTCATCAGCTCTTTCCCGTAAACGTTCCAGCGGCCGGTTTCTTTCCAAAGTTCTGCAGGTGATAATACAGGTAATAATACTTCCTGCGCCCCCGCTTTGTTCATCTCTTCCCTTATTATATTAATTACTTTCTGAAGCGACTTAAATCCCAGCGGCATCCAGTCATATATGCCAGCCCCAAGTTTTTTTATCATGCACGCGCGCAGCATGAATTTATGCGCGACTGTTTCCGCCTCTTTTGGCGTCTCGCGAAGAGTATTTATCAGAGCATTGCTGAATCTCATTTTATTACCTCCTGAATTTTTAAACCTGTTAATAATTCAATATAGAATTTAACATATCCACGGAGTTTACTCTATTTATTTTTTATATGCTCGTCGGTACAGCCTGCCTGACAAGCCCCCCTAAAAGACGCTTAAAATTTTTAAATCTCCGTTCGTTTCAAGTTTAGTGCATATCACAAGTTTGTCGGTATAATCTCCATGGCCTTCTATAGCGCTGATAGAATATAGAAACATCATATCCTCATATCCGTCTTCATTAAAGTCACCATAAGCAACAGGTGTCAGCAGGTGAGAAAATATATAACCTTTAAATTCCAGAAAATTATTATCAACATTTGATGCAACTATCTTATCTTCCTGCCTTAGCGTCGCTGCACATTCCATATTTTTATTTCCGCAGCAAAGGGAACCGGGTAAAAGGTCAACTATATATTCATCAAGCTTTACATCTTTAATAAAGGATATTTTTGAAGGTTTAACAGAAAACAATACCCTTAACGCCTCACAATCCATTTTCATTGATGAAAATCTGCGGTTCTGATCACTTCCGCCGGTCATCGAGTAATATTCATCCCCATAATCAAATAATTCCTTACAGGTACAGATATCTTTTTTTTCATTAGATCTATTATTACATTCAAAACAGTCGTAAAGTTCCGTTTTCAAAAGTTCATCTATTCTTTTTTTTCCGTCATCTGTAATTAAAGATATGCCTTTCAAATAGCCCGTTATGTGCCACTGTTTAAATAATCTTGGTTTTATTAACATCCCGCCGTCAGGCTTTGAATTACAGGAAAAAAATATTCCTGTAATTAATAACAAAATTAATACCTGCGCCGCCTTCATTTTTCAGCCTCCGCGCTTAAAGGTTTAATCATTTTCCATGAACTACATTCTTTATTATCACCTGTACCCAGCTGACCTTTAATATTTTTACCTGAAACCCATAAACTTCCGTCACTTTTAACCGCCAGACTATGATTAAAACCGCAGGTAATAAGTGAAGTGTTATCAAGGGTTTTTTCAAATATATTTACGGCTTTATTATCAGGCAGCCCAAGCTCTCCGTTTTGATTACTTCCGGCGGCCCATAAAAAGCTGTCATTTGTGATAACAAGTGTGTGCCCATAACCAGCGCTTACAGTTTTTACATCATCCTTAACTTTTACAAAAAAATCCCTGTTTTCATAATCCCCTGTCCCAAGCTGTCCGTATCTGTTATTCCCGCACGCCCAAAGGGTATTGTTATCCTTTACCACATAACTTGAACCAAATCCGCATGCAATAAATTTTACACCATCCATGATTCTGACCGGTTTATCGGTTTTGATGATATTCTTTTTTCCCAAACATCCGTAATTATTGGAACCGGCACCCCATAAAGACCCGTCATTTTTTAAAATAAGGGTGTGATTTCCGCCGCAGGAAACCTGTTTTACATCTTTAAATATTTCAGTGTATTGGCTTATATCACCGGAATATTTCCCCCTGTTTATGCCAAGTTCCCCGTTTTTATTGTAACCCGCACCCCACAGGGTGCTGTCCGTCTTTATCACCATACTGTGATACCACCCGCCTGATGCCGAAACAACATCCTGCATTACCGGTTCAGGTTCATAAACAATATTTTTTTCTGAAATCCCCAACTGTCCATTATCATTAAGCCCATACACCAGCAGAGAACTGTCCTCTTTTATCGCTAAAAACGAATCACCAAATCCTGTTACATCCTTTATTCCGTTTAATATATTTTTAAAAGCCGTGCTGTCCTCCGCGCTTTCAGACCCTATTATTCCCTTTTCCCCCGCAGCCCATACGCTACCGTTATCCAGCAGCACGTAACTTGTATCCCATCCTGCTGATACTTTAATAATATTGTTTATTTCATCCGCACCGGCATAAACAGAACAAAAAATAAACAGCACAGCGGCTGATAACATAATTTTTTTCATTTATCTCCCGGTAAAACCGACAAATTATTTGTTCATTATTTTATTAACTTTATTTTAATTGCTAAAGAATTTAACACACAAATAAACAAAAAAATAATGAATTTTATTTTAACTGAATTGTAATATATTTAATAATCAGTTATATATTAAAATACATAAATATAGTCTAACCCAACAAATCACATTCAGGAATAAATATCTTTAAATCAAATATATATGCTTACAAACAATCCCGAAGTATCCGGCTGTATAATTGGATATACACTTAAACCTGACTCTTTTGATATTGGTATTTGTCTTTCAAACATCATCATGGCTACAGAAACACTTGCAACAAATAATCCCACCCATCCCCTTATTTGTTGTTCGGTATTTTTTGTCACATAACCATTGATTATACCGTAATACGGATAAAGAATAATACCTCCTAATCCTAAAGCAAATAAACCTGTTCCTAAACCAGACCAAGAATTATCATTTTTTTCCCCACTCAGAACTCCAATTCCAATACCGACAATAGCTGCGCTATCACAGATTATTGCGTAAGTCAAATTTTTATCTGCACAAATTTCATAATTGAAATAGATAAGCGTTGCACCAAATACCCCCATCATTAAAGGCGAATCAATAATTGAACGCCTATAATAATATTCTTCTTTAGGTGTATTCTGTATATATGAACCATTTTCGTCGGCTTTACTGACAGGATTAGAAATTGTTTCGGCAATACAGAACTTAGAAATAATCAGTAGAATTGAAATTATAATTAACTTTTTCATTTCTCCCCCTGATAAACATTTAAAATATTTTAAACTCAGTCCGTCATTTCATTAAATCATTAAAAAATATTAACTTTTTGAAAGCGTAAATGTTTTTTGCGGATAGTTAACGGTTAAGATAAATTCCGAAAGAAAACTTTTCACCCCTAAAAGAGGGGTATGCAGGCCAGGCATAAAATCTATGAGTACGTTTGATATAATAAGCCCGTCTATTCTAATATCAACTGTATGAGAATAAGCGGTTGAAATACCGCTTCCCGTCCTGATAGTTTTTGGCTTTCCTTTTCTTAAATTGTGCCCAAGTATTTCTGCCAAATCCTGCGGCATTGCGCATTCATCAGCCCCTGTATCAATAAGAGCAACAACAGAAATTGCCTTATTTGTATCCGGATTTTTTAATTCAATTTCCAGCCAGGGCCTTGGAATCTGCCCCTGTGCCAGCAGTCTAAAAGGTTTAGTTATGCTGAACATTTAATAAATATGCACCGTATTTTTTTCAGGAACATATATTAATAAAGGTTTTTCAACACCCGTCTTTACCGCTTTATCAAAAGCTATTTTCATACTGCTTCCGCTTGCAATAACCTTGGTGTCTTTCATACTTTTTACAGCCACATATTTACCCTGATACTTTTTTTCTTTTATCATTACCTGATGCATTTTTTTCTCCTTGAAAACGTCATTATTACAGTAATTATAATCTTTATATTTTCTTTGTCAATCATTCTAACGTATAAAACCAGTCTGCAACTTGATAACATACTTTAGAATTATACTGCCAAAACTATTTTATAAACTTCATCAGTTCTTTATTGAACTCTTTTAAAAGGTCTTTTTTGGGGACGCGTTTGATTATCTTTCCCTTAACAGTTATAATGCCCACTTTCTTACCGCCGGACACGCCAATGTCCGCGTGCGCCGCTTCTCCGGGGCCGTTTACAGAGCAACCCATAACAGCCACTTTAAGGGGTTTGGGAATGTACATTGTCATTTTTTCCACGTCTTTGGCAAGTTTGATTACGTTAATTTCAGTCCTGGCGCATGTGGGGCAGGATATTATTTCAACGCCATATTTACGTATGCCCAGGTTGGACAGCATTCTGTACGCCGCATAGATTTCCAGTTCCGGCTCTGCCGTTAATGACACCCTCATGGTATCACCAAGGCCTTCATATAAAAGTATGCCAAGCCCTTCGGCAGATTTTATCATGCCCGATATTTCCGTGCCCGCCTCTGTTATCCCTATATGCAGCGGGTAATCGCGCTCTTTAGAAAATAATTTGTACGCTTCCACCGTGGTCATTACATCGGATGCTTTCAGGGAGACAACAATATTATTAAAATCATATTTTTCAAATGTTTCAATGTGTTCCATAAGGCTGGCTACCATTATATTGGCATCAGCGTTATTGCTTTTATTCTTAAGCGTATATTTTACATTTTTCTGAAGCGATCCTGAATTAACACCAATGCGTATTACAGTTTTGTGTTTTTTAGCGGCGTTTATTACGGCTATTACCTTTTCTTCACTGCCAATATTACCCGGGTTTATCCTTATCTTATCAGCGCCGTTTCCCATTGCCTCTATGGCAAGTTTGTAGTCAAAATGAATGTCGGCTATAAGAGGGATGTTTATCTTCTTTTTTATCTGTTTTAACGCAAGGGCGGATTCATGGTCAGGCACGGAACAGCGGACAAGTTCGCACCCCGCTTTTTCAAGCCTTTTAATCTGTTCTACTGTCCCTTTAACATCAACAGTCTTTGTGTTGGTCATGGACTGCACGCGAACAGGCGCGCCGCCGCCTGTTTTTAATCCGCCAATAATTACTGTTTTTGTCTTATGCATATTTTTCCTTTTATGTAAAAATATTAAAACTTCCGCTTTCTTTAACCTTTTTAAAAACTACACTTTAAAAAATAACCTTACAATATCCTTATAAGTAACAAATACAAGAAGCGCGATTAATAGAAACCAGCCAAGCTGCATTAAGGCTTCCTGTACTTTTAAAGACACAGGTTTTTTTGTTATTCCCTCAATTGTAAATATCAGGGCAAGACCGCCGTCCAGCGGCAGCACAGGCAGAAAGTTTACAATGGCTAAGTTTATATTAATTATGGCAAAAAGCATCAGCAGGTTTATTATCCCGGTCTTGGCCACTTTATATGATATTTCCATAACGCCTATAGGCCCTGCCACATCCGCCGCCATTTTTCTTGTTATCATCCTGTAAATGGATTTAACCGTAAGTGAAGTCAGTTCCCATGTTTTATCAACAGCTTTGCCCAATGCAGTTATAGGATTATACCTTTCTTTTATTGCGTTATAAGCCGGAACTATTCCCGCAATATAAATAATTTCATTCTCGTTTTTCTGTTCTTTTGGGGTGATTTTAAATTTCATTATAGCGCTGTTTCTTTCCACTTCTATTACGGAATCTTTACCTTTTGTGTTTTGCATCTGCGCCTTAAAATCTTCCCAGTATTCTGTCTTATTTCCGTTTACTGAAATAAGTTTATCGCCTTTTTTTAAGCCGGATGTTTCCGCGGGGTAGCCCTTTTCAAAACTGTCTATATACATTGTTTCCGCAAGCGGGCTTATGCCAATAAAAGGCCTTTTTACCTTCTCGTTTAGAATCGTAACCGAGTCTTCTATTTTAGGAATAATCTTAATTGTCTCTTCTTTGCCGCCGCGCGTTAATTTAATTATCATTTCTTTTTCGCCGGCTTCTTTTATTCCTTCTGACAGGTCTTCCCAGTACTTTACTTTTTTACCGTTTATTTCTGTTACCATGTCTCCTATCTTTATTCCTGCCGCAGCGGCAGGATACCCCGGTGTTAATTTTCCTACCTGCGGTTTTAAAACATCCGTACCCGCCATTAAAACCACCCATATAAGAAAAACAGCAAAAACATAATTCATAAAAACCCCGGATACTGCCACAAGCAGTTTTTTATGCACCGGCTGATTTAAAAAAGCATTTTCATTTTCAGGGTGAGCTTCTTCCGGGTGTTCCCCTTCAAGTTTTACAAAACCGCCAAGGAAAAAAAGCCAGGAAATCATGTATTCAGTGTCGCCTTTTTTAAAGGACACAATAGGCGGGCCCCAGCCGATTGAAAACTTTTCAACTTTTATCCCCTGCGCTTTGGCGGAAACAAAATGTCCAAGTTCGTGTACAAGAACCGTTATACCAAGGGCAACTATTATATACAGTACTTCAACCATTTATAATCTCCTCTGCAGCCTGCCTTGATAGCAGGTCAGTTTTTAATATCTGTTCCAGATTTGGATTTTTTATATTTTTATGCAATAAAATAACTTTTTCAACTATGTCCGTAATTTTATCAAACGTGATGCGTTTTTCAAGAAACGCGTGAACGGCAGTTTCATTTGCGGCATTCATGCAGGCAGGCATTGTGCCGCCTGCCTTTCCCGCTTTTAACGCGATTGAAAAAGCCTTAAACTTTGTAAAATCCACCGGAAAAAACTCAAGTTTTCCGGCCTGCGCAAGGTTTAACGGTTTTACAATACCACGCCTTCTTTCCGGATATGTAAGCGCGTACATAATAGGCAGTTTCATGTCCGGATTTGAAAGCTGCGCGATGACAGAACCGTCTATGTATTCCACAAGCGAATGTACTATTGACTGCGGGTGTATCACCACTTCTATTTTTTCAAAAGGAATGTCAAACAGGTAGTGCGCTTCAATAACTTCCAGCCCCTTATTCATCAAGGTGGACGAGTCAATTGTTATCTTTTTTCCCATTTTCCAGGTGGGGTGTGCAAGCGCCTGTTCCACTGATATTTTATTAAAACTTTCAAACGGCATGTTTTTTAAAGGGCCGCCGGACGCGGTAATAATTAGTTTTTTTATGTATTCTTTTTTATTTCCCTGCATTGCCTGAAAAACCGCATTGTGTTCACTGTCCACGGGAAGTATTACGGCTTTATATTTTTTTACCTCTTTTTTTATAAGTTCGCCCGCTATAATCAGGGCTTCTTTGTTTGCAAGCGCTATTGTTTTTCCTTTTCTGATGGCGGATAAAAGCGGCACCATTCCCACAGCGCCTACAACGGATAATAAAACTACGTCAGCTTCTTTTAATACCGCAAGTTCAATAAGCCCTTCCAGTCCGGACAGAACTTTAACGCCTTTTAATTTCTTTTTTAAATATTCCGCGGCTTTTGTATCAAGCATGGCTATATATTTTGGCTTATACTTTTTTGCCTGTTTTAACATTTCCTGCACGTTGTCATTGGCAGACAGGGCAATAACTTTATAATCTGACAGCGGCCCGTCAAACAGTTCAAGCGCGGATTTTCCTATGGAACCTGTAGAGCCAAGTATAGCTATCTTTTTCAAAGTTTATCCTTTTATTACATTAAAAAAGTTTTTATATAAAAATATAAAACCGGGGCATTAAACATCATGGAATCAATTTTATCCAGCGCGCCGCCGTGTTCCGGCAGCAGGTTGGATGAATTCTTTACCCCGGCGTACCTTTTAATTACAGATTCCGCAATATCGCCAATCTGACCGGTAAAAGATAACAAAACAGCAAGTATCATGACGTGATGCACCGCTATGAATCCTTTTGGAAGCACAGTTAAAGAAATAACCGCCGCCACAATAACGTTTACCACAACACCGCCTATGCACCCTTCTATTGTTTTACCCGGCGACAGTTCAGGTATAAGTTTATGTTTGCCGATTGAAGATCCCACAAAATATGCACCGCCGTCATATGTAAGCGTTAAAAGCCCAAGCAGGAATACCCACCAGCTGCCTCCCGGTTCTATGAACCTTAACAGTATTCCAAACGAACCAAGGATTGTAATATAAAACACAGGCCCAAGGGTATTGAACACCCTTGGCAGCCCTGCCACATCCTTTTTTATTATTACCATAAAAAACAGCCCCATAATAAAGAGCGCGGAAGCAAAAAACACATAGGACTTTTCCATCTGCATTGTGATTAATGCAAGGACCACAAAAGAGATGGCAAGGCCTGTCATCCTGAAATTTTTGTCCCCCTTATTTTCAAGCATCACATACAGCTCGTTTAACGCCATTGTAAGGGCAACAATATTAAGGGCAATAAAGAAATAAGGATTTGGATAAAATATTAAAAAAACAAAAACCGGAAGAATAATAAGCGAGATGATAATTCTTTTAACCATTTGTCAGCCCTCCGAACCTTCTGTCGCGCTTCTGATACTCTTCAATAGCCGCGGCAAGTTCTTTTTTTCTGAAATCCGGCCACAAAGTGCCGGTCACGTACAGTTCCGAATAAGCAAGCTGCCACAGCAGAAAATTACTTATTCTCATCTCTCCGCTTGTCCTTATCATCAGGTCCGGGTCAGGTATGTTTTTTGTGTAAAGGTTTTCTTCTATCATTTTTTCCGTTATATCAGAAGGTTTAACTTCCCCTGTTTTTACCTTTTTGGCTATTTTAATGACAGCCTTTTTTATTTCATCACGCGAACCGTAGTTTAACGCCAATATCATGGTAAGGCCCGTGTTTTTTAAGGATTCTTTTTCAAGATAATTTATTTTTTCCACCACTGCATCGGGAAGTTTTTTCCTGTCCCCTATTGATTTAAACCGTATATTATTTTTCATTATGGTTGCGCGCTCGCGCTTTAAATATGAATCCAGCATGGACATCAAAAATTTCACTTCAGGTTTGGGGCGCTTCCAGTTTTCCGTGGAAAAAGCGTAAAAGGTCAGGTATTTTATCCCAATTTGCGCGCAAGTTTCCGTTATTGCCCTTACGGATTCCGCGCCCTCTTTATGCCCCATTATTCTGGGCAGTCCCCTTTTTTTTGCCCATCTTCCATTGCCGTCCATGATAATGGCAATGTGAACCGGCAGGCGGTTTTTATCCACAATATTTATCCTTAAATCTTCATCAATTCTTCTTCTTTTTGTTTGGCTATGTGGTCTATATCCGCTATGGCTTTATCGGTTATCTTCTGAATTTTACCTTCCGCGTTTTTTAATTCATCTTCTGATACTTCTTTATTTTTTTCTTTTTCTTTTGCTTTCTCATTGGCATCACGACGTATGTTTCTGACATCTACCTTTGTTTCTTCCGCCATCTTTTTTACTTTTTTTACCATATCTTTTCTTGTCTCTTCCGTCAGCTCGGGAAACCTTACTTTAAGCGAGTCGCCGGTATTGGTAACAGAGACTCCAAGGTTTGATGATATAACAGCTTTTTCAATTTCAGACAAAGCGCCTTTGTCCCACGGTTTAATATCTATTGTCTTAGCTTCTATTACAGCCATGCTTGCCACCTGATTGATGGGCATTTCATTTCCGTAATAGGGAACCTTTATGCCGTCAAGTACGGAAGTACTTGCCCTTCCCGTCCTTAATGACCCAAGTTCCTTGACAAAATGTTCTGTGGTTTTTTTCATTTTGCCTTCGCAGTCCGCAAATATATTGTTCATATTGCCCTCCTTAGCTAATGGTTGTGCCTATGTTTTTCTTCTGCACAACTTTCTTTACATTCCCCTTTTCTTTCATATTAAATATAACCAGCGGTATATTATTTTCCATGCAAAGCGATATCGCCGTGGAATCTATTACCTTTAAATTTTTGCTTAACACATCCATATATTTTAAAGCAGTATAGCGTTTGGCATTTTTATCCGTCATGGGGTCTCCGCTGTAAACGCCGGAAACCTTTGTGGCTTTTAAAAAAACTTCCGCGCCTATTTCAATCCCCCTTAAAGCCGCCGCGGTATCTGTTGTAAAATAGGGGTTTCCCGTGCCTCCCGCAAAGATAACCACCCGCCCTTTTTCAAGGTGTCTCATAGCCCTTCTTCTGATATATGGTTCCGCTATCTGTTTCATTTCAATTGCCGTTAAAACCCTTGTCTGAACGCCCATGTGCTCTAAAATATCCTGCACAGCCATTGCGTTTATAATTGTGGCAAGCATTCCCATATAATCGCCTACCACCCTGTCTATTTTTATCTTGCCCCGGCCTCCGCGGAAAATATTTCCCCCGCCTATTACCACACCTATCTGAACGCCCATTTTCTGAACTTCTTTTATCTCTGAAGCAATTCTATAAATTGTTTCATAGTCAATTCCGCTGCTTTTGTCCCCGGCTAAAGCTTCGCCGCTTATTTTCAGCATAATACGTTTATAATTTTTACCGCCAGATTTTGCTTTTTTAGCCATCAGAGTCTCCGCCTTTTATCAGGATACCGCTATAATTTCATTAATTTAAGCCCTTAAAATACTATCCCCTCCCCAGGTTAGTGAGGAGGGGAATTGTTTAATTATTATAAAACATCCGCCTGTAAATCACAATGAAATATTAAGGTTTCGCCTGTGTTAAACGTTCTCTCCAAGTACAAACCTGGCAAACCTTTTAACAGAGATATTTTCCCCTATTTTGGCAATCTTTTCCTTAATAAGCGTATCAATATTTTTGGTGTCGTCTTTTACAAAAAGCTGTTCCACCAAACACACTTCGCTGAAATACTTGTCAAGTTTTCCAAGCACAATTTTTTCAATGATATTTGCCGGCTTTTTTGTTTCTGCCATCTGTGCCGTGTATATTTCTTTTTCTTTTTCAATTATTTCAAGCGGGACTTCTTCACGCCTTACATAAAGCGGATTCATTGCCGCTATCTGCATGGCTATGTCCTTGCAAAGTTCTTTGAAATCCTCTGTCCTTGCTACAAAATCTGTTTCACAGTTTAATTCAAGAAGCACTCCCACTTTTCCTTCGCCGTGAATATAGCTGAAAATAAGCCCCTGGTTCGCGGACTTTCCCGCCCTTTTACCGGCAGATGCAATTCCTTTTTCGCGCAGCCACTCGCCTGCTTTTTCAATGTCGCCTTCGCACTCCATAAGAGCCTTCCGGCAGTCGCCTATTCCGGCGCCTGTTTTTTCCCTTAATTCTTTTACCAGTTCAGTTGTCACTTCTGCCATTTTATCTCACCTTTTTTTATAGTTTGGATCTTACTTTGTGCCTTCCGGCTTATCTTTAAATACTTCCGCGTAATTTGTATTATCAGCTGCCGCAGCCGCAACTTCTGCCGCGTTTTCCATTCCTTCAACAGACTGTTCTTTTGTCTTTTCCGATTCTTCTTTCTGCATTGCCACTTCTTTTTCTTTTTCCATGGCCACTTTTTCTTCAATAATTGTATCAGCCATTATCTTGCACATAAGCCTTACAGCCCTTATTGCGTCGTCATTACCGGGGATTATTTTGTCAATTCCATCAGGATCGCAGTTTGTATCAACAACAGCCACTACCGGAACTCCAAGCCTGTTGCCTTCACGTACGGCGTTTTCTTCCCTTTTTACGTCTATGATGAAAAGCGCTCCGGGAATTTCGTTCATGTCCTTTAAGCCGCCAAGGTTATTCTGCAGCTTTTTCATTTCCTTAAGCATATTCATTTTTTCTTTTACCGGATAGCGGTTGATGTAGCCGGTTGCTTCCATATCTTCAAGCTGTTTTAAACGGGCTACCCTGGTTTTTATTGTGGTGAAGTTGGTAAGAATTCCGCCAAGCCAGCGTGTTGCAATGTAAGGCATTCCGCAGCGTATGGCTTCTTCTTTGATGGCGTCTTTGGCCTGTTTTTTGGTGCCGACAAATATGACTTTTTCGCCGTTCCTGACAATGGTCCTTAAGTACTGTGAAGCTTCCTTGGTGTACTTTAAGGTCTTCTGAAGGTCAATGATGTAAATCCCGTTCCTTGCGGCAAAGATGTAAGGTTTCATCTTTGGGTTCCATCTTTTGGTCTGGTGTCCGAAATGGACCCCTGATTCAAGCAGGGCTTTCATGGTAATCTGTGGCATAGTATTCCTCCGTACCGGTTTTTTCGCCTCTGTTTTCATCAGCTCCCGCAGCACCCTTATGATAAAGGGACCAGCCGCAAAATCCGAAAACATGCGTTTTTTAAAAGCCTGACAATAATATCAGACTTAAGTCCTTAAATCAAGCACAATTTCCTTTTTTAACCTTACTTTTCATTCCTGTGAACGGAATTCATGGTGAACGCCGGCAGGCATACGGAAAAATACTCCGCGCCTTTAGGGGTGGAATACTGCACCCACGTATCTTTTGTCATAATCACAGACTGCCCCGCTTTAATATCCGCTGTCTTGGTTTTTGTTTTTACACGCAGAAAACCTTTAATAACGGTAATGTACTCGTCAAAATCAGGGGTCTGCCCCGGCTCGCTCCAGCCTGAAAGGCTTTTCATGCGCGCTATACTTATTTCTTTTATCCCGTTATTCTCCATGCCAATAAATTCTTCTATCTTTTTCGGAGGCTTTCCCGCAGTCTTCATAACTTTTGCTTTTTTAATTATTTCCATTATTACCTCCGTTTTTTTATTTAAAAATAAACTGATACCACTTACGCCATAATTGCCAATACACAAACCGCCGTCAGTAATTTGGATTATTTCCCCTTAACAAAAATTATCAAAAAAAACACGCGGGTTTTATACAATAAGTATGCCCGCGCCTGATAAAAAACTAAATGTCGTACTTAAACAGTGTCTTTAATCCGTTATATAAAAGCACGTTAGCATAAGGCTTAACCACAGTTTTAATGGGTTCTATAAACCACGGATGTTTAAGCATGTACCTGTAATCATCCGGTTCTTCCTGCCCTATGATATTTTTTATTTTACCCGCGGAAACCGGGATACTTACCACATATACCTTGCTTTCTTTTATCTTCATGGACGTAAGGTAAGGATACGCGTCATTTAACAGGGCTAAGTGTTTTCCGTCAGTCACTTCAAGTTTTAAATATAACTCCTCGTCCAGGTGCTGCGTGCGTCCGGCGTATTTTATTCTGCTTACCCTTACTTCTTCTCTTACCTCTTTAACACCAAAATATTTTTTTATGGATTTCGCGAAACCTGTGGTCATAAGGATGTCTTTTTTTAGTTTTAATAACCTGTTAAACAGCGCCGGCCTGTCCTGTTCGCGCGCGGACTGTTCTGTAAGTATTATCAGTTTTTCCCTGTATTTTGTCTCTACAGGCGTAAGGTATGCGGGAATACCCGCCATTAAAAGGTACTGATGAAGGTACTCTTCACCTTCTGTATTTGCGGCCCTTATTACCGGCACCGCGAATATTTTGCTGAACCCCGACAGCCTGTCTATTTTTTCCGTGGATTCAATTAACGCAGTTACAAGCGGACGCATGGTTTTCTGCGGTATTATTCCCGCGCAGAATATTATAATTTCATCCGCACCGCCCAGAAGCGACTGGTATGCCTGTTCCGTGAATATTTTTTCATCGCACATATAAATGTCAAACCACGCTTTTTTAACTTTTTCAGGAGCAAGCTGTTTTATATATGTAAATAACATGGACCCGTGAACGGGCATAAACCTTGTTGTCTTTGGATCCCTGCTTTCCGTTCCCACTGCAATTTCATCAAACAGCGGCACAAGCCTTTCAAGGTCATAGCCGTTTTTGTGAAAATCCTGGTACCAATTTGGCAGTTTTAGAATAAGCTTAACTTTGCTGTTTATTTTTTTAGAAGGTTCTATTATATATTTTTTCGCGGCGTCCGCGATAATTCTGCACCTGTATTCCGGCCATTCCCTGGCGCCCTTTGCCTTTACGCAGGCAGGGCATTTACACACCGTAAAAAACCAGTCATCTATTATAATTTCATTAAAGATTGATGCCGTGGTTTCAAATATTTTTTTAAGGTTTTTTAACGCTGTTTTATCCGTATAGCAGCTTGCTGCAGACGGGCTTTCGTTGTATTTGGCAAGGTCAGACAGGTGCGTGGTGGTAACGCACCCTGATACCGCGTACCCTTCTTTTTCAAGGTCTTTTTTTACCTGCTTTAAAAGCGCGGTATCCACGCTATAACCGTCCCTGTATGACTCTATATAAAAACGCCTGATGTTAAGGTTATCAAATATTTTTATAAATTTTTTTATTTCAGGCCCGTAATCGCGCACGTCAAAAGCCGTGAAAATAAGAGAGTATGAGAAATTTTTTGGCGTAGTTTTCTTTCCGGGTATCGGCGTATAGTCAGTTATAATCGGGTCCTTGGGAACCGACAGCGGCCACTTTCCAAGCGGCCTGTGTTTTTTCGCGGGGTAACTTAATGCCTCAATAAATTCAAGAGGTAATTCTTTTTTAGTGGTTTCCTTCATTTTTGCTCCTATTCACAGCAAGTTCATTATACACCCGCGGGGCAAAAGTGACAATAGCTTAGAATTTTATAATCGCATCAGTTTCACAGCGCAAAACCTGCGTTCCGGCAGCATTAAACCGAATGAATGGGTGTATTTATTAATATTATTCTATTTAAATACAGACTTGGGAAGGTTTTTCTTAAGTTCGCTTATAATTAATTGTGCCTGGCTTATATTCAAATTATCAGCCAGGACATCCTGTTTGCTGTTATGTTCAACCGTAATTTCTATGTTGTTTTCTGTTTTAGCGGCTGTTATTACTTTTTTTATACTGTGCCTTTCAGCAGAAAAATACATAATATCCGTTAAAAATACCGGATACACCCCAATTATTCTTTCTTTGTATATTGTTATTTTTATTGTCCGGCCGGGTTTAAAGATATATGACGGCCTGAATTTTCTATTTACAATAAACTGCGTGCCGTGCGGAACTTTTTGGGCCAAAATGGTATTGTTATTCTTCATCCGCTGCGCTTGATGCTTTTTTATTGTCAATTATTTTCTTTATTCTCTGTTTTGTCTTTCTTTCATCCCTTTCTATTTCATTAAGCTGGGCCCTGTAGAACGGTTCAAGTTCTTCCATGCGTTTGATATATTCTTTCTGTTCGGCGCTCATTTTTCCGCTTAACTTCCGGCTGGATTTCATAATCTTTAAATTATCTATTCTTTCCAGCCTGCGTTCAAGCCTGTATTTTTTTATTTTGCCGTCCCTGCGCAGCTGCCTTACATGTTCTATTTTGCCGCGCATATCCTTTATTTCACTGTACCTTTTTACAAAATTGCGGCTTAATTTTTTGGCTTTTTCGGGTTTGCGTAATTTCTTGGTTATAACCGTTTCTTTATCCTTATCCAGTATTATGCTGTGCAGTTCGTTTCCGTCCATGTCATATCCCGTTACTGATACAGCACCGTCAAAAACCGCAACTTTATCATCATCCCCTGCCGTAACAACAAATTCAGTGCCTTTTACGGCGGCCATTGCCATTTTGGTTTTTACGGAAAATTCCTCTTCACGCGTCAGTTTTTTTACAACCGATAACAGGCTTCCTTTTATAAGATCAAGTATGGTTTTATTTGCCTTGCCCCTCTTTAAAAGTTTAATGGTCAGTTTGCTGTTTGGGTCAAGTTTTATGATTGTGGCGTCGTCAAATATAATTTCCAGTTTTGACTGTATTTCCGTGTATACAGTGTCCCCTTCATAAAGCGGAATAAAGATGTCTTTTATTGTTTCCGCGTAGCTTTCGCCCTTTCTTTTTACCTGGCATTCGCCTTCAATATCATTGATATATGCCGCGGCGTTATCGGGAAAAAGCGATTCCTGCACGGCAGAAGGCACGGGAGTTTTTTTCTTTGAAACAGCAGGGGCGGTTTTACCCGCGGCGAAAAGTGATGATACCAAAAATATACCCATAAAAATCAATACGGCTGTTTTTTTCATATGACACCTCTTTATTATATTTCAGAAGACTTCAATAATAGACGCAATATCAGCCTTTTTTGTTTACCTGAAAAACAGAAAGCCTTCCTTTTTCCCCGCCTGTGCCGTGAAAATTAACAAATACAATATTCTGTACTTTAGGGAAACATTTTTTCACCGCGGCAGCCGCTTTTACCGGAGTATTGCCTTTCACATACACCGGCACCACTCCGTGATACATAGCCAGCTTATAAAACAGATTCTTATCATCAGTAACCGCGGCAATCATATTTTTGGGCCTGTAATCAGAAACATACCTTATATCATTCAGCCCGCAGGCGCATACCGATATCACGCTGTTCTTTAAAACCCTTCCGCTTAAAGCGGCGCCGTAAGAAATTACATTTTCACAGTCATGGTCGGTTTCTATAAAAACCGGCATACTGTCAGACTTTTCAATATTTTCTTCCGCTTTTTGTAAAATATCCGACATTACTGTCACGCTTTTTTCCGGATACCTTCCCATTGATGTTTCCCCTGAAAGCATAACCGCATCCGCGCCGTCCACAACCGCGTTATAAACATCGGTTATTTCCGCCCGGCCGGGATATGGGTTGTTTATCATGCTTTCAAGCATCTGCGTGGCCACTATAACTATTTTGCCGGCGCTGTTAGCCGCTTTTATAAGTTTTTTCTGATACTCCGGAATATTGGCATAGCCGGCTTCCACGGCAAGGTCGCCGCGCGCCACCATTATGCCATCCGCTTCCGCAAGTATTGCTTTTATATCCTTAACCGCTTCCGGTTTTTCTATTTTGGCTATTATAAGCGGGGTGTTTTTTGTATTTAATTTTTTAATTATTTTTTTCATTTCCACAAGGTCTGCCGCGCGCCTTACAAATGACAGGCACACTATATCAACACTGTTTTTAAGCCCGAATTCAAGGTCCTGCCTGTCCTTTTTACTCATTGAACTTATGGGAAGTATTATCCCCGGAAGATTTACGCCTTTTCTTCCCGCCACATCGCCTCCCGCCGTGACACAGCACAGAATTTCTTTTTTTTCAATATCCACGGAAACAACTTTAATCTGAACCATCCCGTCGTTAATAAGAATTTCACTGCCTTTTTTTACGTATTTATATAATATCGGTACATCTATGGGAATAATTTTAATATCGGCGCCCGCGTTAAATTTACCGGCGCAGGAAATAATCACCTTTTCATTTTTTTTAAGGGTTACAGGCGCGGGTATTTTTCCAACCCTTATTTTTGGACCCTGCAGGTCCTGCATTATCGCCGCAGTATGCCCCAAAGCACGCACTTTTTTAATGGATGCGATTATGCCGCCAAAAAAAGCGTAATTGCCGTGTGAAAAATTAAGCCTGAATACGTTTACCCCGTTTTTTGCCAGCTGAAGTATTTTCGAACTGCCCGCTGTAGCAGGGCCTAATGTCGCCACTATCTTTGTTTTTTTCATTTTGTATTTTCCATTATCCATTTTATATAGTTTGAATTCCCGTTTTTAATCTCAACACATGCCACTTCCGGCACTTCATATGAATGCAATTCTTTTACCCTTTCTGTTATTTCCGGCACAAGCGCTTCTTTTGTAGAAATCATCATCAGTTTTTCTTCGGCTTTTTCTATAGTCCCGTTCCACCAGTACGAAGACTTAACCCCCTGAATGACGCTTACGCATGCGGCAAGTTTTTCATTAAGCAGCGCTTCTTCTATTTTATCCACATCTTCCTGCCTGTCCGCAGTAATATAAACAAAACAAGGTTTATCCTGCATATCATTACCTCCCCCAAAAAATTTTCTGCATACCATGTTTAAAGTATAACACAACATAAAACGGTTACAAGTTCAAGGTTAAAGCCCGTTTAATTAACCACCCTGTCCCTGCCCGCTTTCTTTGCTTTATAAACATTATCATCCGCCTGTTTTATCTTTGCGCTAATTGCGTTAAGCCCTGAATCTGAATACGCCACACCTATACTAAGTGTTGCTTTTATTGATTTGCCCTTATAATTAAAGACAGCTTTTTTTACGTTTTTTCTTATCTTCTCGGCCCTGGTTTGTGCCTCTGCCGCGGTTTTATCCCTTAAAAAAACTATTATCTCTTCGCCGCCATACCGGCAGACAATGCCTTCCGGCAGCGCGGTTTCCCGGATTATAGACGCCACCCTGTTTAACACAACATCCCCGGCCGCGTGGCCATAAGTGTCATTTATTTTTTTAAAGTGGTCAATGTCTATCATCATCACCGCAAGTTTATTTCCTATTTTTGCGTCCGCCACACCGCTTACTATTCCTTCCATATACTGCCTGTTATAAATCTTAAGCAGCGGATCGTAGTTGGCCATATGAAACAGGCAGCTTATCCAGTGCGCAAGCATTCCAAGAAATAAGATAATTCCCATGACCGGCGCCAGCATAAGTGTTTTTTCATAAGGGTCAGCGTGCATGTTCAGATAAAAAACAGTAACCGCCAGGCTTACTATTACGCTTCCAAAATTATGTTCTTCTTCTATTGTCAATATGGAAAAAATCATTGTTAAAACAAGCACCAGAAGGTTAAAGGTATTAAAATATGAATCGCTGTCCTTTTCAAACGCCGGAAAAACATTAAGAAGAAAGACATACGCGGCAATATTGAAAACAAAAATCGAAACAGCCCACGCCCTGCCCGCTGCAAATCCCGTGGTGGCAGTGGCAAGTATCACAAGCAGAAGGTTTAACGCCAGCAGAAGCAGCATTATCTTTATGCCAAACCCTTCCGGCAGTAATTGAGCCTTCTGATAAAGATCAAGCGAAATATCCATAACCTTAATCCCGCTAAAAGGCCTGTTATATACCAGAAAAAGGTTTATAAAAAAGGATGAGAGTACCGCGCCGGACAGCAACATCTTGAATTTGTATATTCTTGGGTAGGAAAATAAAGCCGTAAATATTATAACCGCGCCTGTCAGAATAAGCACAACGTTATAATTCAAGGAATTAAAATAACCTGACATCTGATTCTGATAAAGATAATACGCGGAATGGAAAACCGCAAGCATAAGAAGTGTTCCTATTACAAATTCAGCCCTGTATTTTTTAAATGTATCTTCGTGTTTTTGGTTCATTTTTCTCTCCGCATCATATTCAGACAAAATACAACAAATCATTAAAATATGCAAGCGACGTAAAAGAACGAGGGACGGAGGGACAGATGCACGGACGCACGGATGCACGGTTAGATCGAAACCGCAGGCTAAAATCCCTGTTAAAGGCAGCATTTAGGAAGTTTGAAAACTTATATTAACGCCGTTAAAAGACAAATATTTTATGAGGCAAATATTACTATTTTACCTTACACACGTATAATCTTGCGGTGGCGAACCTGTTAGTCCACGGAAGAAACAGCGCAAGTATGTTCCCCTTTATTTCTTTTTCTATAACAAAACTTTCTTCAAGCACTTTTCTGAATTGTTTCTGCGTCCAGCACCTTACATGTGACGGGTCAGTTAACAGCATACCCGGATGTATGATGCCTGATAACAGCTGCATTGGATGATACATATCATCATATACAACAAGCATTTTCCCGTTCTTTTTAAGAATTTTTGGTACAGCTTTAAACCACTGCCGCCTTACTTCATCTTCCAGATGCTCTATCAGATTCACGCACGTTATAACAGAATATTTATTTTTATCTGTTATAAGGCTTTTTATTGTTTTATTCATGAACTTTATTTTGGGATAATTTTTTTTTGCAAATGCAATGGCGCTTTTATTTACATCAACACCGGTTGCTCCAAGAAATGAAGTTATATAGCCAATACCGCATCCAAAATCCAGAATGTCCTTTGATTCTCCCGCTTCTTTTTTCAGGGTGCTGTATATGGACATGGTATTCAAATCGCGCTTCATAACAACAGAGTAGTTTTTGTAATAATTTATTCCCTTATGAAAAGGGGAAAACAACAGCCTGAAACGGCGCATAAGTGTCATATTTCTATTATATCCTCCTTAATTTATCCCTGCAAAACAGCCTGCAAACACATTCTTAAGTTCCCTATAAGTACTTAATAATAACACATTAACAACAGCTTTTCCCGCATGCTTTATCCCGTAAACCCGCTTCAGCCGCCCTTCCGACCCCTCAGTTTTACCGGTGTTGGATATATTTTTTCATCACGCGCCGCAATTAAGGCGGATTGGAAGAACTGAGGTTTGATAGATGCGGTTTTTTAGTCTGCGCGTAGTAGTGAATTATTTATATTCTACTGCCGCGCCTTAAAAGGCGCGCCTACCGGAACAAAACCAATTCCAAAACAAAAACAACTGCCGCGGGCTAAAGACCCGCGTCTACCAAATACAAACCGTCCCTCCGTCCCTCCGTCCCTCCGTCCCTCCGTCCTTCCGTCCCTCCGTCCTTCCGTCCCTCCGTCCCTCCGTCCCTCCGTCCCTCTGTCCCTCTGTCCCTCTGTCCCTCTGTCCCTCCATTTCTTTACTTTCCTTATAATAATATGATATTGACGCTTTATGGGTTTACTGTTAAAATAACTAAAATTTTGAATCCCGGAGGACAATTGTGAATAAATACACCGCAAAACTTATAACAGTTTTAATACTTTCAGCTTTTATTTCCGTTATCGCAGGCGGAAGCACCAAGCTGACCAAAAGCGAACTTAAAGCCCGCGGCCTTCTGTGCAGTTTCGAAAAAACACAGTCAGACACCACCCTTGGGGAATTTTTATGGGAAACTTACGGTTATGTAAAACTTGAACAGTTTAAAAAGCACGCCACAAAAGGAAAATACAGCGCCAAAACCACTTTTTCAGTCCCTGCTGATTTTCTTACGGAAAGGGAGCTTAAAAAAACCGCATCATGGATTTCACCCTTAATTATAAGCATAAACACCCTTACAAAACTTAAGGTCACCGACTGGTCACAGTACAAAAAACTTGGCGTTGATATTTATAACAACGAAGAAAAAAAATATGATTTTTACATAAAGTTAAACGACGCTGCAGGCCGCGAGTATCTGGCTTTAAGGCCCGTTGTCAAAGGTAAAAATAAACTTGAAATAGTAATAGAAGATGTTGTCAACAAAAGGATAGATATTGCCAACATAGTTTCCGTCACCCTTTATCTTGATACCAAAGCGGAACCGCAGGACGTTGTCCTTTACATAGACAATCTAAGGCTGATTCCATAAAAATTATGCACATACACTTTAAAACCATTACCGAACTTTTAAGGGTAAAACAATGGATTAAAAATCTGCTTCTTTTCGCCGCTCTGGTCTTTACAGGAAACATCCTTAACCTTCCTTTATTCCTGAAAGTCCTTACCGGTTTTTTTCTTTTTTGTTTTGCAGCAAGCTCGCTTTATATCATAAACGACCTTAAAGACGCAAAAGAAGACCGGCTGCACCCTCTTAAAAAAAACAGGCCCATTGCTTCAGGCACTATAGACAGTGTTTTTGCCGTCACGCTTTCCTGCCTGCTGTTTGTAATTTCTCTTACGGGCGCTTTTTTCCTTAATTTTAACTTTTTTATTGTGCTTCTTTCATACATAATAATGACAATGCTTTATACATATTATCTGAAACACATCGTTATCCTTGACGTACTGGAAGTGGCGGCGGGATTTGTTTTAAGGCCTGTTGCCGGCGCTTTTATAATAGACGCTGTAATTTCCCCCTGGCTTTTAGTATGCACCACTTTGCTGGCGCTTTTTGTCATCCTCTCCAAAAGAAGGCACGAATTGTTAACTTTAAATGACGCTTCCAAACACAGAAAAACCCTGGCGGAATATTCGCCGGAATTGCTTAATGAAATGATGTCAATTGTCACTTCTTCCACCCTTATTGCTTACTGCCTTTATACATTTTCTTCCACTACCTCATCTAACCATCATTATATGATGTTCACCATCCCGTTTGTACTTTACGGTATTTTCAGATATCTGTATCTTATGCACAAAAAAAATCTTGGCGGGGCCCCCGAACTTATTTTTTTAAAAGACATTCCTATGATAATAGATATCTCCCTTTGGGTTATTACCTCTGCCATAATTATCACTTTCTTTAAATGATACTGGCCGTTTCCTTAAACACCACGCAGGATATTTCTGCATCCATACCCCGTTATGAAAGCGGCATCGTCCTTCGCACCGCTGAAATAACATCATATCCCGGAGGAAAAGCGCTGAATGCAGCCAGGGCATTATCAATTCTTGGCGCAAAAACGCTTTTAACAGGGCTGTGCGGTACTGAAAGTTTGCAGATAACAGAGTCTTTCTGCGCTGCATACGGTGTTAAAACAGATATGACACAGGCCGCAGGGGCAAACAGGATATGCCTGATAATAAACGAAACAGAAGAACACTCCGAAACTGTTATAAACAGCGAATCTTCTTTTAAAACACCCGGAAAAACAGCGGGGCTTGTCCTGACTAAAATACAGCAGAATTCAAAAAAATCATCATACGTACTTTTTTCAGGAAGCCTTCCAAAAGAATTTCCGGCGGATTTTTATGTCAAAGCCATCGAAAAAACATCAGATAAAAAAAAGGTAATGATAGATACTTCCGGCCGTTTTTTATTTCACGCCATTAAGGCAGGCCCGGGTATTGTAAAAATAAATTTAAAGGAACTTGAAGACGCCTTTTCGGTAAATTTAAAAAGCATGTCAAAACTTGAAAAATTCGCTTCGCTGTTATCCACCAAGTACGGAATATGGCTTTTTATAGTTACCCTTGGGGAAAGCGGGGCAATGATATACAGCAGCGGGAAACACACCTATCACCCGCCGTGCGTGGTAAAAAATATCGTTTCTCCGGTAGGGTCAGGCGACGCTTTTTCAGCCGGACTTTTATACGGCCTTTCAAATAAAATGAGTATAGCGCAGTCAGCCAAATGGGCAAATGCCTCGGCCGCAGCCAACCTTTCGTCAAAAGGCGCCTGCTTTTTCACCAAAGAAGATGTATTAAAATACCTTTAAAAAAACCACCCGTGTTTTTGATAATAAAAAAGGCCTTCCCGATTTGGGAAGGCCTTATAATTTATTAAATCAGCTGTTCTTTTATTGCCTTTTGCTGACTTTTATTTCAATGTAATTTTCCACTCCCCTGTTTACCGTATACGCTACGGCTTTTTCTTTTATGAAAGTGGCTTCCACGCTTATTATGTAAGCTCCTAACGTAAGCTTGTTAAACTTAAAGTATCCGGAGCTGTCAGTTTTAACTTCAACTATTCTATTATTATGTTTGCTTATAGCCTTTACTTTTACGGAAGCCACAGGCTGGCCTGACATTGTCACTTTTCCCCTTAAATCCTCGCTTAAAAGCGAAGGGGTGGCAGTTGCTGCCGGAGTGGGTTTTCTTGTGGGCTTTTTTGTGGGCACTTTTGTATAAGTGTTTGTAGGCGTAAAAGTAGCCGTATATGTGGGAGTATTCGTAAAAGTATGGGTAACTGTGGCCTTGGGAGTGTTTGTGCTTGTTGATGTGGGCACGTGGGTTGCCGTAGGCCTGATTTTTCTTATTTCCAGATAATATGGCCATCCGTCAATATCAACTTCTGCCACAATTTCGTTAACTTCCGGATCTACTACAGCTATCTTTCCGGTTGCGCTTCCCTTGTCATATCCGGCTATGTAAATCTTATTTCCTGATGATGTCTTGCCGTATGCCGCGTCATATACCACATAATCCAGCCCCATTGACGCGGGTTTTTCAAACCTTTTTGTTTCAAATACATCCACACCGTTCATTACGGATACATATATCATCCCGTTGTGGTATGCCACACCCCTTGGTGTATCAGAGGTGATAACTTCATTTGTAACTTTGTCGTTTCTTACATCAATTACTGAAATACTTGCCAGCCCTTCATTGGAAACGTAAAGGTTCGGGTATTTTAATTCCATACCCCACGGGTCAGCCCCGGTTTCAATTGTTTTAATATGTTTATTTGTCGCGGTATTTATAACAGCCACACCCGCGTTTCCGCCAAGCGCCACATATACCTTCTGGTCATCATCAGTTATCGCCACAGCCCTTGGTGAACCCGGCATCTGAATGGGATCCATAATTACTTCCATTTTTTCAAGGTCCACAACGGATACGTTATTGGATTTGCTGTTGCCAACATAGGCGTATTTTCCGCTGTTGGTTATTTCAAAAGTAAGCGGCATGTATCCCACATTTACAAAATCATCGTCTATCCTGTGATTTTTTGTGACAATCCTGTAAAGGGAATTATTCTCTGAACTTAAAAAATACAGGTATTTGTTATCCGGTGAAAGTTTAAGGTCTTTTACGGAAAAAGGCGCCTTTATTTCCCCAATCACTTTATTTACCGCGGTGTCAAAAACTGATATTTTCTTAAACTGGCTGTTGGAAATGTACAAGTAAGGGGCCGCAAACGCGGCTGACGCAAACGCAAGCAGCATAACTGCCATAATGATTTTTTTCATTTTAATCCTCCTGAATTTGTTTATTTAATATAACACGCATAAATAAAAGTTCCAATAAAAAATTCTATATTCATATTTATAGGACGTATTAAAACCGCTTTTGTATTACATCACTCCCTGTATTTATTGGTAATAGGCATCCTTCTGTCCCTGCCGAACGACTTGGGCGTGATTTTAACCCCGGGCGGCGCCTGCCTTCTTTTATATTCCGCAAGGTCTATCATTCTTAAAACTTTTTTCAGTATCTGCTGGTCATATTTATTTTTAAGTTCTACATACGTCATGTCATTTTCCACATAATCCTTTATTATGCTGTCAAGCACCGGATAAGGCGGCAGTGTGTCCTGGTCTTTCTGGTTAAATTTAAGCTCCGCGGTTGGCGCCTTTTTAATAATATTTGCGGGTATAACTTCCCTGCCATTCTTCTTATTTATATGGCGGCATAAATCATATACTATTGTTTTAGGCACATCTTTTATAACCGCAAAACCGCCTGCCATATCCCCGTAAAGCGTGGCATAACCCGTGCTCATTTCACTTTTGTTGCCGGTAGTAAGCACAAGCGCGTGGAATTTGTTGGACATAGCCATTACTATATTTCCCCTTATCCTGGCCTGCAGGTTCTCTTCAGTTATATCCGGCTGCATTCCAACAAACAGCCCCTGCAGTTTCTTATTATAAAGGTCCGCAATATCCTGAATTGCCAGCACCTGAAGCTTTATCCCAATATTTTCAGCCATTGCTTTTGCATCCGTTAATGACTCTTGTGAGGAATACTTTGTGGGCAGAAATATAAGCGTTACATTTTCTTTTCCGGCGGCTTCCGCGGCTATAAGAGACACAATTGCCGAATCAATGCCCCCGCTTAAAGCCACTATTACTTTTTTAAACCCGTTCTTTCTTATATAATCCTTTGTTCCTGTCACAAGCGCCCTGTAAATTTCCTCTTCCCTGGAAAGCCGGCTTTTTACGGCGCTATTTTTATCTTTCACGGCAGAATCTTTTTCACTGTAAAAATAAACCATATCTTCGTTGAACTGCGCGGCCTGCATTATAAGTTTCCCTTTTTTATCTATTACCAGGCTGTGCCCGTCAAAAACAAGTTCATCCTGGCCGCCGCACAGATTGGCATAGATTATTCCGGCTTTATAATTTTTTGCCATTTTGGAAAAAACACGCACCCTTTCCATTCCCTTGCCCATATGGTAAGGTGACGCACTTATGTTAATTATCCAGTCTGTTTTGCCTTTTGTTTTTTCCAGCACCGGGTTTTTATACCAGATATCCTCGCAGACGGTTACGGCAAAAGATATGCCGCGGACTTTAAAAATAAAATTTTTATTTCCGTGCCCAAAGTACCGTTTTTCATCAAACACCCCGTAATTGGGAAGCAGCGTTTTTCTATAAATGCCGGATATCTTGCCGTTTGAAACCACGGCGGCGGAATTATAATTTATACCGTCTTCGCGCTCTACAAACCCTATTACCGCAGTTATACCTTTTATTTTTCGCGCGGCAGCTTTCATGGCTTTTATATTGTCATTAATGAATTTCTTCTTTAAGAGCAGGTCTTCGGGCGGATATCCGGTGATTGTCAGTTCCGGAAATACGATTATTTCAGCGCCGTTATCCGCGGCTTCCTGAGCCTTTAACAGAATGGCGGATGTATTTTCCCTGATGTCCCCAACCGCTGTATTAAGCTGACAGATGCATATTTTAACCTTACTTTTGTTCATTGATTATCCTTTTAATCTCTCTCTTTAATATTTTTCCTGTGGCATTTCTTGGAATTTCAGCCCAGAATTCAAATTTATGCGGTACCTTAAAATTGGCAAGATGCGGTTTGCAGAACTTTCTAAGTTCCGCGTCAGTTGCTGCCGCGCCTTCTTTCAGCAGAATAACACCTATGGGTATTTCGCCGTGTATGTTGTCTTTTTTTGCCACTACTGCCGCATCAGCCACCGCCGGGTGGCTGTAAAGCACTTCTTCCACTTCTCTGGGGTACAGGTTCATCCCGTTAACAAGTATAAGGTCTTTTTTTCTGTCCATTATAAAAAGATACCCGTCCGTATCAAGCCTTCCTATATCTCCGGTAAACAGCCAGCCGTCTTTTAAGACTTCCGCTGTTTCCGTCTCCCTATTGTAATACCCTTTCATTATATTGGGGCCCTTTATCATTATTTCTCCGGCTGAACCCTGCGCAGCATCTTTTCCGTCTTCATCAACTATCCGCACTTCAACGCCGGGTATGGGTTTACCCACGGAACCGGCTTTTCTTGTATTATCAAAAGGGTTAACCGATACCACAGGGGACGCTTCAGACAAGCCATACCCTTCCATCAGGGGCACCCTGAATTTTTTTTCAAAGTTTTTTAATACCTCTCCCGCAAGCGGCGCAGCCCCGGAAATGCACAGCCTGATAGGGTTAAGCCACAGAAGCCAGCCCGGTATTTTTTTTCCCGACAGCACATTATAAACAGGAGGAATGGCTACAAATATGGATATCCTGTCTTTCATAATAGCTTTAATTATATTGCTGAACGGCTGTATTGATTTTATTATTGTCAGCCTGCAGTTTACGTACAGCGGGATAAGTACGCATACGGTAAATGAAAAAGCATGAAACATGGGAAGAAAAATTACAAATCTGTCGCTTGGTTTTATGTTAATGGCTTTAATTGACTGTTCCACATTGGAAACAAGGTTGCTGTGAGTCAGCATGGCGCCTTTGGGGTGCCCCGTTGTTCCGGATGTGTAAATAATAGCCGCGGTGTCCGTATCCTTTGGTGCAACAGGCGTAAAAGGTGTGTCTGACAGCACTTGCTGAAAATTTAAACATTTTATTTCATTTAGATTACCGGTGGAAATTATATGCTTTAAACAGTTTGCCCTTGATATGCTGAAATCCTTCAGCGCAGGATAAAAATCAGGGGATGTGATAAGCACCACCGCGTTTGAATCATTTAAGATGTATATTATTTCCTCAAGCCTTAAAAAGGTGTTAAGCGGAATTATTTCCGCGCCCAGATACTGGGCGGCAAAGTAGGAATAAATAAATTCAGGGCTGTTGTTAAGCAGCAGCGCCACCCTTTCGCCTTTTTTAACGCCAAGTTTTGACAAGCCGGATGCCAGTTCAATAACTTTTTTTCTTACGTCACCGAAACTTACGGGTTTTTTCTTATCTTCTATTAAAAATATTTTTTTTCCATTTTTTTCGGCAGCCTTTTCAAGCATGTCAATAAGGTTCACTTTTTAATACCTCCAAAAAAATCCTGATATGTTTTAAACTTTTTCATACGGGTCATAAAGCTTTTTATATTCTTCCAGTATGGACCTGTCTGTCATACCCGCTATATAGTCGCATATAACCCTTTTTAAAGAGTCTTCCCCCAGCCTTTTTCTTACTTCAGGCGGTAATATCGAATTTATCACATCTTTCTTACGTTTGTCTTTTACCGCGCCCTTTTTTTCATAAATCTCAAAAAGGTCTTTTATAATCTTTTCCGCCTTGTATTCCATGCGGATTATTTTGTAGTGTTTGTAAAAATTCCTGTAAAGGAAATCCTTAAGGTCTTTATGCATGTCTTTCATTACAGGGTCAAACATCACAAGGTTCTCTTTGTGCTTTCTTACCTTATCAACCGAATCAATGGAATTTTTTTCCAGATTCTCCATCGTGTTTTTTAAAAGGGCCGTAATCTGCACGTTTATTAGAGCCCTTGTAATGTTATATTTTTTCATCTCAAGCGGAAGTTCTTCAAACTTTTTCATGTCTATCTTTTTTTCCATCTCTCCCCATATCTTTAAAGTCTTTAAAGATTCAACGCTTAAGA
Organism: Candidatus Goldiibacteriota bacterium HGW-Goldbacteria-1; assembly: GCA_002839855.1. Taxonomy (NCBI): domain Bacteria; phylum Candidatus Goldiibacteriota; species Candidatus Goldiibacteriota bacterium HGW-Goldbacteria-1. The sequence goes on from PGYV01000007.1 coordinate 58,548, forward strand.
TGGCGGAAGTGATGCCGTCATCAAAGTCGTGGGAGTTGTAGGCAATCTCGTCGGCAAAATTAACCGCCTGCGCTTCCAGCGTGGGCGCCAGTTTTGGTTCGTATTCTTTTGTATGGGGATTGTCGTAATCCGAACTGTGCTTTATAATCCCTTCACGCGTTTCCCAGGAAAGGTTAAGCCCCACAAAGTCGGGGTATTTAAGTTCCAGCTTGTCCAACACCCTTAAACTTTGAATGTTGTGTTCAAACCCGCCTTCTTCTTCCATTAACCTGTTTAACACTTCTTCACCGGAATGTCCGAAAGGCGTGTGCCCTATGTCATGCGCCAGCGCTATGGATTCGGTAAGTTCCTCGTTAAGGCGCAGCGCTTTTGCCAGCGACCGTGCTATCTGCACCACTTCCGCGGTATGGGTCATCCTTGTCCGGTAATAATCGCCTTCAAGGTTTACAAAGACCTGAGTTTTATATTCAAGCCTTCTGTACGCGGTGGAATGTATTATACGGTCGCGGTCGCGCTGATAAACGGAACGGAAAGGGTCTTCTGTTTCTTTATAACGCCTGCCTTTTGTATCTTTGCTTTTCATCGCGTAGGGGGCAAGAAATTTTTCTTCCTGCGCCTCAAGTTCCTGCCTTGTTAAAAGCCCGAATTTATACGCGCTCATGTATTTTCACCGCTTTGCATGCTTGTATTTGGAACTATATATTCCATGAAATAATTTCCCATTTTTCTGTTGAACTCGCTTTTTGCAAACACGCGGTCCACCTTTGCAAGAAGCGCGGACATTATTTTGTCTTTTGTTTCAAGGTCTGTGCCTACTTCCGCTTCTAATATGCGCTCGTCAAATATGTCCTGCAGCGCCGCAAAAAATAACAAACTCTTTTTTTCTTCTGATACGGTAAGGGCGTTTACGTTGGACAGCACGCGGGCCACTTCCACGGAACCGTCATGCCTTATCTTGCCTTCCTTATCCACAGCGGCTTTTTTAAGCACTTCAGGGTTTTTCTTCTCTGCTTTTTCTACAGAACGCGCAAAAATAGTTTCCACTTTTTTCGCGGACATGTACGCGGTCATAAGTTCCATTAATATTTTCTGCGTCTCTTCAAACAGCCTTAAAAGCACAAGTTTTTCGCTGTGTGCTATGACCACCGCGCCGTGTTTTTGAACTTCCTGCCTTACTTTTTCTTTTTTAAGCTGGTCGGTTATCGTGGACTTTTGCGAAGTTTCAAGTTTTTTCAGAAGTTCGGCTTTTTTCTTTTCGCGTTCTTCTTCTATTTCTTTCTTCATTTCTTCTTTAAGGGATTTCTTTATTTCGTCTTCCTGAAGCCTTGCGTTTTTGGCCTCTATGCCTTCTATCATTTCAAGTTTTTTAATTATCTCTTCCTGCTTTTTATTCCTTTCAAATTCCACATCGCGGCGTATTCTGGCTTCAAGCTCCGCTTCTATTTTTTTTCTCATCTCTTTTTCACGCAGCGCCACGTCCGCTTCCACTTTTTCCACGTCTTTCATTATGTCTTCGTACTTAACCCTCATTTCCGCTTCAACCTGTTTTCTTATGTCAGGTTCTATTTCCGCCCTTATCTGGTCTGCAAGATCCACCCTTAATTCAAGTTCTATCTTGGCGCGCAGTTCATTTTCTATTTTGGCGCGCATCTCTTCTTCTATAAGTTTGCGCAGCTCCGTTACATCCGCTTCCGTGGCTTTCGCGGAACCGCCGTTTTGGCGTGCAGGTTCTTCTTTTTTCTGTTCCGGCTCCGGGGACTTTTCCCTTCGCTCCTCTTCGAACTCCCTTAAAAGGGCCTCTTCTTCCTCTGTAAGCACTGCGGAATTTTCCGCCTGCATTTCATTATTCTTATCCATTTTTTTCTATTCTCCCGGCTTTAAGGTGGTGCTTGGCACCACATGTTCAAAGAATGCATGTGTAAGTTTTTTTGGATACTCTTTTTTATAAAACAATTTTTCCGACTGAATCAGTATGTTTGACATCACTTCGTCTTTAGTCTCTATTCCTGCCGCCATTTCCACGGCTATCAGCCGCTCTTCAAATACATCCCTTAACGCAGCAAAAAACTTAAACAGCTTTTTTTCTGCCGGTTCCTGCAATATATTATAATTGGAAAAAACCCTTGCCGGTTCAAGCGACCCATCCGCCCTTGCGCTGCCTTTGCTGTTTAGATCGGCTTTTTTTAATATTTCAGGGTTGTTTTTCATAGCTTTTTCCAGGGTCTTTAAAAACATATTCAGAACAGGCGTCTTTTTTATAAGTTTTGAAAGCAGCGCCATAAAAATCTGCTGCGACGCGTCAAAAAGTGATATCATCATAACAATTTCATTATAGGAAAAAACCGCGGTTTTAGCCGCAGCCTGCTGTTGTACCGGTATTATTTTCGCCGCCGCTTGCGCTTTTTTATCATTTTCTTCAAGCCTTCTTAAAAGTTCTTCCCTTTTTTTCAGCCTTTCAGGGTCAAGTTCCGGAAGTTTTTTTACACCCGGCGGCAGAACCTCTTCTTTTTTTACCTCTTCTTCAATGCCAAAGAGATCCAGCGCGGTTATCTTTTCCGCCTTATATTCCTTTAAAAGGTCTTCCTCTGCCGGCACTTCGGATACTTCCGGCAGTTCAATGCCGGATAAAAACAGGTTTTCAGTTTCCTGCTTTAAAATACCCTTTGCTTTTGCGGCGTCAATTTTTTCAACTTTTTCGCCGAAAAGTTCCGAAACCATATCTATAATATCGTCCATAGAAAACTTTAAATCATCATCTTCAACCACACCGCACCCCTTGTCTGCTAATATTACCCAATTTAACACAAGAAAAGGCGGGTGTCAATGAAGGCAAAAGTACGGGGTAAACGGGAGAGGTTTTATAAAGTAGAGACGCATCATGGTGCGTCTTGTTTTTTAAAAAGCGAGACGCAATATATTGCGCCTCTACGGTAGAAAAATCTGTTTTATATTTTAGTTTGAAGCCTTAACTCAATAATATAATCATTCTTGTCCTCACTGATTTCAAACATATTTCTTAACATCATATGAATATCAGATAATTCATAATTTACATCAACTGCCATACTTTCTTTCCAGGGTTCGTTATAATAAAACATCCTGATAAAATCAATTTTCATTTTTTCAAAGCCCAGAAATTCACTCCATTCAAGTTTAGCTGTTTCTGCACCCTTATATAATGCATCGTATTCACGGGCTCTATCATCCTCCATATATGATTCAAAAATAACATATATGTTGTCAAATATTCTTACATTGAATCCTATTTCGCGGCCCTGCTTATGTCTATGTAAATTTGAATTATCTCTTTTATATCCCCCATAAAGTTTAAAAACATCAAATAAAACCACATAACCATCAGCGCCAAATTCAAAATTTTCTTTATATATCCGTCCTAAGTCACCCGTACTGCAGTTTATTATATCCGCTATACCCGCTTGTGCCGCCACACCTAAAAAACCAAAATCTAACAATAACCTTGAAACAATATCATATTTTCCAAGGTCAGAATAATATTCAACAGGCTTGTCTTGCGGCATACGCGGTAAAAATGCTGACTGCCATTTCACTTTATCCCAAATCATATTTACAGCCGCTTCCGCCATAATATACCCTTCTAAAGGAGCGGTCTCATCAAGGGGGTCTTTATGTGGACCTATGAAATTACCCTGCTGATAATACTCAAACTGCCCCCACCTTACAACTTTCTTGCCTAAAGATACATGTGTCCCGTCTTCTTCGCCATACATTATATACAGCTCATCGACCTGCTGTTTAAAAGTATTATCGTTCATCACAGTGCCAAGGGATCCATCAAACTGCCTTTGCCTTAAAATAAGATTTACCTCTTTATCATACACAGCTTTAAATAAAAACAACTCCGCATTATACTTATATTCAACTTTGCCTCTGACAAAAAGAGAATACGACTGAAACATAGAATTGTTTCTGTCTGCAGTTATTGAAATATTAGGCCAAAGGTCAACATCGCAGGATAATCCGGGCATAGCAGCAGAAAGTTTTTGTCCTGTATTTGTGCCTATAACGAAATCTTCGGCATGTACACCTATACACAAAAACATAAAGACAAATATAAAAATATTTTTTCTCATTGTATTCCCCGTCCCTTCAACGCGCTCTCCTAATTATGCAGCTTTCTTTATCATCTCACAAACGCTTTATCAGATCAACTTTAAGCGGCTTTTTAACTACAAATGAATTCTTTAGTACTTTGATACATCATAAATTATTTAGTATTTTAAAAACGAGGCGTAATGTATTACGCCTCTACGCTAGAAAGTAAAACAGATAAATATAAACTATGGACCTTTTAATTTTTTACCCGGGCTGCAGAGCTGCTGTACGCGCAAAGCGCGCCGAGCTGCCTTTATCAGATCTTAGCAAGCCCCGCGTATTTTGCTGAAAGCTCTTTTCTCCCGTTCTTTTTAAACATTACAGTTATCCTGTAATCATCCCCATAGGGCTCTATTTTGGTGATAATTCCTTCACCCATCTTTATGTGACTGACCTTGTCCCCCGGTTCCAGCTGCATTACCGCAGGCTCCGCGTCCGTTGCTTCGTAATTGGGCTGCGCGTCTATTCCCATGTCATGCACAGCGCCGGATAATTTTTCATCCAGCTGCTTAGCAGGCGGCCTGCCTTTGTGATGCAGGTATTCTTCGGGAATCTCGTTTATAAACCTTGATATCGCCCCAAGCGTCCTGGCACCAAACTGCCTGCGCGAAATTGCGGAGAGCAGGTAAAGCCTTTTTCTTGCGCGGGTAATACCCACATATGCAAGCCGGCGTTCTTCTTCTATTCCGCCCTCTTCTTCTATGCAGTTCTTATGCGGAAATATTTTTTCATCCATACCCGCTATGAACACATTGTCAAATTCAAGGCCTTTGGCGCTGTGAATTGTCATAAGCGTCACGGCATCGGCATTTTCGTCAAGTTTATCAACTTCGGATATAAGCGCCACCTGGGATAAAAAGTCTTCCAGTGTCGCGTCTTTTTTCTCTTCTTCAAATTCCGCCACAGCAGAGACAAGTTCCTTAACGTTTTCTATTCTTTCCTTTGCTTTGGGGTTCTGGTCATTTTCCCAAAAAGAAATATACCCTGTGCCGGTCAGAATTTCCGCCATAAGGTCCCTTAACTTCATATTGTTCCTGTTTATCGCAAGCCCTGTTAAAAGCGCATGCAGCTGCGAGCACGACTGTTTTACCATAGGCTTAATATTTTCCGTTTCCTGTGTCCTTCCAAGGGCTTCAAGAAGGGTTATGTCATTCTGAAAAGCAAACTGTTCCACTTTTTCCACCGTGGTGTCGCTGATGCCGCGCGGCGGTACGTTGACTATCCTTTTAAAACTTATTACATCACGCGGATTGGCAATTATCCTCATGTATGACAGCATGTCTTTTATTTCCATCCTGCCGTAAAAACTGAATCCGCCGACAAGCTTATACGGAAGCCCGGCGCGCCTTAACCTGTCTTCAATGGAACGTGACTGCGCGTTGGTGCGGTAAAATATCGCTATGTCCTTTAAATCCGCGCCGTGCAGACGCATCAGTTTGTCTATTTCATTAAGGATGGCTTCGCCTTCCATGACTTCGTCATCCACGTAATAGAAAATTATCTTTTCGCCCTTGTCGTTATCTGTCCACATCTCTTTTTCTTTTCTGTCGGAGTTATTCTGAATCACCTTATGCGCGGCTTTCAGGATAGTCTGTGTGGAACGGTAATTGCGCTCTAACCTTATTACCTTTGCATCAGGGTAATCTTCTTCAAAATTGAGAATATTTGTAATATCCGCGCCGCGAAAGCGGTAAATAGACTGGTCATCGTCGCCCACCACGCATATATTTTTATATTTGGACGCCATCATTGAAATAAGCATGTACTGCGCGTGGTTAATGTCCTGATACTCGTCTATCATTATGTATTGAAACTGCTCCCTGTATTTTTCAAGGACAGCAGGGTTATTGTTAAAAAGGTCCAGCGGTTTCCATATAAGGTCGTCAAAATCCATTGAATTGTTGCGTTTAAGCCTTTTCTCGTAAATTTCATATATCCTTGCAACCATGCCTTTTTCATATTCCGTGCCGTAATCATTCATGTATTCCGCGGGGGTAATAAGGGAATTTTTAGCGTCCTGAATGTAACGCATGCAGTCATATACTTTCATTTCCTTGTCAGACACCTTGGCGTCGTGCATGCACTCTTTTAAAAGGCGCTCCCTGTCTTCCTGGTCATATATGGTGAAGTTTTTGTCATAACCTAAAAGCTCCGCGTGCAGCCTTAAAACACGCACCCCAAAAGAATGAAACGTACTCATCCATACTTTATCAACTTTTTTGCCCGCGACTTTTCTGGCCCTTGATTTCATTTCCTGCGCGGCTTTATTGGTAAACGTAACGCACAGGATATTTTCAGGGGATACATTATGTTCGGATAAAAGCCAGGCAAGCCTGTATGTTATAACACGCGTTTTGCCGCTGCCGGCGCCTGCAAGTATTAAAAGCGGCCCTTCTTTGTGCATAACGGCCTGCACCTGTTCTTCATTTAAGAGTTCACGAAGTTCCAATTATTTCTCCTGTATGATTTCATATGTGATTTTCTAAATATCAACGCAACATTTTACCACGCAAGAAATAAATGGCAAGGTATATGTAATAGAAAAAACAATATTTTTTTACGTACTACTAAATGATTTGTTTAATCCGGTATTTTTTGTTACTCTTAATAACGCTTAAGAAAGCAAACCGATAAATTTATAAGGAGTTTCATGTTCTGCCCAAACTGCAAGCGCAAGCATAAAGCACACCTGTCAGTATGCCCTTACTGCAGCAAATTATCCGCTGACAATACAGGAGATTTTCCCACGGTTTTTTTTGCTGTGGTTAAAAGCCAGCCTGAAGAGGACATACTTATAAACGCGCTTAAAAAAAGTAATATTGAATGCGTTTCAAGATTAAGCTATTCAAACATAAATAGGCCCCATATACAAAACATCAACGCCGCAGGGTCAAGGGTATTTTTGGAAGATAATTTTTTCGCAAAGGAAATACTTATTAATAAGACCAAACTAGAAAAAGCAAAAAAGATATTAAAGAAACTTCACGAGGAAACCGGCTTGGGTTGATTGACGAGCATCTAATTTCGGATTTGGCTTTTTAATTAATAAGTTTATGCCTATATGATTTATTTTCTTTTTTCGCTTCCACTTCAAAAGAACCGTCGCTCATCTTAACCCTGGTAAGAAGCGGAGTATCAATAATTAATTTATTTCTCCTGTTTAAATATATGATTTTATATAAGACCGAGACGCAATATATTGCGTCTCTACATTAAAGACCCAAACCCATCCAATAAAAACCAAAAACTCCCAACCCTAATTTGCCAGTTTAATGGCGGTGGAGATTCCTGCCAGGTCGTGGGTGTTTAAGACGCGCTTGCCGCTGTCGGCTTTTCTTGCCAGCCTGCCTAAAAATGTGCCGCAGCCCAGTTCCACAAATGTATTAATGCAGTTTTTCATCATGTTGTGTATTATCAGGTCATTCCTTGACGGCAGATACAGATAATTAAACAAAGACTGCTTAATTTCAGCGGCGTTATCGTACATATCCCCTTTTACCTGGCTGTACATTTTAAACGCGGGTTTATCCACTTTTATTACTTCGTTTTTAATTGCTTCGCCGAATTCAGCGGTTAACTTATCCGCGGCTTCCTTAAATAAATAAAGGCCGGACAACTCTTCATAAGGCAGGTCAATCACAGAGCCGCCCAGTTTTTTAAATGCCTCTATCACTTTTTCTTTTAATTTTGATTCCACCGCCACCGTGGCGCTGTCAGAAGAGTTATATGAAGTAATGCCGCATTTTACCGCCCTGTTTATTTCCCCGCACACCTGCGCGGTCTTGCCGGTATCAAGGGTATTAATAAGCAGCTGCGAAAACTGCGCGGAGCCAAGCGCCTCTTTGAACAGGATATTTTTTCTGTAAATAAACGCCATGGCGTCTTCAAATTCAAATGTGCCTGCGCACGCATGCGCGATAAGTTCCCCGGAGCGGAATCCCATTATCTGTTCCGGGGTCACCTTTTTTTCCTTTAACACTTCAAACATTCCCGCCTGATACGCGCCGTTAAATATTGTCCCGTTTTCAGGTTTCTGCAGCTCTTCCTGCGGCCCGATAAACGCAAGTTTGTTAATCTTTACGTCGGGCATCTTTTTTTCCACACGGTCAAAGAACTGCCGCATGGCCCACATGCTGTCATATACCTTGCGCCCCGCGCCAACGTACTGATAACCGGCAGCGGTAAACAGGTATCCTATGGCTGCCATTTTATTTACCGGCTCTTTTTTTCTTTTTAATCACCAGCATCCCGTAGTTGCCAAAAGGAAGGTTAATTTTTTCAAGCAGATCGTCAACCCACTGCACATAGTGGGCAAACCTTAAAGGAAGGAACAAGGAGTATTTGACCGAGATTTCAATGTTATCTATTTCATTAAGCAGGTTTTTTTCGCATAGTTTTATAAGTTCGCCGCCTGTAAAAAATTTGGCATCCGTATACAGCCCTTCCCTGTTGAACTGCCTTAAAAGATTGGTGACCCCTGTCCTGTTAAGAAAACCAATCCCCACTTTCCCGCGGGACACCCTAAACGCCTCTAAAAGCGCCTTTGATTTATCGTCCACATATTCAAACGTGGTCATGAATATTACGGAATCAAAACTTGCAGTTTCAAACGGCAGATTTTCGGCAAAACCGGTTATTACCCTTTTACCGTCTATTCCTTCTTTTTGCCTTGCAAGCTTATTTAATTCTTCCACCGGCTCTATGCCTGTCGGTTCAAGCCCCAGTTCCTGCAGATACCTTAAATGCCTGCCCGTACCCGAACCCACCTGAAGGACTTTTTCCCCTGTTTTTAAATGCAGGCACGTAATCATGAGTTCTTTTATTTTTTCGTCAAAGTACAGGCCCTGCGGCGTCATTATCCATTTTTCATACTGGTCGGTTAAATTGCGCGTTACAGCCACTTTTATTTTTCTCCTTTATTCCGCAAAATCTTTTCTGTAAAGTTCCGAATATTCCGGCCCGTCGGGATTTAAATCGCTTTTATACAACACCACACAGCCCGCAGTTGATGTGCCGCTTATTTTAATTTCACCCTGAATTTTGGTAATGTCCGCCATTTTTCTGCTTCTTGCCACTGTGATGTGCGGGATATATTCCTGCTTTTCCCCGGCATATGCCATTGCACGCAGCTCTTTTTCCAGAATTTTAAAAATTGCCGATATAGCCGTCGCGCCTTCCCCGCAGTTTAACCATACAACAGACGCTTTGTCCGGCGAAGGAAAAGCTGATATGACCGCCGGTTTTATCACAAACGGCTTTATGCCTTCACAGCTTTTATCTATAATTTCTTTTATTTGATCCAGTTTTCTTTCCGGGGTATTGCCGATAAATTTTAACGTGACATGAAGGTGGTCCGGCTTTACAACCTTAATACCTTCAATCTGTTTTAACACGCCTTCAAAAGATCCTATTTCTTCCTTTAATTCCTGCTGCAGCGGGATTCCGATAAAAATCCGCACTAAAGCCGGTGCTGCTTTTTTTAATTTCCCTTTGCCCAATTTATCACATCCCTCATTCCTTCTTCAAACGCTATTTCAGGTTTCCACTTAAGAAGTTTCGCCGCCTTGGAAATGTCCGCCTGCATATGCCGCTGATCTCCCGGCCTTGCGTCAAAATATTTCACGGAATACTTTTTCGGGTCATGCCCGAATATTTTTATTATGTACTTTACAAGTTCATTGACAGACACCCTGATGCCGGAACCAAGGTTAAAAACCTCTCCGTAGGATTTGGGGTTGTCAATCGCGCCTATCCACGCCCTGCAGACGTCTTTTATGTGCACGTAATCGCGCGACTGCTTTCCGTCGCCAAAAATCTTTACCTGTTCATTCCTTAGGACATTGCCGATAAAAATAGAAACCACTCCCTGATACGGGTTGGTTAAAGACTGCCTGCGGCCGTACACATTAAACATGCGGAAAGCTGTGGCATTGAATTTAAACGGCAGGTCATTTCTTAACCCGGTGGCAAGCACGTACCTTTCGCCGGAATATTTTGTAATACCGTAATAGGCAATTGGCCTTGTAGCCATGGTCTCTTTTACCGGTATCGCGTCAGGAATACCGTAAGAGGTCATTGAAGACGCGTAAAGAAAGCGCGCGGTTTTGTGTTTTATTGCCGCGTTTATCATATTCACCGTGCCTAAAGTATTTGTCATAAGGTCTGTTGCCGGGTCATCAAAAGATTTAATAGTGGACGCGCACCCGGCTATGTGAATAACGGCATGAATTTTATCCTTAAAACACTTTTCTATGTCAGATGGATTTTTTACGTCACCCTTTATGAATTTCGCCTTTGGACTTATATAACTTTTATCCCCTGTGGAAAGGTTGTCAAATACGGTAACGCTGTACCCTTTATTAATAAGTTCATCCGTCATATTGGAACCGATAAAACCCGCCCCGCCTGTCACTAAAATTCTTTTATTTGCCATATTCCCTCCGTTTTTAAATAATCCCCATCCTAAGTTTCCACACAATAACCGCGGCTTCCATTATTACACCGTGTGACATTTTAGAGCTTCCTGAATGGCGGTCAACAAATATGATAGGCGTTTCCTTTATCTTAAACCCTTTTTTCCACGCCTTGTAATGCATCTCTATCTGAAAAGCGTACCCGTCTGAATGTATTTTATTCAGGTCAATGGATTCCAGCACTTCCCTTTTAAAACATTTAAACCCGCTTGTGCAGTCGGTTAACGGAAGCCCTGTAATTGTACGCGCGTACCATCCCGCGAATTTGGATAACATAAGCCTTCTTATGGGCCAGTTAACCACGCTTACACCATTTATATAGCGCGACCCTATCACAAGGTCGCTGCCTTTTATTTCTTCAAGAAAATTTTTAAGGTACTGCGGATCATGGGAAAAATCCGCGTCCATTTCAAAAATATAATCGTATTTGTGCTTTAACGCGTACTTAAAACCTTCCACATACGCGGTGCCAAGCCCTAATTTGCCTTTGCGTTCAATAAGTTTTACGGCGCTGTCTTTTTTTGCCAGAGAACCCACGGCTTTGCCCGTGCCGTCAGGCGACGCGTCATCCACCACAAGAATGTGAACGCCTTTAACCGCTTTTTTTACCAGCGGAATCAGTTTTAATATATTCTCTTTTTCGTTATACGTGGGAATCACTATTAACGCCTTCATTTTAACCATCCTGCTTTTTATTTTATTCTATATTAATATATTATGCCACTTTGGCTTTTTTTATAAAGGGTTATTTGCAGCCGTTAAATCCGCCGTACTTTAACCTTTAATTTTTTCAAAAAATATTTTTGTTAAAAGTATAATCCATACAGTATATGGAATCAGCGACAGAAATGAAAAAGCCATTCCCACCGCGCCAAAGCTTGAAGGGATAAGCATAAAAAACCCTGAAGCAATGCCGGCGGCAATTATTGTTTTAGAAAAACCTTTGTTTAATATCATGGAATAAGAAATAAGCAGAAGCCCTGCCGCATTCATAAAATAATAAACCACGTAAGCCGACCCGGTAAGGCCCGCCATTGCGCCTTCTCCCGCTGCAAGATAAAGGTTTCTTGCGCTGTCATCCGGCGCTGAAAGGTATTTATCCGCAAGGTTCATCATTGTAAAAGACGGGCTTGAAGAAATAAAAGCCGCAACACCGGCAATTATAAAAATAAGCCCCATTACGGCTGTCTTTTCCCCGTCCTGCCCGCGCATAATATAATAAAACGAAGCATAAACCGCCAGCATAATAACATTGGTTATAACATAAAGGATGTCCGTGTTTACCAGCCCCAGAAAAACATTTGCGTTGAACACTTCAAAGACGCCGGATACGGTTTCAGGCGGAGGAAATTTTATAAACATAAATATCTGCGCCGGTATCATCGCAATAAGAAATATTCCCGCCCAGGCGCCCGCATTAAATATAAAACGGTTGTCTTTTGTCACATCAGCCATGTTGCTTTTCTCCCTTAATATTATTTAACTTCTTTAATTCTATTTTCCATATAACAAATACCCCGGCCATGAATATTATACTTAAAAGTATAATCAGATAATCCCGGAAGTTTCCGTAAACAAACCGTATCTCGCTTGTCCCGGGCTGTACTTTTACCGCCATCATATTATAGTTTACATCTACAATATCCGCCTTTTTGCCGTTTACAAAAGCGCGCCACTTTTTATAATTAGAAACATTTAATACAAACAGCCCCTGCCTGTCTGTTATTACCTTTGCCTTAATCCTGTTTGGTGTTTTTTCTGTAATATCAACAAGCGCCGGAGCGCCGTCTTTATAAACAATACCGGTATCAAATGTTGTCAGCGCCATTCCAGTTACAAAGACGCCTTCTTTCATCATATCAAAAACTTTTTTTTCACTGCCCGCGTTTATCACGTTATCCGTAAAATACCCAAGCGGCAGCGCCAGCGCGTCAGCGAAAACTTTATTGGCGTTATCATCGCCTATTTTTGTTATCCCCTGACCTATTATTTCATCACGGCTGATATAATAGCTGATGTTAAGCCCCCTGTTTACGCTTATCCTGTTGAACATTCCGGAACTCTGCATGGCGTAGAATTTTAACGGAAGCATTCCGTGAAACCCTTTTGCGGATTCAATTCCGTAATACATCCCCCTGTTGGCGCCCCAGAAAAAATTAAAGTCCGCAATCCTTCCTTTATTTCCGTTTTGTTTTATTGCCGAGCTTACCATGTCATTTTTAGGGAAATACCCGTCATAATTAAACGGGGTAATGAAGTTTTTCTGTATCCTGGAAGAATCCGCCGCGCTTATGGCAGCGGCTATTATTGCTATAATAAAGGCGCTTTTTACCCTGTTTTTTAAAACAAGAGACATTAAAACGCAAAACAGAAAAAGGATTAATATTCCGGCGGCAGCGTCTGCCTGTGTCAGCAAAACAGCTTTATTTAAAGCATCAGCCGGCATTTCAGCGGACCTTGTCTGCCTGAAAATACCGCTTATAAAACCCGCCGCATTAAAGGCAATGCCCGTGTATAAAAGCGCAAGGGAACCACAAACCCCAAAAGCTGCGTAAAAAAAATTTTTTGACTGCTGTACTTTTTTTTCTGCAATTACTTTTATCACGTTATTCAGCCCTACAGCGGACAGCGCGCAGAAAGTGACGGTAAAAATATACATAAACCTTGAAGGGTTTCTGAACTGGTTAAAAACAGGAAAGTGCCACAGAAGTTTATACAGCGGCGTATAGCCGCCCATTGAAAGCAGCAGAAACAGCAGCGACGCACCGCCAAGAAAAAAAGACAATTTTCTTGTCTGCCCTTTCATGAAAGCAAAAGGTAATAATAGAAAAGGCAATATTCCGAAATAGTATGTGGTAAGGTTCATTGACCAGAAACCGTAATAATTCTGCCCGTGAAGCCCGAATAAGGACGGCATAAGAAGCTGAAGTATTTCTTTGGGGTGCAGAGACCACGATATAAAATCGTTAAATGTAAATTCCCCGCGCCAGGAATAATTTTTATATTCAAAAGAAGGTATAAACTGCGGTAAAGAAACCAGTATAGAAAATATTAAAGCCGCGCCCGCCGCAATGGCCGCAAATATCCTTGCTTTTTGTGACTTTTCTTCAAATATAAGGTGATACATTACATATAAAACCGCAAGCGCCGCGGTGTAAGCCATAACCTGCATACCGGTTGCGGTTATCTGAAGCCCCATAATAAGCCCCGCAAAAAGATACATTGACACTCTCTTTTGCACAAGCCCCCTTCTTAAAAAATACATGACAAAAGGTATCAGCGCGCCGGCTTTTATATTATTAATGTGTCCGGCAAAAGCGTACGAGACATTATATCCGGCAAACATCACACAGATGCCGCCAAAAAATGAAGCGCCACGGGTAAGGCCGCACGCCTTTAAAAACAGGTATGTCCCCGCAAAGGCGGCTATAAGGTGAATTATGACATCAATCGCGAAAGTATTCTGCAGCGGCACAGACAATAACATAAACAGGATATCCGTGGGGTAATAAAAAATTATGCTGGAAGACGCAATGCCGGGAGCGCCAAAAAACAAATCAGGCAGCCATAAAGGTAATTGGTGGAATAAAAACACGGCTTTTTTCGCGAACATCTTAAAAGGCAGGTAAATGCTTAAAAAATCATGGCCAAAAAGAATATTGCCCTGCTTCATAACGGAAGAAAACAGGTAAATAAGCGCGGCTAACGGCACCGCTGCCGCGCCAAGATATTTTAGTTTTTTAAATTCCATCCCTGAACCACTTTATTGTCCTGGGCAGGCCTTCTTCAAATTTTACCTTTGGCTGCCACCCAAGAATTTTTTTAGCTTTTGTTATGTCGGGTTTTCTTCTGGCCGGATCATCTTTAGGAAGCGGCTTGTGGACAATTTTGGATTTAGTACCGGTTATTTTTTTTACCAGTTGTGCCGCTTCCAGCATTGTAAATTCGCCGGGGTTGCCGATATTTATAACTTCCCCTTTTATGCCGCCTTTAAACATAGCCGCAATAAGCCCTGCCACCTGGTCAGAGACATAACAGAAACTGCGCGTCTGAGAACCGTCGCCGTATATGGTAAGCGGCCTGTTATTTAAAGCCTGGTCAATAAAGTTTGAAATAACACGGCCGTCGTCTTTCTGCAGCCTTGGCCCGTATGTGTTAAAAATTCTTATTATGCGCGCGTCTAAATTGTGCTTTCTTACGTATTCCATGACAAGCGCTTCCGCGAACCTTTTTGCCTCGTCATAACAGCTTCTTATGCCTACGGGATTAACGTTTCCCCAGTAAGTCTCTTTCTGCGGATGCTGCAGCGGGTCTCCGTATGTTTCGGAAGTGGACGTGATAAGAAACCCGGCTTTTTTTGCCTTTGCAAATTCCAGGACATTATAAGTGCCAAGTGAATTGGTCATAAGCGTATCTATTGATTTTGTCTGATAATACGGCGGAGACGCGTATGATGCAAGATGAAAGACATAATGCACGGGTATTTTTAGTTTAATGGGCTTTCTTATATCCTGTTTTATAAATTTGAAATTTTTATTATTAATTATATTTTTTAAATTCTGCATCCTGCCTGTCCCAAGATTATCAATGCAGATGACTTTGTACCCTTTTTCAACCAGCGCATCACAAAGGTGCGAGCCTATAAACCCCGCTCCGCCTGTCACCACTATATTTTTCATATTCTCTCCTGCTTAATTATTTTTTACCGGGCCGCCAAGCATCTAAACCGCTGTTTTCTTTACCGCAATCCCTTTTAAATAGTACGTCTCCGGAATATTCTTTTTATACGGATGGTCGGCTGCCTGTTCAAATATACCCGCGGGTTCTATTTCACACCTGGCATCAGCCGCGGCAGCATATGCGTTTTCCATAAGTTCCTGGCCGCGCACGCTGTGCGAACATGAAAAAGACATCATAATTCCGCCCCTGTTTAAAAGCTTTAAAGCGCTTACGTGCAGTTCTTTATGGCCCGCCATTGCCCCTTCTTTTTCTGATTTTGTCTTTGAAAAAGGCGGCGGGTCCAGTATTATAACGTCATATTTTTCCTTTTTTGCCGTCTGCTTTCTTAAAAATTCAAACACATCCTCTTTTATAAATTCATAATTATCAAAGTTATTAAGTTTCATGTTATTGTCCGCTGTTTTTAAACCCTTATCGGAAATATCCACGCCTGTTACACTGCCAGCCCCAAAATGCTTTGCGTAAACCGAGAAAGCGCCTGTATAACAGAAACAGTCCAGCACGCGCGCCCCTTCCTTTATATAGTCCTTCAGTTTGCCCCTTGCATCCCTCTGGTCAAGGTAAAAGCCGGTCTTAGTACCTGATTTTACGTTAACTTCAAACTTAAGCCCGTTTTCCGTGATGATAACCGGCTTAATCTCCTCGCCTTGGGGCCATAACACGCCTTCTGACTGTTCAAGCCCCTCTTTCTTGCGCGACGGGGAAATGCTTTTTTCATAAATAAGCGCCGGCTTAAGTTCTCTTTTTAACGCTTCCACAAGCATGGGTTTTAATTTTTCCGCGCCAAGGGTATTTACCTGCACGACCAAAAGCCCGTTATATAAATCCGCAATAAAGCCGGGAATGCCGTCTGCTTCAGAGAAAAAAATACGTTTGGCGTTTGTATTGGTAATCTTTTCACGCAGTTTCACAGCCCTGTTAATTTTATTATACAGGAATGACTTTAAATCTTTTATAGGTGCGTACTCTTCTTTTTTTGGCGCGATGTCCAGCATCCGCACTGTAATTTCCGACTTTCTGTTAAGATAGCCAAGCCCCACGCGTTTCCTGGAACCCGCGCGCACCATTACAATATCTCCGTCCAGCGCACCATCCGGAATAGTTTCAATTTCCGACTTAAATACCCAAGGATGCCCTGTTAATATCCTTTGTTCTTCAAATTTCTTAAGTATTACTTCCTGCAGTTTTTTCATATTTTCCTTTTATATATTTTTTCGGTTTTTTTTTAATTATTTTCTAACTTCAACTGCCGCACCCTAAAGGGTGCGCCTACCAATGCATTTGCCAGGCTACCGGGCTACCGGTTTACCGAGCATCCGAGCATCCGAGCATCCAAGCCTCCAAGCCTCCAAGCCTCCAAGCCTCCAAGCCTCCAGCCTACTCCACCGTCACTGACTTTGCCAAATTTCTTGGTTTATCCACATCTATCCCTTTTTTCACTCCTATATAATACGCAAGAAGCTGCATTGGAATAGCGGCAAGAAGCGGATAGTAATCCTCGTCAATATCCGGTATGTATATTACATCTTCCGCGAACTTTTTCATCTCTTTGTTTGATTTATTTGTGACAGCTATTATTGTGCCTGACCGCGCTTTAATTTCCTGAATATTGGAAATAAGTTTTTCATATACTTTACCCTTTGGCGCGATAAAAACATTGGGGACTTTGTCATCCACAAGCGCAATGGGGCCGTGCTTCATTTCACCCGCAGCGTACCCTTCCGCGTGTATATAAGAAATTTCCTTAAGCTTAAGCGCGCCTTCAAGCGCCATAGGGTAATTGATGTTGCGCCCGTAATAAAGAAAATCGCGGTTCTTTTTATATTTAGCGGCTATCTTTGCTATTTTTTCCTTATCTTTTAATATGACCTTAATAAGGCCGGGCACTTTTCTTAAATTCTGTATTCCGCGCCTAACGTCCTTTGCTTTTAAAACCCCTTTTATTTTTCCCATATGCAGGGCAAACATGTAAAGTACGGCAAGCTGGCTTATAAAAGTCTTTGTCGCGGCGACGCCAATTTCCGGCCCCGCATGCGTGTAAATAACGCCGTCCAGCATGCGGCTTAATGTGGAACCCACCACGTTTACTATTGCCAGCGAATATCCCGCTTTTGCTTTAAGGTTTTTAAACGCCTCTATAGTGTCAATTGTTTCGCCTGACTGAGACACGGCAATTAAAAGCGTCTTTTTATCAACTATCGGATTCGCGTACCGTATTTCAGACGCCACTTCCACTTCCACGGAAACGCCGGAATATTTTTCAATCAGGTACTTAGCCGCGTAGGCAGCGTGATAGGACGTACCGCACGCCACTATCTTTATTCTTTCAATTTTTGCAAGTTTTTTATCATCCACGCTTTCAAATTCAATTCTGCCTTTTAATTCATCAAACCTGCCAAGTATTGTGTCTTCAAAAGACTGCGGTTCTTCGTTTATTTCCTTAAGCATAAAATGCGGGTAGCCGGCTTTTTCCGCCTGTTTTGCCGTCCATTTTATGTCCCTTACAGCCCTTTGAACTTTCTTACCGGCATTGGTTATGTTTACTTTTTCTTTTGTCACCACTGCCACATCGCCGTCTTCAAGAAACAGCGCTTTGTCCGTAAACTTTAAAAAAGACGGCACGTCTGACGCTATAAAATTTTCGCCTTTTCCTATTCCCAAAACAAGCGGCGAACCCTGCCTTGCCGCGATTATTTTTCCCGGTTCTTTGGCATAAAGTATTACCATGGCATACATTCCGCGTATTCTTTTTAATGCCGCTGCCACGGCTTTTTCTATACCCAAAGATATCTTTTCTTCTATAAGATGGGCAAAGACTTCCGTGTCGGTTTCCGATGAAAATTTATGCCCTTTCTTAATAAGTTCTTCCCTTATTTCATAGTAATTTTCTATTATTCCGTTGTGAATAAGCGTAATCATACCCGTGCAGTCAGTGTGCGGATGCGCATTTTCATCAGACGGTTTTCCGTGTGTTGCCCAGCGCGTATGTCCTATGCCTGTTGTTCCCGGTATTTTATTGCCTTTTAATTTTTCCACAAGGTTTTCAAGTTTGCCGGCGCTTCTTACGCGTGTTATTTTACCTGCATTTATCACCGCAATACCGGAAGAATCATAACCGCGGTATTCAAGTTTTTTAAGCCCGTAAATTATACGCTCTGCCGCTTCATTATTTCCTGTATACCCTATTATCCCGCACATATATTGCTCCTTGAAAAATTATACATTCAGTTTTTATGTTTTTAAATTCAACTGCCGCGGCTTAAAAGCCGCGCCTACCAAAACTGTTCTTGTCTTTTTATCTTGCCTAGCCGCCTAGCCGCCGAGCTGCCGAGCCGCTAATTTATTCCGCTATATTTTATTATTATATATTACATCCGACAGTTTCGCAAAGTCAATTATGGAAACATCCTCTGCGCGGGCATTTTCCGCTATTCCCGCCTGCCTTAAAGCATTTTTTGCCTGTTCTTCATTAAACCCAAATACCCTTTTTATGTTATTGCTTAACATTTTTCTTCTCTGTTCAAATCCGCCGCGCGTAAGCTTAAAAAATTCAATTTCATCTTTTACTATAAACGGCACTTTTTTTTCAAAGTTCATCCTTATAAACGCGGAATCCACATCAGGCACGGGGAAAAATGCCTTTCTGCCTATTGTGAAAAGGTATTCACAGTCAGCGTGGTACTGGCAGAACACGGATAAAGACCCGTATGTCTTTGATCCTTCCGGCGCGCAGATACGCTCTGCCACTTCTTTCTGCACCGTAAGATAAATATCTTTAACATTGCTTTTGTTATTGATTACCATTTCTATTATAGGGGTTGTTATATAATAAGGAATATTGCCTATGACCCTTAATTTGCCTGTCCGGGGAAAAAACTTCGTTATATCAGTTTCAAGAATATCCGCGTTTATAATTTCCAGCCATTGCGTGCCTTCAGTGGCTGTTTTTAACTTTACTATCGCCTCTTTATCAAGTTCCACCGCGTATAACTTTTTCACAAGCGGCAGAATCTTTTTGGTAAGATTGCCTGAACCGGGCCCTATTTCAAGGAACGTTTCCGACGGGTCAGGCGCAATGGCTGTTATCATGCGGTCAATTTTTACCGTATCATGAAGAAAATTCTGACCCAGCCCTTTTTTATACCTGAATTTTTTATCCGCCATTTACCTGTTTTTCATCCTGTTTTGCGCTATAACAACCGCGGTCTTAAACGCGGTCAGCATGGATTCCACAGAGGCAATATTTGTGCCCGCTATGTCATATGCTGTGCCGTGGTCGGGCGATGTGCGCACAATTGGAAGCCCCAAAGTTACGTTAACACCTGATTCAAACCCTATTAATTTTAAAGGGATAAGCCCCTGGTCGTGGTACATGCACACGGCAATGTCATGGCTTTGTTTGTGTATTAATTTCCCGAATATGGTATCCGGGGGATATGGCCCCTGCGCGTTAATACCTTTTTTCTGCGCGGCTTTTATGGCAGGGGTTATTATTTTTATTTCTTCATCGCCAAAAGCGCCGGCTTCCCCGCTGTGGGGGTTTAAACCCAAAACCGCTATTCTTGGCGCTTTAATACCAAAGTCATCTTTCATCGCTGTATGCGCAAGTTCTATTTTTTCAAGGACTTTTTTTACCGTCAGCAGCCCTGATACGCTTTTTAAGGAGGTGTGCGTGGTCACAAGCATAACTTTTAACTGCGGGCACATAAGCATCATGCCGAAATTTTTAACGCCGGTCTCTTTAGCAAGTATTTCAGTGTGCCCGGGATACATTATGCCGGCCATGTGCAGCGCGTGCTTGTTAATTGGCGCTGTTACTATCGCATCCACTTCACCTTTAAGCGCGGACTCAATTGCTTTTTTTACGTAATGGTACTGCGCTTTGCCGCCTTTTTTTGTTTCAACGCCAAGCGGCACTTCACCGTATTTTATAAGCTTCATGTCAAAAAGGTTTATAACGCCTTTGGTCATTTTTTCATTAAAAGAGGTGACAGGCCTTATGGAAAGTTTATTGCTTACCCGCCTTTGGGTGTCTATCATAGTGGTCAGGTCGCCAATAACGGTCACAGAAGCATTTTTGTAAATTTCAGGCAATAAAAATAACTTTGCGGTTATTTCCGGCCCTATTCCGGCCGGGTCCCCCATGGTAACGGCTATTCTTAATTTTTGCATTAACACTCCGATTAAATAATTTGAAATAATAAATTAATTTTAATAACCTTAATAAACCGGACAGCGCAGGAGCGCTGTCCCTACAAATACTTTTTCCGCGCAAACCATATTTACATAAACAATTTTATAGAACCAATATAAAAAATCCGTATATTAAATATTATTAAAAAAATACTTTACCGCTTCATTTGTTTCAATATTCATCTGTTCGCCGGTCTTCATATCTTTTACCGCAAGCCTGTCCGCCTGCGCTTCCGTGTCGCCTATTACAATTACGTGTTTTACGCCTTTTGAATCCGCTTCCCTGAACTGCGCCTTAAAACTTTTATCTTCAAATGATATAAGGGCTTTTATGCCGCCCTGCCTTAACATGTTTAACACGTTAAAAGCCATATCCCTGTGTTTCGCGTCATATACAATAAACACGCCAAAAGGCAATGATACCAACCCCTGCTGTGTCTTTAAAACCTCTGCCATGCGCTCCATTCCCATCGCAAATCCCGTGGCAGGGGTGCTTTTTCCGCCGAATTCCGCCACAAGATTATCATAACGCCCGCCCGCAAGAATTGTGTTTTGCTGCGGTCCAAGCAGCTGCGTGGTAAATTCAAATACAGTGCCTGTATAATAATCAAGCCCGCGCACCATTTTAGGGTCTTCTTCAAATTTCACGCAGGAAGCGGTTAATAATCTTTTAACTTCCGCGTAATGAGCCGCGGCCTGCGGTGTAAGGTTGTCGGTTATAAGCGGGGCGTTTTTTGTGGTTTCTTTACATTTTTCATTCTTGCAGTCAAGCACCCGTATAGGCGCGCGTTCTATTTTTTTAAGGCAGTCTTCACAAAGCTGACTTTTGCGTTCTTCAAGATACTTTACAAGATTTTCCCTGTAGTCTTTTTCCGCGCCAAGGTTATTTATAAGCAGTTTACAGTCTTTTATCCCTGTTTCTGTCAATATATCCTGCGCAAGTTTTATCACTTCCGCGTCTTTATAGGGTGATGCTTCGCCAAAACTTTCCGCGCCTATCTGAAAAAACTCCCTGAAACGCCCCTTCTGAGGCCGTTCATACCTGAACATTGGGCCGTAATAGTACAGGTCGCTTTTTACCGGCAGGCTGTTTTCTATATAGGCCCTTACCACAGACGCTGTTCCTTCCGGGCGCAGCACAATGTGCCTGTCGCCTTTATCCTTAAAATCATACATTTCTTTTATAACAATATCCGTGCCTTCGCCTATACCGCGGGCAAAAAGGTTAACGTCCTCAATAACGGGAGTGATGATATTGGTGTATCCGTATAAAGAGAACATTTTACGCGCGGCCGCGTTTATTTTTTCCCATACCGCTGTCTCTTCCCCGAATACATCCTTAACACCGCGAAGGCGGCTGAATTTCATTTTATTCTCCCTTTACTTTGCCAAGAATTTTTATGCCGTCTTCTATTTTCATAATATAGTACTCTTTTACAGGGTCATTATTTGAATCAAAGGAAAATTTTCCGGTGACGCCTTCGTAATTTCTTACCGATCTAAGCATATCCTTAAACGCTTCCCTTGATTCAGCGCCGGATTCCAGTATGGCAGTCATTATCTTAATCATGTCGTACGTGTTAGCTTCAATTACACCCGGCATGGCGGCATATTTTTCCTTAAAATCTGTTATGAATTTCTGAATATTTTCAGACGGCTCATCAGGGAAAAATTCAGAGGTAAAATGGATACCCTGCGAACTTTCCATAAAATTCAAAAGATACGCCGGATTGTCAAAAGTGCCGCAGAAGATAGGCAGGTCAAGGTCGTAATACTTTAGCTGGTCCCTTATAAGGGTTATTTTTCTTTCAGTGGAAGGGACAAAAATGGCTTCAAGCCCCAGGGGGTTTAACTTAGGTTCTTTAAGTTTCCTGTATACAAATTTTATTTCATCAATTGCAGTTTCATCTGATGCCGATATAGCCCTTATGGTTACATCAAAATAAAGGTAGTCTTCATCAGAAAAAGAATAGGAATATTTGGTGTTTCCCTCGCTGTCATAATCAGCTTCTTTCGGTATGAAACTGGCGTATATGGTATTTGACTGCCGCTCTTCTATGATACCCCATACCAGAACATCACTTTTCAGCTGCTGCGCGATGTTAAGGGCAATTTCCCTGTCAACATCTTTAGGTTCCACTCCTATTTCGTTCATCAGCCCGTCTGTCTGTGCCTGCTTGGCCACAAGTACTTTTTCACCCCTTGCCATCGCGTATGACATCTGCTTTGTCATGTCAATATCAAGCCCGTATCTTATGGCATTTTCCCCTTCACAGGAAAATCTTAAAAGGGCAATATTCACCTTAGGAAGGTCTTCTTCTTTTAATACATCGGTTGCCGCCCAGTTACGGTATACTTTCATGTACTCAAAAGCTTTTTCAAGAATCTGTTTACCTGCAGATTCCATTTTATCGTTAATTGACCTTGTCTCTGCCGCGCGCTTTTCCTTAAGAAGCATGGTGTTAATTCCGCCAAGCGGCACAAGGTAGTTAAGAAAATCACTTTTGGAAGGTTCAAAACCCACGCTTCCGGAAAGCGAAGCGCCCTGTAATATTTTTTCCGTAAAAAAATCATTAAGGGATTTCCCCAGCGCGTCATTGGGATATAGCGAAGCTACTTTTCTATATGGAGTGCTGCCTGTTATGTATTTAGCCATCGCGTAAGCGTGGCCTTTTACCGTACCGCAGTTCCTGAAAAAATACGGGCTTGTACCCGTTAAATCAGGCCTGGCCGCAGTTGAAGAAAAGGATATCACATTGTAACTTTCCAGCAGCGGCGCTATTTTTTTAACGTTATTGCTGAAAACCGGCCCGGCAAAAGCTATGACATTATCTTCTTCTATTACTCTGACTATTTTTTTTACAAGGGCTTCGGGGTCCATTGACTCATCCACAAACACAAGTGCAAGTTTTTCTTCATCTTCCTTAATTCCCGCGTTGAATTCCGCGGCTCCCATTTCTATGGCATTTTTAATTGATTCTCCTGCTGCCATGCCTTTTCCGGTCAGGGGAAGTATAACGCCTATCTTTCTTTTATTAACCGGCTTATACAGCACCGCTTTTCTGAATTCATCGGAGACTTCCTGATAGAATTCGCTGTCCCTGTATTCCATTACAAAAGACCTTGCGTGCGTGAAGAAATCAGTGGAATTGCTGTCTTTTATGTCCTGCTTTATTATGTAATAAAGGGCGTATTCATCAATAAGGGCATGATAACGCGCCGCATATATTTTTTTAAGGCCGTCCATATTCTGCGCGGAAATTATTTCTTTAAGCCGTCCCAAAACCGCATCCTTGAATTCCGGAAACTGGTGCCTTTTCTCCGCCAGAACCTTGAATTTTTTCAGCGCTGTTTCAGTGTCTTTTTTTTCAACGCTTATTTCAGACAGGCGCAGAACCGATAAATACCCCCAGATAATATCAGAATAATACTTTTCATTATGCCCAAAATACTTTTCAGCCCCCGGAATGTCACCTTTATTCAGGCAGTACTGCCCCGCCCAGAATGCCCCTTTGGCGCGTTCTGCCGTATTAATACCTTCAGAAGCAAGTTTTTTCCATTCCTTATACTCTTCTTCCGTAATTTCTATTTTCATGCCGGAAAGCGCGGCGTTTGGGTCTTTAACCACAACTTTGGGAGAACAGCCCGGTATACAGCACGCGATAAACGCGGCAATAATAAGAACAGCAATAAGACTTTTAGTTTTCATTTTTCACCCTACTTTAAAAGATTTTCATTAACACGGACTTCATATTTCTTTTTTAATCCTGTTATCACGCCGTTAAACAGTTCTTTCTGCCTGTTATTTTGAACCATCTGAATTATTTTTTCTTTTGAATCATCAAATGATATTTTCTTTTTTTCATTTACCTTGATAAGGTGGTAGCCGTAAATTGTCTTTACAGGGTCTGATACTTCGCCGGGTGACAGCATAAAAGCCGCATATTCAAATTCTTCCACCATCACGCCTTTTCCAAAAAGCGGCAATTTTCCGCCCTGGTCTTTAGTGGTGGCGTCTTCGCTGTATTTTTTTGTAAGTTCGTCAAAACTTTCGCCTGACGCGATCCTTTTACGAAGATTTAATGCAAGGTCCCTGTTTTTTATAAGCATATGCTGCGCGGATAATTCCACAAAATCTTCCTTATTTTTTTCGTAATAATCCCTTGCCTCTTTGTCAGTTATTTTTAACTTTTTTTCCACCATGTCGGTATAATACGCGTGGGAAAGAATTTCATCAAAATCCCATTCATATTTGGCCGCCACTTCGGCTTTTTCCGCGTAACCCAGTTTTCTGGCTTCTATCGCCATAAGTTTTTTGTTTATAACGTATTCCAGAAACTCTTTTTCCTGCTCCGCGGAAAGTTTATATTCATACTTATCCTCATTATATTTTTTCATTATCTTATATTTTTCTTCAGATATTACATAACTGCCAATGGCAGCCACGGTTTTGGCGTCAAGCTTTGCCGCAGATTCTTCCAGCGAAGGCGCCTGTCCGGCCGCGCTTTTTTCCTGCGCAGATACTGCTTTGTATGGCTGGTCATCTTTTATAGCGGAATCAGTGGTACCGCACGATACAAATAAGAGTGACACCGCGCCGATTAAAAAAAATAAATGTTTCATCCTTCACCTCTTTTTATTAAATGCTTTTTATCTGCGCCGCAACGGCGCCGGTTTTACTATCTGTTGTAATACTTTCTGTAATACTGCAGCGGGTTGGGTTCAGTCCCGCATTCCTGCCCTATTTTTATATCAGCTATTTTATCCTGCTGCCTTAAATGCATAAGCCTGGTTATTACTTTATCCCTTAAATCATATGGATTCATGGGGTTGATGTATATTTTTGTGCCGCCTTCAAATCCCGCGGGTGTGTTTATCCTCATCTTTATCAGGATATGCCATGGCACCGTGTCCACGCTGTCCTTGGGCGTGTAATACCATTCTTCGTTTGCCGCGGTCTGATTTGTAAGCGCGGCGTGTACGGCATGCACAATGTCAGAAAAACCTTTAAGTTCATTTTCATCAAGGTCTTTTGGAAAAGGTTTTTCGCCTTTATAAAAAATTGCAATTGTGGGATACCTGTGCCCTATATCCGAAAAAGCAATCGCGTGTTCGTTTTCCGCCACCACAAGGTTGTAATATAGCGCCATATTGGCCGCCATTTCATTATATATATTCGGATTTTTCCTTAACAGGTCGCGTTCGCGTTCCAGCGCCACTCCCCATTCATCAAGCGCCACAAGCTGTTTGTGCAGGTGGTCAAAAGAAGCGCCCGCGGGTTTAAGCCAGTTCTGAAAAACCGCCACGTAGCGCGCGTATTTATTGTGTCTGTAAATGTTCATCATTCCGCTTATCGTAAACTTAAGGTACTGATAGTGCTCTTCGGGGGTAAGTTCGCCGGAACTGCAAAGCTGTGTGTCATACTCCGCGCCTTCAATATGATGCCTGGCGCCTACTATAAGTTCGTGGCCGCCGGCAAAAAACGCGTCCGCAATTTCCATTTTTTCATTGTAGTTAACTTCGTCGGGGTTGCGCCCAAGCAGTTTTAATTTCATATCCACAATATGTGTGACATGCTCCAGCCCTTTTTTATCTTCAAGATATTTCTTTTTTGCGTCTTCCACTTCTTTGGGCATCACATAACCAAAATTCTTTTTCCAGTAATCCATAGTCACTATTTCAAAAAGATTGGGGATACGCCTGAACACCGGTGTCGTCTTATCAAGGTCAGAAGGAAAAACACCTGTCATTATTTCATATTTTTTTCCTTTTTTAACAAGCCTGTCATTTTCAGGCGGAGTATTGATGTATTTTGTTTCACAGAAGTTACAGAAATCTTCTTTATCTTTCTTCTCTATTTTTTTAGCGCTTAAAGGTACGTCGTTGGTTATGGGTTTACTGCCGCGGCCGGGCACGTTCCATACTTCCGTGCCGGTAAAAGGGTTAATCTGTTTTATTGTACCGTCTTTTAAGGTCATAAAAAACTCATTGTATTCCGACATAGTGCACCTGCCTTTTTGCAAATTTTGTTGGTTATTTGACGCAGGAAAACATCAAATATATTACATAAAAAATCAGCTGTATAATATCCGCTTTTTGCCTGCCGTGCTCTTATATTTGATCCAGTTCCGCCTGGCATTTTATAAGCGCATCCGCGGGCAAATAAGCGCCATACAGAGCCGCGGAGATGTATTTCTGCATTATTTCCGAAGCTTTAGGATATCTTGGGTCAACCGGCCTTAAAACCGCTTTTGAAAAAAGAGCCGGAAGCACTGCGTATTCGGGGCGCATTGAAATAATTTCCGCGTCCGAGTATACGTCCGCCCTTGAAGGGGTAATACCGCCGCTTAACGCAAGTTTTTTCTGAACTTTTTTGGATGCAAGATATAAAGCCAGCCTGGAAGCGTTGTCTTTAGATACAGACTTTGCTGCCACTGCCATATGAAGGCCGCCTGCAACAGGTGAACTTTTTCCTTTTATAACAGACGGTACATCATACACTGCTGTCTTTCCCTTAAGAAGCGACACTGAAGAATTATGAAATGAGATATCTGAAGCCCAGCCCCTTACGGCAAAAGCGCCTCCCTGCTGAAAAAATGCCCTTATGTATTCGTCTTTTACAAGTTCGTAATTTTTTGTTGATGAAACTTTGGATTTTATCAACTCACTTAATATCTCAAGCGCTTTTTTATTCTGCGGGGTATTGATTACAAATTTTCCGTTTTGCACTGAGATTCCGCCGCCATTTGACACCGCGGCTTCAATAAAATTACATACAGTCTGCTCCGTTATAGAGCCCTGAAACGCGTAATACGCATTATTTAGAAGAGCCCCTCTTCCCGCACTTTTAATTTTTTTGGAAACGTTTCTGCTGTAGTCCGAAATTTCCTTATACGATGACGGAAGATTTGTAAGCCCGTAAGCCTCTGCAGCGTCTTTGCGGTAAAAAACCACACCCGCGTCCATTGTCAAAGGAAGCGCTATTATAACGCCTTCACGTGTATCCACCGATGAAAACACATTTGGAAAAAATACGGACGTATCAAATTTTGAACTTTGAATATATTTATCAAGCGGTTCAAGCAGACTTGCGGAGGCAAAAGACGGTACCCATACAAGGTCAAATATTACAAAGTCCGGGCTTGACTGTGAATTAAGCGCGCCTGAAATGTTTGATATTGTCTGCGGCGCTGTCCCCTGCAATGAATTCACAACAACTTTTATTCCTGTCTCTTTTGTGAAATCTTTTAATACACCGTCTATGGCGGATGACTGTTCTGCTGAAGCGGACACAGAAACAGCAAGAGGCCTTTTGCAGGAAATTCCCGCAATGCATATAACAACTAATACTGCTGATAAAATAATTTTTTTCATTTTAAAATAATCCTCCGGCTATATGATTTAAATATAAATGTTAAGGTCAACAAACCCGTATAAAAAATCTTCATAGTCCACGTTAACGCCGGACATTGCAGGCGATGGATAAAGCCTTTTATACGCTGCACCCACATTTAATTCAAAAAGCGGCATATCAAAACCGCCGCCCGCGTAATAACCGATGCAGTTTAAGAACGGGTTTCCCTGCTGCCCCGAAGAAATATTGCCGTAGGCACTTCCGTCATTTCTTATAAATTCATATGATATACCGCCGCGAAGCGCCGCCTTTGGAATAGGTTTTACTTCAATACCGCCGCGCACTTCAAAATCCGTAGTTTCGGATTTTAAGGATATACCGCCTTTATAATTTTCAGCTGTGCCGTAACCGTATTCAAATTCCACCGGTACGGTAAGCTGATCAACGGGCGTGAAATTAAGCCCGGTTATCATTGTGTGTTTTTTCGCGATAAGCCTTCCTTCGTCATATATAGAAGATGTCTTGTAGGTGTATATTTCATCGTAGTCATAACCGTATCTTACGCCCGTGGTTAAGAACGTAAAATTATTTCTGATGCCCGTTTCAAATTTTACCTTTCTTCCGTTTCCAAGCCTTACTTTTTCCGTCGCGCTTCTGGTGACGTTCTGGGCGCCGCCGAAAATTAAAACATTAATTTCATCCGTGGTGCTTTCTTTGTATTCAAGGTTCATCGGGGCTTCCATAAAAGCAAAGAATTCATGCTGCCCGTTGCCGGTCATATAATGAAGGTTTCCTTTTACATTGTAGCCTGTTGTTTCAATTATAGTGGACACATCATTTCTTATGCTGTCAAATACCCCCAAAGGGGTAATAAGGTCCTGAAGCCATGTGGGAAGCGTTGAGAAATCAACCGGATTTGACATAGTATGCTTTTTATTATAACTGTAAAGAAGCGATTCCGGCAGGTTTCTTAAATTCCCGTTCATTATGTCTTCAAGGGTTAATGAAGGGCTGTAACTGCCGACAGACGCGGTAATATCAAGTTCATCAGTGGGTACAGCAAGATACGGAAGATAAAGGCCTGCGCTGGCGTTCCAGGTAAGCTCCGTGGAGACCACATTTGTCGCAACTCCATCATCGCTCTGCTGATAAGGTACATATCTGTAACCAGCCCTTCCGGCAATACCAAAAAGAGGTATTGGTTTAAAACCAAACAGATACATTCCGCCGTACATATTGCCGGTATTTGTGTACCATGACTTGGGTATTAAAGAACCGTCAGGCGGGGTCATGGAATCTTTTCTGAATGAATTCATGTAATACGGTTTTATGCTGTTCATGAAAAATTTATTGGGCCAGCCCACTTCACCGAAAGATTCATTTACATCAGCGGCAAAAACTTCTGTTTTGTACTCCGCGCCATCAGGCGCTTTAATTGTATGGTTATACTTTCCAATAAACGGCTGCAGCTGAAAGAAGTGGGAATCCTTGCGGAATAAAAGCCCGGCTTCAATACCGCGCGACGCGCCGTCCATGGCTGTGCTTAAATCCGGATAAACATGCTTGATGCCGCCAAGCGAAGTCATCTTGGCTTTTCCGCCTTTGCTCCACCACTCTTTTGTTTCTTCAGCCCTTTTTATTTCTTCCTTTGTAACTGCCGCGGGTTTTACTGATGTTGTTTCCGTGACAGGAAGCGCAGTTTCCGCTTCGCCTGCAGTCTTTGCGCCCTTGCCAAATAATCTGTTATACTTTTCCCTTATCTTATCAATATTACGCCCGCGCTGCTTTGCAATTTCAAAATATCTGTCCAGATTGGGTTCTTTAAAAGTAGGGTCAATTAATTTCGCCTTATCATACATCTCTTTTGCCTGTTTGTCCTTGCCCATAAGCATATAACAGTTGCCTTTTCCGGCAATCGCCTGCACACTGTCTTTTTCCATAACAAGCACGGTATCATAAAGTATAATTGCGTCCGCATACTTGCCTATTTCAAACATATTTCCTGCCTGGTAAAGGTACTGCGACTGGGCTTTTTCCAGCCCCGGAACAGCAAACAGCACGATTGGCAAAAACACAATTAAAACAAACAATAATAGCTTTTTTGTCATTTTTTTCTCCTTATTTATGTGCCGAAAGGCCCCTTATAATATGGAATACCCGCCTTCCGGATTTATTCTTATACATAATATTATATATAAATTAACACAGGGATATTTTAATGTCAATGTGAACAAATGGGCAAAAAAGGGCAAAAAAACAGATATTTGTTTGGCTTCTAAAGTAATTGATATTTCGGAAGTTTACCGGCTGCTTAATGTCAGATTTACTAAATAAATTTTCTAAAATAAAACACTTCATCTCGGCGCGTCATCTTCCACTATTATATAATGGCCGCTTCCCTGCTTCTTAAGCAGGTATTCTTCTTCGCAGTTGCTGCATGATATTTCTTTCGGATTTTCTTCGGTTTCTATTATCCATTCTTTATATCCACAAGCACATAAAAATAAACTTACAAAATTATTTTCTTCGCGCAGCCGTGCAAAAATTCTTGCTTTTGTATCCATTTTACATCTCCCGTTTAATGCAGTATCCTAACGGTGTAATAGGATATGCAGCCCTTTCACTTATAACTTACACTTTCGCATATATTTTGTCAATTTTTTATTTCATCAAATACGCAAATAACACTTACTATATTCAATTCTGCCGTTTATAAAATTTAAAACCGCACCCTTATAGGATGCAGTTTTTTATGATGATTATAACTGCCGAAAAAAAGAATAAGGTTCCCCTGTTTCAAATTTATCATTTACCACAAGATTAAAGTTATTTTTTTAAATGCCGCACTGCTTGATATATTCCAGCAGCTCCCCTTCTATCTTTGCGAATTTTTTGTTTTTTGCGTCAAAACAAACCATTAAAACATCCGCTTTTAAAACCATATCCCCCTGTCTTTTAACGGCGTATTCAAGGGTAAACGAAACTTTTTTTATTTCCTTTGATATCATTTCAATTTCAAGTTTATCGCCGAACATTATGGGTTTAAGATAATCCACATTTACTTTTGACGGAAAAAATGTAATTCCGGTTTCTTCCACGTGCTTCATAAAATTGCCGTACTTTTCCTGAAACCAGTTCACCCTGCACCATTCCATCCATTCAAGTGGGCGCGCGTAATAGACCTGCCCGGTTACATCCGTGTCGCTAAGGTGCACTTCCTGCGCCATTTTATACATAACTTCTCCCTAATACCTATTTAAAATACTTTTTTTCAAGTTCTTCCGCGGCCTTCATGCCTTTTTCAAGCATGGTCACGGTTTTAGATTTCTTGCTTCCTTCTATATACCCTTCTTTGACAAGTTCCGTAAGAAGTTTGAAAGGGTAATTTTTCTGGCTGTGAATGGTTTTAATACCCCTTTCTTTTTCTTCCCACGACGTAAGTTTCAAAAGCAAAATCGTAAGTTCCCTGATTTCTTTATTCAAAATTTTCCCCTTTTATAACAGCGCTTTAAATACGGCTGTTATTTATTTTTGCATAAGGCTTATAGTCCACGCTTTAATTTCTTCCCAATTTCTGAAGTCCCCGTATTTTTCCAGGCCAAGTATCATTTTTCCCATAAATTTTTCAAACCCGTTGTTGGGTTCTGTGACCACGCCGCCGAACACGGCGGTTGAAACAGGGATAAACCCAATCGCCACCTTTTGCGGATAGCGCTTTGCTTTTTCCCTTGTATATTCCTTCGCGGAAGTAATAGTGGCGCACTGAATGAAAACAGCCGCCTTTGCTTTTGTAAGCGCCGTATAATTATCCGCCACATACTTTGTCATGTCAGGATGAGGCGCGCCGCCGTGAATTGCGGAGCCGAGAATTAAAAGGTCGTATTTGGAGATATCCTCAGCAGCTGCCGAGGCAGGAAGCACTTTTACATTATGTTTAAGGGCTTTTAATTCTTTTGCCATAAATTCAGCCGTTTCCTGCGTTGAACCCATAAAAGAAGCGTAAACAATAAGCACGTTTTTCACGTTTGTATCCTTTGCCTGCGCGCCCGCGGATATCATGATAGCAAGCAGCGCTATGATTATTTTCTTCATATTATTTTCTCCCTAATTCTCTTTTACCAGCCACTCTTCCGCGGTTTCTGATTCTGTAAAAACATGAAAAAGGTTATTATGCATGTTAACCTCTGTAACCATTTCCGCGAACTTTCCTTTTTCTGTATCCTCTTTATCAACCACAACCGCAAGTTTCATCCTGTATGTCATAAATTTGTGCAGAACCATTCCCGCCTGCCCGGATGCAAGTTTTGTGAATTCCGCGGGAAGATTTTCCTTATATAACATCGCCCTGTCAGCGTCTTTTTCATACGCCGCTTCCATGACAAGATTTACGTCTGACTCTTTTTCAATAAGCTTTGAACCCTTAATCCCGCTTACATACCTGATGCCGTTTTTTTCAATAGCCTGCATTTTTAACTTTTATTGAAACCAGTAGCGTATGCCAAGGCCGCCGCTTACATTAGGGTGCATACCCGGAAAAAGAAGGATACCCGGCCTTACTTCAAGAAAGATATCAATAGGGTCTTTCGCAAATTCATACGCAAGCCCTACCGGAACCTGGGCTCCCGCCCACATTCCGCCGTTCCAGAATCCCGCAAAACCGCCGATACCAAAATAAAACGGAAGCCTGCCCTGCTTTACTTTAAATATATCATAATTGTGTATAAGGTACTGCGCGTGCGCGCCCAAGCCGGACGAATAAAAATCCCAGTTAACCATCACGTCAAGCGCCGAATTTCTGTCCATAAACGATTTAAAACTGATGCCCGTAGGCTGGCCCAGCACAACACCAAGCCCAAAGCCCTTTTTTGACGCGTGCGCGCCGATGGCCATCATTAAAACAAATACAAGGGAAAGCATTACAACGGTTAATTTTTTCATTTCTATCCTCCAAAAATTATTTTTCTAGTTATAACATAAGCCGCAAAAAAATGCAAAAAATACGGTTGCTGTATTTTATACACCGTTATTCTCAGTCTAAACGCCCTGTCTGGGGTCAGACCCCAGATAGGGCGTTTAGACCCTTGATTATGCTTTCTATCTTATCCTGTAGATACACATTTATCTGAAGTTCTCTCTTAACAGAAGCAACCCGCCTCTTTACGGAAGATACATCAAGATTATTAAACAAACTCCCAATTTCACCATAAGTTTTCGCCGAGTTAGACCATATAATATATATTGCCGCCGATTTTGCATAGTTATGCTTGCCTTTTTTATGCGTTACTTCTTCAATAGATACATTAAACACCCGCGCGCTTTCGGCAATTACTTTATTATAATCTGTCATTACAGCAGGCCTGCGAAATTTTGTAATCTCCTGTATTTTCCCGCAGGACTCGGCAACCCGGACAGCAAACTCATTTCCACCCATCACAAAACTTTCTAAAAGACCGGTTTCTATCGCTTCAGTCCCCACTTTTTCTGATAAAAACATTTTATACTTTTCTAATGCTTCTTCTCTCTGAGGGCCGTATTTTTTTATCATCCATCCTATTTCTGATAATCCAAACCCTTTCTTTCCGCAATACTCATGATAACTGCTCCATTTATATTCCGAGATTTTTTTACACAATTTTGCTTTAACAGGATTAAGATGAATATACCTGGTAAGTTCAGGTAAAAATGGATGTTTTTCAACCAGCTGGCATCCATATCTGCCCTGAAACAGATGGCCAACCCGTTTATGCCTCCAGTTAAAATAAGTTGAATAGGAAGCATTGATGAACTTCATGATATCCGGAAGGTTGGGTGCGGACGTTTCTAAAAGTAAATGATAATGATTTGGCATAAGTACAAAAGCATATAAAATGAATGAATACTTTTTTTTGGCTTTGCCAACTAAATTAACAAACTTATATCGGTCATCATTATCTCTGAAAATTTCTTTCTTTTCGTTACCCCTTGCATAGGTATGATAACACTCACCCGCAAGCATTATACGCCTTTTTCTTCCCATCTCTAAAACCCCTCTATTTTTAAGCCACTATACAATACTAAATATAAAATTTCAAATTATTTTCATAACCCGGCGCCCTTGCAGATTTTAAACGCCCTGTCTGGGGTCAGACCCCAGACAGGGCGTTTAAAGATTTTGGTTTAATGCCGCGGCGAAAAGTTTCATCTTTTCATTTTCTTCATAACCGTATTCCGGGTTAATTGCCATATAATAGGTTTCGTTTTGCATAAGAGGCTCTGCGGTTATCAAAGCCCGCTTATCAGCGCTTATTTTTTCAAATTCTAAAGTTCCCGGTATCGGCGAATAGTTTGCGGGTTTTATAAGAACTTTATTTGCCGCCACAAATTCCATATCGCGTTTTATTGTTTCTGTATTCTGCCCCGGCAGCCCCGCCAGAATATACGCGCCGATGTCCTTTGATTCAAAACCCGCGCCTTTAAGAATCTTCACTGCTTCTGAAAACTGCCTGTTTGAAACCTTGCCGCCGGAGGCTTTCTGCATAGATATATCAGACGTTTCCAGCGACAGCCTTAAATCCATAAACCCGGTTTTTTTCATAAGCTGCGCGCACTCTTCATCTATATACGCCGCGTGCAGGCCATTGGGGGTGTAAAACTTAAAATCAAAACCCGCCATAATGATGCTTTTTAAAATGTCTTTTATGAAGTAATTTTTATACAAAAGCGCGTCATCATAAACCGCAATATTCTTAATTCCGCGTTTCGCGTAAGTTTCAAGTTCATTAATTATTACCTCTTTGCTTCTCTGCTTAAACCCTGTACTTGTCTCTTTAATGGCGCAGTAGGAGCAGGCAAAAGGGCACCCTTCAGATAATCTTACGGACACGCTGTTTGTATTATTATATAGAGAGTAATCCGGGGCAATATCGGCAAATTCAGCGTCTGTAATGGGCTTTAAATCCATTTTAAGTTCTTTCCCCAGCAGATTAAAATATTCAGCATTCGCGCCGCCCATCCACACACGCGACGCGCCGGAGTGCTTTTCCGCGTGCGCCGCACATAAAGTGGCATAAGTACCGCCAAGTATTATGGGGATTGAAGGAAAAATATCTTTAATTATAGAGATTGCTTTAAACACGCCTTCATACATATACGTCATTGAAGATGTAATCAGAATAATATCCGGTTTTTCTGCTTTGCGCAGTTTTTCCTTAAACAGTTCAACCGGCATGCCATAACGCTTGTATTTTCTTGGCACTGCCTTATATATTTCCGGTTTATCCAGCTCTTCGCTGTAAAACATGCCCCTGCCAAGTTTGTCACTCTTTTTAAACCCTTCCGGCATACCGTCCGCCTGCCTGTCCATGCAGTCAATCAGGGAGACATTGACGCCGGATTGTTTTAAGACAGAACTAATTTTTAAAAGCCCGTAAGGCTTCATCCAAAAATCGTGGCATTTGAAATCATAAACCCAGGGATTTATTAAAAGCGCGTTAATCATCTTACCGGACAGCTAAAAGATGCTTGGAAGTTTGGATGCTTAGATGCTTGGCAGGAATAAAACATACATACATGAACAGCAAACTAAAAATATAACTACCGTAAGGACTTATAGAACTGTTTTTCCGGTTTTCCAAGCCTCCAACCATCTGACCATCCAAGCCTCTATTCATTATCTTTCCATTATTATTTCATTGTGAGTGGTCGCAGAGACAAAGCCTATTTTGGTGTAAGCCTTTAACGCGGCTTCATTGCCCGCTTTAACATTAAGCCCTATATATTCATAATCATCCCACAGGTCGCGCACCAAAGACGCAACTATGGATGACGCATACCCTTTTCCGCGGAATTCCGGCATAGTGGCCACATTTCCTATGGCAGCTATTTTATGTTTATTATCTAAAAAATGAACGCCCGCGGTTGTAATTATGTCGGAATTTTTTCTTATCATATAATACTTCCCCGTTTTCATCATCTCCCTGCTGAAAAACAAACCCGGATTAATTTCCTGCACAAAATCATAAAGCGTTTCAAAATCCCTTTCATTCACTTTATAGGTGTACTGCGGGTATTTGATGCAGTTATTTACAAGCATATCGCCGTTTATACCCATAGTGTGCTGGGCTTTTTTTGACGTTACTTTATACTTTTTTTCAAGCGGCGCTTCAATGCCGGGAGTGATATGGGAATAAAGTTTATCCGGAAGAGTATCTATAACCGCTTCAAGTATCTCTGACGCGTTATTTTTATTTTTTTCCTCAAGCAGATAAAACGCGCTTTGCTCTTTTCCTTTATATATAAGGGAGACGGCCTTAATTTCATCGCCGTCATAAGAGGCGTGCCAGATGGTGTTTGGATACAGGTGCGGTTCCATATACATAAACTTGTAAAGGTGCACATATGGCGACTTTAATAAAAACTCCGCTATTTTCTCTTTATCTGTTATCTGCTTTACCATAATTATCTCCTCAATTATTCTGCCGTTAAATTATACAACAAAAAAGCCCTGTGCCTCTCCTGTTTTTTCAGCAAGAGGCACAGGGCCGGGACCTTGTTTTATTCTTCTATTTCATAAAACATATTGTCATGTTTAAACAGCACTTTATTGCCAAGGCTTAGGATTTCGCTTATCTCCGCGGAAACCCCGGAGAGTTTAAAGTACTCTTTACTTAAATACTTTATTCTCTTTACTGTATCCTTTGACTTATTATATTCCGTATCCGTGTACCTGCCGTTATTATCCAGCACAAACGCCCTTCCGCCTGCGTTTACAACAGCCGCGCTTATCTGCCTGTTCATCTCTTCGGCTTCAGATGAATCCATGCCCGCAGCCGATGGCATCATGGACGCCGGGGCTGCAGCTTCTGCTTTTTTTGCCATCGATATACTCTTAGAACGCTGCACCGCAAAACTTCCCGTCTTTGCCTCTGCCAGGTCCTGCATTACGGAATCCGCGCTGCGCCCGCCTAACGCCCTATCTTTTAATGATTCATCTGTGATAAGAAAGGAAGTGTACGGCGTGACTATCCCGTACTTTATGCCAAGCTTAATTATCTCCTTTTCAATTTCTTTGTTTCTGCCCCTTAAATTTATTTCATCCATAAGATAAGTAACTTTTTTGGAAGCCCAAAGCTTCATAACAGACTCATCCCTGCCGTCATCGGAAAAATCCACGGGGAATCTGAATTCTTTTCTGCTGCCGGAAGTCTCTCCGCTTACCTTTACCTGCGTCATTCCATTTCCCTTAAACCTGCCGGTAACGGTAATCTGAGAGCCGGCAAACATATCAGGTATCTTTTTCGGGTACATGTCATATACCCCCGCGCTGCCGTCAAAACTTAAAGTAATTCCCGCAAGCGCCGGGCTTGCAATTCTTGAAGCAAGTGAGGAGACGCTTTCTTCAATTGAATCAGAAGGGTTAATTACGTATTCACAGTCACCGCCGTTATCCGCGCTCATTTTATCCAGAAGCCCTGTGTTTACGTCTTCGCCCACTCCAAAGACAAATATTCTGGCGTCCGCCCTGTTAGCGTGTGAAGTATTCTTTAAAATATTCATTATGTCCGTTTCACCCACTGTGGGAAGCCCGTCCGTTAGAAAAACAATTACCGGCAGCCTGCCCTTTTCTTTTTTCAACATTGACAGCGCTTCTGTCATCGCGGAATTTATATCCGTCCCGCCTTCAGCCGAAATTGCCCTGATAAAGTTTTTTGCTTTTCCGCTTTCCTGATAGGAAAAATTCTTCAGCCTGCCTGACATCGCGTCAACAGAAGATGAAAAAGCGATGATACCGAACCTGTCCCCTCCCTTTAACGTGTTCACGCAGAACTGCAGCGCGTCCTTTGCCTTTTCAATTTTATCGCCCTGCATGCTGCCCGATTTATCAAGGACAAAAACAAAATCCTTTGGCATGTATTTTTCCCTGCTGTCATCAATTGACGGGGAAAGCAGCAGCGTAAAATATCCGTCTTCGTTGTGATTGACGTGCGTAATAATAGAGGCCGCCACTTCGCCTATTACAGGGCTGTAATAAAAAACAAAAGGCTTGTCGGGATTGTAATTGCGCGCGTTAAAAGACGCCCTTACAAAATTATTTTCTCTGATTTCAGTATTGATGCTGTGTCCGGATGAGTAAACATTTTTAATGCCATTTGAATCTTCCACGTTTACTTTAATATTAACTTCACCCACATACCCCGTGTCTGACTTAGCGGAGGATAAAGGATAAACCAGCTTTACCTTTCCGTTGACTGTTTTTAACTGCTGGGTGTATTTAAGTACAAGCGAAACTTCTCCGCGCGCGGGAATAGGGTACACCCTCTGCCGCAGCATCCTTGTGCCGGCAAATTCTAACAGCGCCGGGTCTTTCATTCTTCTTACTATTTCTTCATAAATTGCCCTTGCCTTGTCAGCTTCCAGAATTTCCGCCTTCATCTCCTTGCCGTTTACTATCATCGTGAAAGATGTCACTGCAGCGTCTTCATAAAGCGGAAACCAATAGTCGCCTTCCAGAACCGTACTGTTGGGATTGTAAAACAGGGCATTTACAGTGATATCAGCCACCTGATTTTTGATGCTGATGTTGACGTCGTGCTTTCTGGTCTCTATGGGCAAAACGCGCCCTTCGTGCGGAAACACCGCAATCCTGCATGCAAGTACCTGTACTGCCGATAAAACGATGAAAAGTAAGGCTAAAAACAGATTTTTTTGTTTCTTCATGTCCCTTCCTCCTTTAGGTTTTTGAAAGCTTAACCGCCTTCACCTATCAGGAAACCAAAGGAGTAAAAAAGTTCCATAAAAAATAAAAAAAGCCCGAGACTTTACGGCCCTGGACTTTTGAGTACTTACAAAACTTTATATATTATTGTTGAACAAACTTTTGTATTCTGTAATTACTAGAATCCGCCACATATATATTACCCGCGGAACCTACTGCCACTCCGACAGGACCATTAAACTGTCCATCTCCGCTTCCATAACCCCCCCAATTTGTTACAAACACACCTTCTGATGTGAACTTTTTTATCCTGTTATTACCAACATCCGTAACATAAACATTACCGTAAGAATCTACTGCCACTTCGTTAGGTTCATGAAACTGTATATTTCCGGTTCCATAACTTCCCCATTTTGTTACAAATACTCCTTCTGATGTGAATTTTTGAATTCTGTAATTATCATTATCCACCACATAAACATTACCTGCAGAATCTACTGCAATTCCCATAGGAGCTTTGAACTCCCCATCTCCGGTTCCTAAACTTCCCCATTTTGTTATAAATGTTCCTTCTGATGTGAATTTTTGTATCCTGTGATTACCATACTCCGACACATAAACATTTCCTGCAGAATCTACTGCCACTCTCATAGGATTATTAAACTCCCCATCTCCGGTTCCGCCACTTCCCCATTTTGTTATAAACACACCTGATGATGTAAATTTTTGTATCCTGTTATTCCAACTGTCCACCACATAAACATTATCCACAGAATCTACTGCCAGTCCCATAGAGGCATCAAACTGTCCGTCCGCAGTTCCTTCACTTCCCCATTTTTTTACAAACACTCCTGCTGATGTGAATTTTTGTATATTGTAATTTTCATAATCCGACACATATACATTTCCAGCAGAATCCACTGCCACTCCGGCAGGATAATAAAACTGCCCGTCTCCGGTTCCATAACTCCCCCATTTTGTCACAAACGTCACTGCCAATTTATCCGGCGCTACCGGTGAGCTTGTTTCTTTACAGCTTATTAACGCCACACATAACATAACTGAAATAACTATTATTTTTTTGATATTATTACCTCCCATTAACATTTAAACCTAAACTGTATAATAATTCCCTTCTATTTTAAAACTTATCTTAATTTTATACCTTTTATATATTTAGTCAATAAGCTATAAACAATAGGTTTCACAGTGTGCGACAATTACTCCCTTATAAACTCCACAGGTTTGGAGGAGATGGGGATTACGGCGATGCTGTAAGGGGATGTTATTACCTGCGCGGTAATCGCGCCTTTTGCCGGCGCGGTTTAGGAGTAGAACATTACTATTTTTGTCTCCTGCTATTAAAAATCAATACCTTATTGTTGAGCAAACTTTTGTATCCTGTTATTTCCACCATCCACCACATAAACATTTCCCGCTGAATCTATTGCTACCCCGCAAGGATCATTAAATTGCCCGTTTCCATTTCCATAACTTCCCCATTTTATTACAAACACTCCTTCTGATGTAAATTTTTGTATCCTACAATTATCCTTATCTGCCACATAAACATTTCCCGCAGAATCTACTGCAACTCCGTGAGGTTCATCAAACTGCCCGTCTCCGGTTCCAAAACTTCCCCATTTTGCCACGAACACACCTTCTGATGTGAATTTTTGTATTCTGTTATTATCAAAATCCGACACATAAATATTACCTGTAGAATCTACTGCCAC
This sequence comes from Candidatus Goldiibacteriota bacterium HGW-Goldbacteria-1, assembly GCA_002839855.1. Classification (NCBI taxonomy): domain Bacteria; phylum Candidatus Goldiibacteriota; species Candidatus Goldiibacteriota bacterium HGW-Goldbacteria-1. The sequence continues at coordinate 98,871 of PGYV01000007.1, forward strand.
TCCGTAAGGAGAATAAAATTGTCCGTCTGAATTTCCTTCACTTCCCCATTTTTTTATAAACATACCTGCTGATGTAAATTTTTGTATCCTATGATTATTACTATCCGTCACATAAACATTTCCTGCAGAATCTACTGCTATTCCGCGAGGACCATCAAACTTCCCATCTGCCGTTCCTTCGCTTCCCCATGTTGTTATAAACACCCCTGCCGATGTAAATTTTTGTATCCTGTCATTAGCCGCATCCGACACATAAACATTACCTGTGGAATCTACCGCTACGTCATAAGGATTATAAAAATACCCATCCGAAGTCCCATAACTTCCCCATTTTGTCATAAACACACCTGCTGATGTATATTTTTTTATCCTGTTATTGCCACTATCTGTAACATAAACATTACCTGTGGAATCTACCGCCACTCTGGAAGGATAATAAAACTGCCCGTCTTCTGTCCCATAACCGCCCCATTTTGTTACAAACACCACTGACATTGTCGCAGTTTGAGTCGCTTGTGCAGTTGCTGTCTGTTGAGCTATTGCCGTAGCTGTCTGCTGCGCACTAATACCGGCAGTTCCCAGAGCTATTGCTGTTTGTGTTATTTGTGCCTCTGATATTTGTGTATCTGTCGAAAAAATAACCGGGTCTTCCACGGGTACCGGCGAGATATGCCTGTTACACCCAATTAACGCCATGCATAACATAACTGAAAGAACTATTATTTTTTTCATATTGTTACCTCCACTTAATATTCAGCCTTGCGTAGTTTTATAATTATAAAAATTCTATTGTTCAACAAACTTTTGTATTCTGTCATTATACATGTCCGTCACATAAATATTACCCGTGGTATCCACTGCTATTCCGTCAGGACCATCAAACTGCCCGTCAGCGGTTCCTTCACTCCCCCATTTTGTTATAAACACACCTGTTGATGTGAGTTTTTGTATCCTGCTATTAGTACTATCCACCACATAAATATTACTGGCAGAATCTACTTCCACTCCGCAAGGATCATTAAACTGCCCATCTGCCGTTCCTTCACTCCCCCATTTTGCCACAAATACACCTGTTGATGTAAACTTATGTATTCTGTCATTATTTTCATCCGCCACATAAATATTATCTGCGGAATCTATTGCAATTCCATAAGGATAACCAAACTGCCCATCTTCAGTTCCCTGACTCCCCCATTTTGTTATGAACACACCTTCTGATGAAAACTTTTGTATTCTGCGATTACCGCTATCCGACACATAAACATTACCTGTGGAATCTATTGCCACATCGCTGGGATTCCAAAACTTCCCGTCTTCAGTTCCAAAACTTCCCCATTTTGTTATAAACACCCCTGCCGATGTAAATTTTTGTATTCTGGCATTGCCATATTCTGTAACATAAATATTACCTGTGGAATCTACCGCAATTCCACAAGGATAACTTAACTGCCCATCTTCAGTCCCTTGATTTCCCCATTTTGTTACAAACACTCCTTCTGATGTAAACTTTTGTATTCTGTTATTATCTTGATCCACCACATAAACATCACCTGCAGCAGATGCTGCAATTCCGCTGGGATAACTAAACTGACCATCTCCGGTTCCATAGTTCCCCCACTTTGCCGCAAACGTCACTATCGGATTAATCTCAGGATTATCCGCCGCTGCCGGTAAGCTTGCTTTTTTACAGCTGATTAACACCACACATAACATAACTGAAATAACTATTATTTTTTTCATATTATCACCTCTATTTAGCATTCAATCACACTTCGTTTTGTAATTATATAAATCCTATTGTGGAGCAAACTTTTGAATTCTGCTATTGTAGGTGTCCGCTACGTAAATATTACCTGTTAAATCCACTGCTATTCCAAAAGGATTATGAAACTCCCCGTCTCCGCCTCCACAACCACCCCATATTGTTATAAGCACTCCTGCCGATGTAAACTTTTTTATCCTTTCATTATACTGATCCACCACATATACATTATCTGAAGAATCTACTGCCACCCCGTAAGGATTATAAAACTGGCCTTCTCCATATCCAAAACCACCCCATTTTGTTAAAAATACTCCTGCTGATGTGAATTTTTGTATCCTGCTATTATCTTCATCCGCCACATATACATTACCCGCAGAATCTGCTGCTACTCCGGTAGGACCCCAAAACTGTCCATCTCCAGTTCCACGGCTTCCCCATTTTGTTATAAACACTCCTTCTGATGTGAATTTTTGTATTCTATAATTATCTGAATCCGTCACATATATATTACCCGCAGAATCTGCCGCTACTCCCCAGGGATAATTAAACTGCCCGTCTGCGTTTCCGGAACTTCCCCATTTTGTTATAAATACTCCTGCTGATGTGAATTTTTGTATTCTATGATTAAGCCTATCCGCAATATATACATTATCTGCAGAATCTATTGCAACTCCGTCAGGGCTACTAAACTGCCCATCTGCGTTTCCTTCACTTCCCCATTTTGTTAAAAACACTCCTGCTGATGTGAATTTTTGTATCCTACAATTACCTGAATCCGTAACATATATATTACCCGTAGAATCCGCTGCTACTCCGCGAGGATAATTAAACTGTTTATCGCTTCCTCCTATAATATACAAAGGCATAACTATTCTTGGTGTAAGTGTCGGATTTATTATTTGATCTTCCCCTGCTGCCGGTGAATTCATCTTTACACAACCTATTAATGCCAAATATAGCACAAACGATATAAATAATATTTTTTTGATATTATTACCTCCCATTAACATTTAAACCTAAAGTGCATAATAATTCCCTTCTATTTTGAAACTTATACTAATTTTATGCTTTTTATATATTAAGTCAATACGCTATAAACAATAAGTTTCATAGCGTGCGACAATTATTCCCTTATAAACTCCACAGGTTTGGAGGAGATGGGGATTACGGCGATGCTGTAAGGGGATGTTATCATCTGCGCGGTAATTGCGCCTTTTTCCGGCGCGGTTTCAGAGTACAGAATCACAATCTTTGTTTCCTGTATGGATATGCTTTTAATTTTCGCGGAGTATCCTGCCGTGGGTTTTTCGCCGGAATTTACCAGCACCACCATCTGCCTTGAAAAATCCACTTTGCCCAGCCACGGGTTGTCCGCAATTATCCCGGGCGCCAGATTCCATATCATTTTATTTTTAAAAACCACTTTCATTCCCGCTGCCATACCTGAATTTGTGCCTGAAAAAACTTCTTTGCTGAACGGGTTTATCTCCTGTTCCTGCAGCTGTACAGAAGCTGCGGATGCCGGAGCAATTTCATCCGCCGTATCATACGCGGGCGCGGCAGCGCTTTTTGACGCCATTCCTGCGGCAGGCGCGGCCTCTGCTTTAGTCATATTTGCCCTTGACGGCGCGGCGCTTTTCTTTTTAGCGTATGTAATTGCGGCAGGCGCTTCTGATTTTAACGGCGCAAGGTCAGCCATATTTATTCCCTGTTTTACACTTTTTAATTCCTCTGTGTCTTTTGCCCTCTCTGCAACGACAGGCTTTTGAACACTTTCCGCTTCCAGCCACTCTTTATCCGCTTTTATGGTTTTTGTATCGTATATCTGCCTTACTAAAACGCCGACAATAAGCATTGCCGCAACAGTACCTGAAACTTTCATAAAAACAGGCCAGCTGAATTTATTTTTTGCTTTTTTACTGTCAGCTTCATCAAGCCTTTTGCTTAAGGTTGCCAGAAAATTAACAGGAAGGTCTTCAGCGCGGCCGCTTTTGGCATACTGAACCGCGTTCTTCAGCGCATCCAGCTGGTGCCTGCACTCTTTGCATGTTTTTAAATGCGCAAGAAAATCTTTCAGCTGCTCTCCCTTTAACGTTCCGTCAATATAATCTGATATTAAGCCGTAAGCTTTTTTATGCTCCATTTTATCCACCCTGCATCTTTATGAATTTTTGTTTAAACGCTTCCCTTGCCCTTGCTATTCTTGATTTCACGGTCCCTGTATTAAGCCCGGTCATCGCGGCAATTTCATCGTAGCTTTTTTCTTCCATATCCCTTAACACTATCATTTCCCGCGCGTCCGGATTTAAAAGCGCCAACACCGCGTATATTTCATCATTCTTCTGCCTGTCTTCCAGAACTTTATCAGCGGGCGGGTCTGAAGACGCATACTGTTTTTTCATTTCACCATCATCACTTTCATAATTGTCATCAAGCGAATCGTGTTTTGTAAAAAACCTGCGAATTTCGTATCTTACCGTATTTTTCCACGCGTTCACGGCTATTCGCCTTACCCACGCGGAAAACGGGCTGTCTTCACGGAAGCTGCCTATGCTTTTATATGCGTTAACAAACGCGTCCTGCGCTATGTCCTGCGCTTTGTGGCGGTCACCGCATAACCGCAGCGCAAGGTTATATATTTCTTTCGCGCATGAAGCCGCAAGCGCTTCAAAAGCCCTTCTGTCGCCGTCTTTGGCAAGCTTTACAAGCTGTTTTTCTTCCAAGTTTCACCTTTAATGACACCAAATTTTAAAATATGTTCCATATGTAAATATAGCGGATTAAGTTATAGGCAATTAAGCTATAGCGAAACATAAAACATAGCGGATTAAGCTATAGCGAAAACATAGCACCGTAGCGATTTAAGCTATAAGCTATAGCGAAACATAAAACATAGCGGATTAAGCAATTAAGCTATAGCGTAAACATAAACCATATTTCCTTTTTTTAGCTTATGCCTAATTGCTTATTAGCTTTTTGCTTACGTTCTCCGCTATAGCTTAATTGCTTATAAACTTTTTGCTTATCTTTTCGCTATAGCTTATCCCTCTATTATTTAAATACAAACCTTCCCCTTGCCGCTTCTTTACCGCTTTCTTTTTTTATAACCGCGCAGGCAAAGGTGTTTTCATCTTTCTTTTCAAGCACTGCCGTAACCCTGCCGCCATATTCCGCCTCTTCCATAAAATTTATCAGCAGGCTTTTTACCTCGTGCGTTTCAAGGTATTCCTTTGTCAGCGTTTCGTTCATCCAATCAATATACGACACATTATTAACATGCCTGTTTACGTCAAATTCCCCAAACTTAACTTTATATTCCGCTGACGCCACAGGGTTTAAAACCGCTTCCACTTTGCCCGCTTCCCTGCCTATGGCGCTTTTATCTTTCTGCTCCGGCCATTTTTCAGCCACGCTCTTTAAAGGCTGAATCTTTTTTGTCACAGGGTCTATTACCACCCAAGTGGTGGTGGCAGCAGCTATCCTTATGCCATTTTCATCAGTAACATCGTAATCACGAAACGCGGAAACTTTTCCCACGTTTTTTGACCACGTCTCAACAGTTAATTTATTTCCCCAGGCCGCTGTTTTATAAATTTCCACTTCAAGGCGCATCATTGCCCATATATGGCCGCTTTTAAGCATTGCGCCTTTTACTTTTTCAATTTCGCTGTAATGGCGCCACGCCGTATTCTGAAGGTAATTGCACAGCGCAGTAATTTTCAGCCTGCCGTTTATGTCAGCGTCATATACATTAACATCATATTTTTCTGTCCAAATTCCCGGTGCCTGTTCCATCGTTTACCCCGCTTTGCCTGTATTCTATATATGGTAATACTAAGCCAAAATATGTAATTTATAAAGTCTTTTTTATTACGTCCGGGAGTTTTAGAGGCCCCGGATAAGATTACGGAGTTACAGAGGGGGGAGGGATAATAATCTTAATCCGGAGCCATAAGTTGGACGTGATAAGGTATGCCATAGTTCCCGGATTATTTAATTTATAAGCCCCGGAGCAATTGGGGATGAGGGAGGAAGTTAATTGCCCGCGGGGCTTATATATATATGACGTGATAAAACATAAAAAGGGTTGCATATTACGCCCGTAAACTGTTTTGTCTTTGCTGATGACAAAAAAATAATATTGCTGTAAAATTACCGTCATGACAGATAAAAAACTTATTCACCTTACAGAACTTTCACTTAGGCTGCTGATTTTCTCCGCGGCTTTTATTGTGCCGCTTGCGTTTTACCTTAACGCCCATGAAAGCTTTGAAATGCCCAAGTCAGCCGCTTTCTTCTCTTTTACAGCCCTGGCAGCAGCCCTGCTTTTTATAAAGATGGCGCTTAAAAAAGAAAGCGTACTGTTTGTAACGCCGTTTTCTTTTCCCGCAGCCCTTTTAGCCGCCGCCTTTACCGCTTCGTTTATAAGCGGCACAATTTTTAACCCGAATGCCGTATTGCTTCACTGGCAGTTTTTAAAACTGTGCCTTCTTATTATATTGTCCTATTTCCTTATTATTAATACTTTTTTTAAGCGGGACATTCCCCGCCTGCTTTACATTATAATAGCTTCACATTTTATCGTATCAACTTACGGGGTAATGCAGTATTTTCACATGGATTTCATAAAGTGGGTTTCTTTCGGCGAAGGCCGCGTTTATTCCACGCTTGGAAATCCGGACTACATGGCAGCGCAGTTTTCAATACTGATCCCGGTTTTAATCGCGGTTTTGCTTTCACCCATAAACAAACTTGCCAAATTTTTCAGCGGCTTATGTATTTTAATGATGTTCTTTCTGATTATTGTATCGCAGGGACGCGGCGCATGGCTTGGTTTTCTTGGCTCTCTGGCTTATCTGTTTATAATGTTTGGAATATTTTACGGCAAAACGTATTTTGCGCGCCATAAAAAATTCTTTATGTCCATGGGCGCGTTTCTTGTACTGCTTATAATACTGTTTACAGTGCCTAACCCAATTAACCGCAACCCAATAACCGACAGGTTAAAACAGAGCTTTGATTTAACCGGCGATTCCGCGGCTGTAAGGCTTTTTTACTGGGAATCCGCCCTTCAGATGGCGGCAGCTAAACCTGTGTTCGGCGCGGGCATAGGCGGCTTTAGTCTGAACACCGCATATTATCAGCGCAGGGTTTATGACCGCTGGCTTAAAGCGGCGCCAAAGATGGCGGCCAAAGTGGAACCGCATGTGGAGCTTTACACCCATAATGATTTTCTTCAGACCCTTGCGGAAAACGGCTTTACGGGTTTTGGAATTTATTTGCTGCTTTTCTTTTCCGCTTTTTTCATTTCAATTAAACTTGCATTAAAGGAAGAAAATCTTTTTTATAAAAACCTTCTTATAGGAATAACAGCTTCTTTTACCGCGTTTTTAATAAACGGGCTTTTTAATTTCCCGTGGAGGGTTACGCCCACGCTTATTCTTTTATGGGCGCTGTTTGGCGTCTTTTCGCTTTACGAAAAACGCTCCGCCCTGCAGATAAAAAAGATTCCCGCTGTGCCTTTAGCGGTTATCCTTGGAATTTGCGCTTTTATTTTTTCTGTCATTCAGGTCAGGGTATTTTATGCCAACGTGCTTGTTAAACAGGGTCAGGCACAGTTTGCCGCCGGAAACTACACACAGGCGCGCGACACTTTTGAAAAATCACTGGCTTCTAATGCCCGCGGCACGGACAGCATAGAACTTGTTTTATACGCGGGCAACGCGTATAACGCGCTTACGGACACTGACACCGCAATAAAATATTACAACCGCGGCCTTGCCATGTTCCCCCATTTTATAGAGTCACATTACAACGTGGCAAATGTCTATATGGCAAAAGGAATGAACGAACAGGCGCTTGAAGAATATGAAAAGACACTGGCGCTTAACCCAAAATTTACGGCAGCCATGAATAACATGGCAAATTTATATTTTAACAGCGGAGATTTTGAAAAAGCAAAAGACATGTACAAACGTGCTTTGGACGTGACCCCGTCGCTTATAGAAGCACGGTACAACCTGGGTGCGTGTTATTACAGGATGAAAGATTATAAAAACGCGAAGAAGGAACTTGCTGAAGTTTTAAAGTACGACCCCAATTACCAGGCCGCAAAACAATGGGTGGAACAGTTGGGAAAGATGGGATATTAAGAGCAGAGGCTTGGACGGTTGGATGCTTAGAGGCTTGGCAAAGACAAGTATAAAAACCAGACCAACACAGCACGGGCTGAATACCCGCATCTATCCCGCCTGATGGATTCAAGTTTGTCTGCATTAAATACTACTAATTTGCTGTTCGAAATTTTTGATTTTGTTTCGGTAGGCGCGCCTTTTAAGGCGCGGCAGTTGTCTTTATAGTTGTTTCTTCAAGCATCCAAGCCTCTAATCTAAGCTTCCTTAGAGTTTATGCCCCGCTCTCTTTTATGTATCCCCTTAATTTCATCCTTGCAATTATCCTTGCAACGCGCCTTTTCTGGAATTCTTCTTTCTGCTTTGTTAAAAGTTCTTTTCCCCTTGCCTTCGGCCGGGGGATAACAACGGCAAGCATGGCCGCTTCTTTGGGCGTAAGTTCATGCGGAGATTTGTTAAAGTATACTTTTGAAGCCTGTTTAATACCGTAAATTCCCTTTCCAAATTCCGCGATATTTATATAGTAATCAAGTATCTGCCTTTTTGTAAGTTTATTTTCAACGCGAAGGGCGGTTATTGCCTCTATTATCTTTCTTTTAACTGTTTTTTCTTTGGTCAAATACGCGTTTTTAACAAGCTGCTGGGTTATTGTGCTGCCGCCGTACTTCAATTTAAGATGAAGTATGTCATATCTTGCGGCCCTTAAAGTTTCATCTATATTAACCCCTTTATGCCTGAAAAAACTTCCGTCTTCCGCGGCAATTATCGCGCCTGTGACGTATTTGGGAAGTTCAGCGGAGCGGACAAAATCTTTTGAATACGGAGAAACAGAACGTTTGATATAGGTTTTCCCGTTGTATGCCTTTATGGTTACTCTTGTTTTTATTTTGCTTATATCCGGAAGTATCGCGTTCATGACAGTAAAAAAACCGATAATATAAGCAAACGCGCATTGAACTATAATAATTGCTCTTAACCGCAAAAGTGTCACTTGAAATCCTTCGGGCGTTTCAGGAAAGTCTGTTGGGCTTTCTTGGCGCACATTTTAGTCTGTTATCTTCCGTCTCCGTTATGCGGATGAATCGTATTAACAAGGTTTTCTACTATAATCTACTATATTATACTGCATAAAATAACCCCGGTCAAGAGTATGATCATTGCGGATGTATTTTATTATGAAAAAGTGCTTTTTTTAGAGACAAAAATTACGCCCCGAATCATATTGCCGTAACTTTGCTTTAATTAAATATCAACTAATCCCCTGCAATCTTCTACTATAAGATATGCTTTTCCTCATAATTTGATAATGATTAATTAGGTTTTTTTATAGTATCCTCTGCTTTTCTACTGTGTTAAAGCGTGACTTTCAAATCACTGGAATAACTATAATTATTATTTTGTAAAAATATCGATAATCATGGGTTAATGGCGATATTTCGTTGAAGCGTTCACCGTAAAAACACAATATAAAACAGCGAGTAAAAATCGAATATTGGATTAATACTTTATAAAAACTAAGAATTATTTGGAGGCTAAATCAATTAGTTCTTTTGTTGTCTTCCTGCTAATAAGAAAACTGATTCCAATAGCAATAATTACAGGGAATCCTATAATACAAGCATTTATCCAATTTAGGCTCAATAATCTTTCTACATTTGTATTTCCGGTTCCAATTTTCGTTCCAACAATAACATCTAAAATAAATCCAATAATTACAGAAATTAAAATGAGGGAAACAATTATAATATCTTTTTTTGAATTCTTTTTTACCATGTTATCAATATCGTTTTTGAATTCACTCTTTAAGTCATTGACTTTTTTATCAAATCTTCTTTCCTGTTCTTGTTCTCTGTTGTGAAAACTCTGTTCTTGTTCTGAATACTTACGCTCAAACATTTGTTTAACTTCATTCAATTCTTTTTTTTGTTGAGCTTCATTTGTCTCCTGCTTTTTTTTCAAATTTTCAACCATTACAGAAAGGTTTTTGCTGTTAATCTCATCAACATTTTTAGTTATAGAGGCATTTATCAATAAATTTCTTGTTTCTTGATCATAAATAAGTTCGGTCATATGTTCTTCTGTAATTGTTCCCGAATTTTTTTCCTGTACTAATAATTCAACAAAGTATTCCCATACACCCTCGTCAATTAATAATGAGTTTTTAAATATAGATAAAATTGCTTCTAGGTCGATTGTCTTTGGTATTTTTAACCATAAAAGATTTGTAAAAACCTTATCAAACATCACTTCTGCTATCGTTAAATTTACAAAGTGCTTATGAATGTCGTTATCGAATTTAAACAAAGTAAAATCCGATGTCAAAAATATATATTTTGCTTGTTCAAAATTACGTACATTTCCTTTTCTTTTTTTCTTAATTAATTCAATTACTGCTAAATCGTGTTTAACCGAATTCGGTGTTACATCTTTTATTTCATCCTCATCCAGCGATTTATTTAGATTTCTTTTTTCTTTCCTTTTCTTTAATTCCGCATAGTCGTTTTTATTATAATCTTGAAATTTTTCAATGTCCGTTATTCCTGTATTTTCTATTGTTATTCCTAATTTTCTTATCTCATCATCTATATGGATTACAAATTCTCTAACTCTCATTGATGACCAACCCTTGTTTTTTAATGCAGAATAAATAGAATAAATATCAATCCCAGTAATGTAGTTAAATTCTTTGTAGTCATATCCATGAAGGACGTTAACACATTCCGTTATCGTAAAATCAAATACTTTTATTTCAACATCTTTTATGTCCTTTATCATTTTAAATAACTCAAGTGCAGGTTTTGTATAAGAATCATGATGCAAATTTAATATGCTAAACATAATATTGCTGTCTAAATATACGGTTATTTTTTCAAACTTTCTTCCCAGTTCATTCATCTCTGCTGCGTTCAACGAAACGGATAAAATACTGCCTCTAATCAGACTGGACAATACCTCATATTGTTCAGGTTCATTTACATAGATTCGCTCAAGTATGTTTATCAGCACTTCAGTTTCCTTAACATCAATTTTTTCATTTCGTTCTTGTATTGATGTTTGATGCTGCGTTTTATTCATTTTAATAAAATATTTTTTCATCACTTCCACTTGTTTACTTAATATTCTTACAAGTATTTTTTCTATTTCGTTCTTACTTCTTTCAAGGCCAAACTTTTTAAATTCAATCATTAAATAATCAAATAATTGATTTATTTTCCTGATTTCTTCATCTGCTGTAGAAAATTTCTTAGCGTATTCTTTCCCGCTTTCTGTCAAGAAATATTCTTTAAATTTACTGCACCCGATCAAATTTAATTTTTTTAATCTGTTCAGAAGAGTATGTAAAGAATTTATAGGAACATCGAGACAGAATGACTCTTTTAGCTTATCTGTCATTTCATCAAATAGCATTGTATTATCCTTTTTGTTATCTATTACATAAACGACAAATGGGAGAAAGCTATCAATTAGACTTTTTTCCCGCTCATAAAATGTTTTAATTAGAAGATACGATGATAAGTTGTTTAGCATGTTCGCCTCCCGTCCTTACTCCCATTTTTAATATTAACCATTTTTATATATTTCAGTATACTTTAAATATATCGTTTTACAATTATTATTTTATTAAATATTAGAATACGTAGTAGTTTTGGTATTTTTAGATCCCGAGTTTCTCAATTATTTATATAACTTTCTAGAATTGTACTAATTTTTTTTGTAAAAAATCTATATCTTTCTCTCTATTAACAATATTCCGTAACTCCGATATCTGATCAACTAAATTTTCTATTTGTTTACGGCAGCCCTAGGTGATAATCCCCGGCACGAAAAATAAGAGACATCCTATCTCTAATGGATAATCATTGACTGCTTGATATAGCAGAGTATAATCAAATAAGATACGTGTCCCAGTTGAGAAAAGGTTATAAATAATTTTTTTGAGGAAAAATGAAATACGGTATAATTTGCGAGACTAAATGCACAATTCCATTGCACAGAGAAGAAATATTTATCGTTAATGGAATAACTATTTCCTTAATTCCAAAAAATGGTTTTTTAAATGAAGTGTCAACAAGCGTTTCAATCCCAATGACTGATAATAACTATACATATATCAAAAAAGCAACTAATAATATGAACGAATTAATTGTAAATAGAGACGAAGTCTATTATAAGAAGTTTATTGATATAATGATACATTTAGAAAATTTTTTAGGGCTTCATTATGAATTGGAAAAAATAACTTGGGAAAACAGGAAAGAATTCTGGACTCCCGAAAATGAAATCGAGAGAAAAAGTAACATGGTGTTTTCGCATTCGATAAATGGCAAATATCCCATTAGACATGAAAAAATTAATATGCAATTACTCCTGCAAATGCTGAAAGAGAATGCCGCACTTAATAAATTAAAAGTGCCGCTATCTTTCTATAGAGAAGGAGAAAATTATTTCAAGAAATTCAGATATATCGATTCTTTCAAATATTTATTTTTAGCAATGGAAAGCATTTATGCCAACGGTCATTCGAAGTCAAAAAAAATGATAAGTGAATTTAAAAAATCTGGAAATCTTTTACAGGGGTTCAGAGTTTCAATTTCACAAATTGATAATAAACATAAAAGTAGTTGTATGGGGTTAGGGGTTGAGTTTGGAATTGTCGATTGGGAAAACGAAATTATTGAATTTGTCGTAAGAATCAGAGGGTTTCTAAGTCATCACAATATAAAAAGTAATAAATACGGAAATCCGTTCGAACACGAAAAGTATTGTTCAATAACACTTGTTCTAATGACAGCGCTGAACATAGCGCTGACAGGAGAACTTATACTCTTATCGAAGGTTAATATTGTAGAGTATTTACTTAATAAACAGGAATAACAAAAAAAGATACCCTAAACTTAAGGAAGAACTAATGGATGCTAAAGAAGAGCAAATTTTACAAGAAGATATAAAAGAAATTTCTTCTATTATTTCTTTTCAAAAGAGACTGTTTTATCCAATAACTATTCCTTCTGATTCGGAAGAAAACCAAATACGTAATAATATTCTATATTCATTACACGAATTGAATTTGAAATCGTTTGAAACTATCCAATATCTAATATCAACTTACAAAGTATCGGATATTTTTGCATTGAGTAGACAAATATTTGAAACAACTATAAATATGGGGTTGCTTGCGAAACCGATTATACCTGATGATTTAGAAAAATTTTGTGAGTACGATTTTTTTCAAATTAATAAGGGAAACACACACATAAAGGAAATGAAATTAGATAAATATATCAAAATAGAAGAAAGTAGAGTTTCAGAAATCAGCGAAAAAGTTAAGCAAATTAAACAAAAAAGAAATTATAAAAATAATCCACAATCGTGGACGAATACCGACTTATTAAGTAGAACTAAACTTATCGATGAAAATTATTTAAATTATATACCCGAACAAAATAAACATTTTTACGAATTACTATATTGTCAATTATATAGAGCATCCTCGCAAGTTTTACATGCTACCCCTGCTGGTTTTTTAAAAATGTATGAATTCAATCCCGAATTAAAAAAAAATAGTGTAACACATTATAAACTCAAATTAGTTGATGGCATAATGATGAAAGCGGCAGAATATACAATCATTTCATTTTTAAGTTCTATAAGATTTTTTGGAATATATCTCAACAAAACCGAAGCAGAAGAATATTTCAAAGAAAAAATACTAGAACATTATAATCTTTGAAAAGAAGGTAAATCAAATAATTAAAACAGCGAAATTGTTATAGTAATTTGTTTTAAAACAAACAATAATTAACAAAGAAATACAGCGGCGATTAAAACCCATAGGCGCATCAAAAGCCCGCCTCTTTCATCTGCTCGTCTACAAACACTGGCATAAAATCACAATCAATAACTTTTATATTAATTTTTCTTTTACTCTACGCGCGTTTGGTCCCTATAATCCATCTTCCATATAAAAATGCAGCCAGGGGAAATACTATGATGATAAGTTTGTTCATGGCAAAAGCACCGGAAAATTTAAGGTGGATTAAAAGCCAAGCTGCGCGTGTTATGCCGCAGCCCGGGCATTCAAATCCAAAAAGGTTTTTATACAGGCAGAAGCTTTTTCCGTTAAATATAATATCATACGGAAAAAAATATAAACCGCAAAGCAGTGCTGCTGTAATAACTATTTTTAAAGGTACTTTCACAGCTGTTTACTTGCTTGTAATTACATTGCCGCTTTTATCGGTAAACTTCTGCGTAAGTATCAGGATAAGGTCAATGATAACCCATATTCCGCATCCGCCGCCTGTTAACAGCATCAGTATTCCTGTTCCCACTTTGCCCACATAGAACCTGTGAGCGCCAAGAAACCCCAAAAAAATACACAGAAGAAGGGACACAAGCCATTTTTCTGAAATATCAGGTACTGAACCCGAAACTGCAGGCTGCCTTACGCCGCAATGCGGGCATATTTCCGCGGCGGCTTTAATTATTTCCCCGCAGCTGGAACAGTACTTTTCATCAATGCCTTTATTTTGTTTTTTTGTTGTCATTTAAACCCTCCCGTTTTTATTTTGGCAGCGCGCCAAATAAACCCATTATACCTTTATGTATATTGTGCGGAAAACCCGCGTTTGGCATAAACATCATTGGGCAGAACCCTGTAATACACTTTATCCCGTTGGTCTCGCATGCCGCTATTGCCTTTGTGTTTGATATGCCTTTCATAACGTGTTCGTGAATCCAAAGTTCTTTCACGCCGGCTTTTGCGCATTCATTTGCCACTTTGTCCTGTTCCGCGGGCGGCACCACGGCAATCGCCGCGTTTACGCCGCCGGGTATATCTGCCACGCTTTTAAACGCCGGCTCGCCGTTTATTTCAGACGCGTTGGGATTAACCGGAAACACTTCATACCCTTTTTTTATAAGCTCCATATAAAGCATATTGCCGTATTTTTTATTGTTTCTTGAAGCGCCTATCACCGCGATTTTCTTATTTCCAAAAAAACCTTCCACATCCTGTTTTCCTATCATATATGCCTCCGCAAAATTTTCATACATTATATTATTATCCCGCTAAATATCAATTAGAATTTAAACAACAAACCGTTATTCAATAAACATCCTGTTTCCGTGTTCCGTGAATTTCACATTCATCCCCTTTGAATACTCCTTAATCCTTTCCTTTATAACAGCGGCTTCTTCGCCCTTGGCAAAATGCGGCCTGCTTTTTTCAATCTTTGCCGGCGTAATATACGCGTCTTTTACGGCTCCGTCGGATAACCTGCAGCTGAATATCATGGTGTCTGTCTGTATGTCCTTAAACTGGTCAAATACAAAATTACCCAGGCTGTAAAGTATTATCGCATTTTTATATTTTTCTATCCCCTGCAGTACGTGAGGGTGGTGTCCTATGATAAGGTCAGCGCCGGAATCCACAAGCATACGCGCAAGTTTTTTCTGTTTTTTACCGGGATAATTTTTATATTCTTCCCCCCAGTGAAAAGACACAAAAATATAATCAGCCAGCCCTTTTGCCGCAGACACGGCTTTACGCATCTCTTTTTCTGAAGGGTGGCACGGCTGCGGCGTGTTACAGCTGTTCATATCTTTATCAGTCTCATAATAAAAATCCGCAAACGCAAACAGCGCTATTGTCACACCGTTGCCGGTTATTATGCGCGGTTCAAGCGCGTGCTCCCTGTTATATCCCGCGCCCGCGTGCATTACACCAAGATCATCAAGATTTTTTATGGTCTGCGAAACGCCTGTGTAATTGCAGTCCAGCATGTGATTATTTGCAAGTGACACCGTATTAAAACCGGAATTTTTAAACCCTTCCATTTTTTCCGGCTCGCACCTAAACGCGTATGGCTTTTTTCTTTTTTTCTCCGTGGAAATGGGGGTTTCAAGGTTACAGAAAGACACGTCGTGCGCTTTGACAAACGCCCTTATATTTTCAAACGGGTAATCATACCCGTAAGCTTCCATATTTGCCTTTACGCCGC
Source organism: Candidatus Goldiibacteriota bacterium HGW-Goldbacteria-1 (assembly GCA_002839855.1). Lineage (NCBI taxonomy): Bacteria > Candidatus Goldiibacteriota > Candidatus Goldiibacteriota bacterium HGW-Goldbacteria-1. The sequence continues at coordinate 114,770 of PGYV01000007.1, forward strand.
GGTCCAGCATCACATCGCCGGCAGCGCAGAAATAAACCGTTTTTGGCGCCATTAAATACTGCCTGTTTGCCGCGCACGAACTTAATAAAAAGATTACCGGCAGAATTAGAATGTATTTTATTTTCATATGCCGGAAACTGAAGGGGCGGTCTCGCCGTATATCAGGGCTTCTATTATTATCTCTGAATAACTTGGATGGATGTGCATGGTGTTTTTTACGGTTTCCACACTGACGCCGGCATTTATTATAAGCCCTATTTCATTCATCATATCAGCTATTTCGTAACCCACGGCAGACGCGCCTATCACCCTGTCATCCGCCGTCAACAGTTTTAAAAATCCCGCGTCGCTTTCTTCCACTACGGCTTTGCCTATGCCTTTAAAAAAATATTTATATACTTTATACTCTATGCCGTTTTTCCGCGCGTCCGCTTCGGAAAAACCCGCGCTGCCTGTCTGCGGCATTGAAAAAACAAGTTTAGGTATCCTTATGTAATCCAGGTCACCGGATTTTCCCGTGGCCATATTATCCACGGCGGTTTCAGCTTCTTTATATGCGGTGTACGCAAGCATGGGCGAATTGATGCAGTCGCCGGCGGCGTATATGCCTTTTACGTTTGTCATCATGTCGCCGTTTACTTTAATAAACCCTTTTTCATCGGTTTGAATACCTGCGGCTTCAAGATTAAGCCCTGCCGTATAAGGCACCCTGCCTGTGGCTTCAATTATAATGTCATAGTTTTCTTCTGTGCGCGTTCCATTACTTTCTATTGTCACAATCCCGCCGTCATCGGGCACCGCAATGCCAGCGCCGCTGATTATTTTTATCTTCTTTTTCTTAAACTCCCTGACAAGCGCCCTTACTGCCTCTTCATCCATTCCATATAATATAGAAGGCGCAGCTTCCGCTATTGTAACTTCCACCCCTATATTATTAAGGAAGGACGCGTATTCGCACCCTATCACTCCGCCGCCTATTATAAGGGCGCGCTTTGGCACCGGGTTTAAGGCAAATATTATTTCCGGAGAACTTACTTTGCCGCTTTTGAAAAGCCTGCGTGCTGATGAACCCGTGGATATAAGGATGTTCTTTGACTGATAGGCGTTTCCCGCCGCTTCAATTTCATTGGCGGATATAAAACGCGCCTGCGCTTCCAGAATTTCTATCCCGGCTGCCTGCATTCTTGCTTTAAGCCCGCTTCTTATCGCGTTTATTTTCTGCGCCACGGTTGAAATTATTTTTTCATAATCAGCGCTGTGTCCTGAATGGTGAAGCAGCCCTTTAAGCGGAATGCACCCTTCGTTAAGGCAGGTGCCGCCAAGGTTGTTTAAGTTTTTTTCTATAAGAAGAGTTTTCATCCCCGCCTTTGCCGCAAGCAGCGCCGCAGTATAGCCGGCAGGGCCTGAACCTATTACAATTAAATCATACATCTTATTTTTCTCCCGGATTAATCGCCTATGTATTCCCTTGGCTTATTGCCGTCAGCTTCTGTTATAAGCCCTTTTTCTTCCATATCATCTATCATGCGCGCGGCCTTGGAATAGCCTATGCCAAGTTTTCTCTGAAGATAAGACGTTGAAATATTGCCTTTGTTTTTGGCAAGGTCTATGGCTTTCTTCATCATCTCATCGCCGCCGGTTCCGGTGTCGCCGTCGCCGGAAAGGTCCGGATCATCATCTTTCATGTCAAATTCCGGTGATATATCCGGTTTTCTCTGTTTCTTTATAAAGTGGCACACTTTTGATATTTCTTCTGATGATACAAAAGCCGCCTGCCCTCTTAAAGGTTTGCTGATATCAGCCGGCGCGTAAAGCATATCGCCGCGCCCTAAAAGCGCGTCTGCGCCGTTCATGTCAAGTATTGTGCGCGAATCCACCTTGGACATTACCTGAAACGCTATCCTTGACGGGAAGTTGGCTTTAATAACGCCGGTGATAACATCAACCGAAGGACGCTGCGTGGCAAGCACTATGTGAATGCCAACGGCGCGCGCAAGCTGGGCAAGGCGCTGCAAAGACGCTTCCACGTTTGCTTTTGCCAGCGTCATTAAGTCGGCAAGCTCGTCTATTATCAGTATTATATAAGGAAGGGATTTCTTTAAATCTTCGGGGTTAAAATCCGGCTCGCTCTTTAACTGCATATTGAATTCAGACGCCATTTTATTGTATGTGTTTATATCCCTGGCGCCTTCCTTGGCAAGCATGTCATAGCGGTAGTCCATTTCATAGGTAAGTTTTTTCAGAACGTATGCCGCGTGCTTGGGGTCGGTGATTACGGGGGATATTAAATGCGGTATGTCGCGGTAGTGCGTAAGTTCCACGCGCTTGGGGTCCACAAGCACAAGTTTTACTTCGTCAGGCGATGCCTTATATATCACGCTCATGATTATGGAATTGATACAAACGCTTTTGCCCGACCCGGTGGCGCCGGCTATTAAAAGATGAGGCATTTTTCCAAGCTCCGCAATTATCGCTTTTCCGCCAAGGTCCTTGCCTATTGCCATTGTAAGAAGGGAGCCCGAATCCTGAAAGGCTTCGGTTTCTATAAGTTCTTTTAACGTGATAGTTTTCTTATTTGATTTTGGAACTTCTATGCCTATCAGGGATTTATTTGGAACCGGCGCAACGCGCACCTGTTCCACGCGCATTGACAGCGCTATGTCATCGGCAAGGTTTACCACACGGGATACCTTGGTGCCTGTGGCAAGTTCAAGTTCAAAGCGCGATATTACCGGCCCGTCCACCACGTTTACCACTTCCGCTTCCACGCCGAAATCCTTAAGGGTCTTTTTCAGCTTTTCCGCGTCTTCCGCGTAGTCTTTCTTTTCGCCGCCGGCGGTATCAACAGCGTTTCCTTTTAACAGGTCAATTGACGGCAGGGTGTAATCGCCTTTTACCACTGCCTGTATCGCCTTTGTCTTTTTTTCCGAAGGTTCATCAGGGGTTATTATATTTAACTTTTCTCTTTTTACGGGTTTTTTTCTTTCCTGTTCTTCCGCTTTTTCCTGCTCTTTAAGTTTTTTCGCCGCTTCTTTTTCTTCCTTCTTTGTCATGGGCTTTTCGGTTTCTTTTTTTGCCTTTGGTTTTTTCTCTTTTACCTCATCTTCTTCGTCGTCTTCATCATCTTCTTTATTATTTCTTATATCCATAAAAAGCGATTTGACATAATCGGCCGCGTTCATAAACACATCGCGCGCAAACCTTCCTGCCGCAAAAAGCATTTCTTCTTTTCCAAGCAGAAAAAATGACAAGGCAGTAAGAAGTATAAATACGATATACGCCCCGATTATGTTAAACCAGGCGGATAAAAAGTGCGCAAGGTTATAACCCAGAATTCCGCCCGTATAAAATTTATAGTTTCCGTCCATTACCCTTAAAACGGCAGGCATGCCTTCCCAGAATGTCCGCATATCCCGTCCGATTAATTTTGCCACCTTTTCCATATGAAAAGTTTCAAGCGCGCCGCCTTTTACCACAAGCGCCATAAAAAGCGATATGGAAATAAGAGCGGCAGAAAACCCCGCAAGATACCTTGTAGAAGCATACTTCATTTCATTTCTGAAAACCGCGTATGAATAGAAACCCGTTATAAAAGGAATAACATATGATGCCTTGCCGAAGAAAACATATAAATACCTGGCTATCACTTCTCCAAACGGCCCAAGCAGGTTTCTGTCATTTATTATTATAAAGGAAAAGAAGGTTATTATAGAAATAAGCCCCAGCGAAACCGCAAGGTAAATATCCGGCTGCTGATCAGGCTTTACTTTTGATTTTGAACGGCTTTTTGCTTTTTTTGATTTTTTTGCCAATTGTATCCACCCTTGTAATTTTATTATTGCGTACCGGTGATTATAACCGAAAAACGGTTATTTTGCATTATTGATTTTTATGGGCAGGTTTTGCCTGTTACGATATTTTATACCCGGTATCCGGTATTGCTGATGGTTAATAATTGCTTTTGCCCATAAACATAAAAAGGGGCTAATTCTCATTAGCCCCTTTTTATGTTGTTACCCCGTTTTAATCAACTTATTTCTTTTTTGCTTTTTTCTTTGCTGCTTTTTTCTTGGCTGCCATTGGGTACTCCCCCCTTTCGGTGTTAAAGTTTTTAACAAGAGTTTAAGAAAACCCTTTGTTTTTGAATCTCTGTTTTTTTCATACTTCCTGTTGTGTAAGAGCTGCTGCCTTTCTTCAAGACCTAGTATATAATATATAATTTTTTTGTCAACAAATAAAATCGGTTTTATACCTAATTAACCTTAAATTTGATGAAAATTTAACGTTTTTTGTTTGTTTTTGAATTATTTTGAACTTTTTTAAACCATATTTGTCCACAGGTTATTAACAGTTAGTCTACAATAACAAATATATGTTGTGGCTAACTCGTATTTTAATACTCCCGAGGGACAGATGCACAGATGCACAGAGGGACGGAAGTAAAAGTAAAAAATAAAACAGGGGTTATGTGTGTTTTTTCAGAAGCGACGCGCAAGCATACTTTATACGCGATACAATGTATGTAATGCTGCGCCGGCATATTCGGATGTGCCGCGAGTTCACGGTTGCTAATGACGTTAATCTTACCGAATAATTCAAGCTTGTTTGACTGCAAGAACACCAGTTTGCGGCGAGCACTGAAAAAATATACATAACCCCGGTTAAAAATTGAGGGACAGATGGTCGGATGCACAGAGGGACAGAGGAAAACGTTAAAAACAGCGGTCTAAGCTATAGGCAGATAAACATAAGCGAAGACAAACAAAATCTTTCGCTATAGCTTAACCGCCTATATTTTTAAGGTGCTATGTTTTAATCTTTCGCTTATGCTTAATTGCTTATCTGCATATAGCTTAACATTCAGCTTTTAATAAACTTTTCGCCTTCTTCAAGAATTTTGTTTAACACCTTTTTTTCTTTTGCTTCCGCGTAAAGCCTTACTATGGGTTCTGTGCCTGACAGCCTTATCATTGCCCAGGTATCGCGCCCAAGCATAAATTTATATCCGTCAACAGTGATAAGTTCAAGGACATCAAAAGAACCAAATTTGTCATTGGCGCCATTTTTAAGCCTTTCAATTATTGCCTGCATTTTTTCATTTGTAAGCCTGAAATTCTTTCTGTCATTTATAAACGGCCCTGTTTTTTCTTCCAGTTCCTTTAACAGTTCCTTAATGGTCTTCTTGCTTTTGGCCACCATTTCCACCACAAGCAGGCACGCTATTATTCCGTCTTTTTCCGGAATGTGTCCGTGCACCGTAAGCCCGTTTGATTCTTCCCCGCCTATCACTATTTCTTCTTCCTGCATTATCTCGCCGATGTATTTAAAACCCACAGGTGTTTCATGAAGCACCCTTTTATGAATCTTTGCCACCGCATCCACCATATGCGATGTTGCAACTGAACGGATAACGGAACCGGGCCAGTCCCTGCTTTTTATCAGGTAATCCAGAAGCAAAGGCAGTATCTTGTTTGCCTGAATATAACTTCCGTCGCTGTCAATTATGCCGTAGCGGTCGGCGTCGCCGTCCGTGGCCACGCCAAGCATGGCTTTTTCTTTTTTTACCATGGCTATAAGGTCAGCCACGTTTTTTTCAGCCGGTTCAGGGGGAAACCCGCCAAAATACACATCCCTGTGGTCGTTTATAACCTTAACATTGGCGCCTGCTTCAATTAACAGCGTGTCAAGGTAACCTCTTCCTGTTGCAAACAGGGGGTCCACCACTATTTTCATTTTTGATTTTTTAATAGCTTTAAAGTCCACAATTTCCTTAAGCCTTTCAAGGTAAAATGGTTTTGGGTCAAAATAAGTTATAAGCTTCTTTTCCATGGCTGTTTCTTTTTCCATAAAATTGATTGTGGTCTGTTCCTTTATATTTTTCTCTATTTCAGAAGTCTCTGCCGGAGTTGCCGGCCCGCCCCAGGAAGGACTGAATTTAAGGCCGTTATATTCCGCGGGATTGTGGGAAGCCGTAAAGTTAATGCCGCCGGCAGCTTTTCTTCTGATAACTTCATAAGAGATAACAGGCGTAGGCGTGTCCCTGTCGCATACAAGCGACGGTATGCCGTTCGCGGCAAGCACGCACGCGGTTGTTTCGCAGAACTTTTCCGAGAGGAACCTTGCATCGCCGCCCACTATTACGGGTTTGCCCTTAAGTTCATCTTTTGTTTTAATAAAATCCGCTATTGCCTGAACAACTATCTTCACGTTTCCAAACGTAAAGTCATCGCTCATTATCCCGCGCCATCCGGAAGTCCCGAATTTAATCTCTTTTGTTGACATAATGTCCTCCTGTTATTTTCCCTTTTTGGGTTTAAATCCTGTAAACAGGAAATATGATATATTATTTTTCGCGGTTTTACAACAGAATCGTGAGGCAGATTAGTTTTATATACCGTGCTTACATCTGAAACCGTCTTAATACAACCATCCATTTTACTTTTTTGCTCCAAACCCAGCTTTTACATATGCACTATTTCAAGATAAAACAGTGCATATTTTCCCGATATGCACTAAACCAGTACATATCCTGTTTTAAATCTTCCACCACGGAATAATCTCAAGCCCGTTTTTTATCTTACCCAGATTATCTTCCATTTCTTCAATAACTTCAATATCTATAGAATCATCCTCCAAAAACTTACGCGCAATTACAAGCGCCCGTTCCTGAAACCAGACAGCTTTTTCAGCCTGCCCGGTTTTGGCATAAAGCATCGCAAGGCATTCGCAGCCGGCGTGATGGTCCGGCTGAGCAAGGGCAAGTTCCTTAAACTTTAATTCTGCAGTTTTATAATCGCCGGACATATAAGCGTTCTGCCCGGCTTCTTCAATGGCAGAATCGTCTTCCTCACAGGGTTTAATATATGTTATTTCCTTTTCTATATCAGTAATATAGTCTGTCATTTAAGCCTCCGGAATAGTGTTTATCAATTCTTACGCGGCTTTTTTGTCAGCTTAGTTTTATCTTTGCCTTCGCCTAAAAGATCCGGACCATACTTCTGCATCAGGTTTGCCATGGTATTCATAAACCAGGCATATGCCTCATATGATGAAAGCCATGATTCCAGATTTAAGTGCACGTATATAACAGCCTCTTCCTCGCTTTGCGGAGAAAACATATCCGGCGTGCGTTTTGGTATTTTTACCGTTCCGGACAAAAATAACGCGGCATGAATATTACGTTTAAGCGCATCATGAACAAGCTGCCGGGCTTTTTCCGAATCACCGCGCAGAATAAATTCAACAAGCAACCCGTTATATGCCCATTCTATTCCGGAGTCATTCTTATATTTACCGGTGTTCATAAGAGTATCAGCCTCTGCAAAAAGTTTTTCCGCGCAAAGATATGAACAAAGCAGGTAACGCATTCCCTGGTTATCACCCGTATTAAGTTTTAACATCTCCCTGCATTTATCTATAGCAGCGCGGCGTTCTCCCATATCCCAAAGTACATTAACTACACCCTGCATAGAACGCATATATGGCCTTGCGGAAATATGCATCCAGAGTTCTCCGGTTTCTTTTTTTATAAAATCTTCCCCAAGCTGCCTGCGTCCCGCTGCCTCTCCCTTGGAATAAAATTCAAGCCTTTCCCTGTCATTCTTAGCCTCATCCTCGGCAAGAAGGTTATAGGCATCGGCACAGTCCGGATATATAAAAAGGGCTTTATACGCAAGAAGCAGCCTGTCTTTGATGCTGTTTTTTTCATAAGCGTCATATATAAGATCCTGCGCGCGGTCAAACGGCGTTTCAGGCCCGTCAAATTCAGGTACTTGTTTTCCGGTTAAATCATTCATAAACGCCTGTACCTCTTCAATAGAATTGAACTGTTTTGAATCAATCGTTTTTTTAATGTCCAAAAAGCTTTTTTCCATCAAACGCATATCAGGTATCTTTTTGTTTTTCATACGGAATCCTCTTATTTTATTTAACATCTGTTATTTGATAAAAAATCTAAATAAAATCCTTATTTACCTGCCATTGCCTTATTCTCTTTTTCTATTTTTTCATCTGCCACTTCAAGCGGGGCGGATATATGAATTGTTTCATATTTTTTATTTTCTTCGGTAAAATCCAGCCTTGCAATTTTACCGGAAACAATTGCATTTAAATTTATGTGAGCTTCTTTCATAAAACTTTTAATACCTTTAAAAATAGAATCGTTCTTATTTTCTTCAGCAATAATCACAAGTTTTTCAAGGTAATAATTAATTTTTGAAGCGTGATATTTTATCAGGTCAACAATCTTAATGTCCGGTTTTCTATATCCTATTTCCAGCTTTAAATTCAGCGCTTTACCGTAATCAACAAGGTCTTTTATTGATATTTCATTGTCACTTGATGTTTCTATTTTTGATATTCTGCTCTGCGTACATCCAAGTTTTTTGGCTAATTTTTTCTGAGTAAAACCGTTTTTACATCTTAAAACCAGAAGAAATTTGGAAATCCGGCTGTTATCTATTCTTTTTAACGCTTTCTTTCTGAAACCTTCATCAACATCCGAATCCTGTATCATATCTTTTATACTGCCATATTGTTTTCCCATTATTTTCCTCCCTTTAATTTACTTACATAATCAACGCAATATTTAATATCATCCGGCTGCGTTTTCTTATCTCCTATTGCCAGCAAATACAAAACCTTATTTTTAAAAAAACTGTAAACATAAAGCCTTGTCTGCCTGGGTTTATTTGTGTTTTTTGCGCCTTTTTGGTCTATTGCCTTTATTCCCGCCGGTTCCTTATGCAAAAAACCCGCGTTTATTTGTACATGTTCTTCGCATTCATTCAGCATAACCAGATAACTTTCAAGATTGTTAATTACAGCTTCCAGTTCATTTGGATGTTTTTTTGAATACCATTTTAAATCCCTGTTGAACCGTTCTGCCTTTTCCGTGACCCAGCCGCCCATATTTTCCCAATCCGCCGAAAAGCATATATTCCATATTGGAATATTACACCATCAGGCTTAATTTGTCAAGTTTTCAGCCCCTTTTCCCTGCTTTAGTTTTACCAAAACATATAAATATGTCAATTGGCATTTATAGATATTTTACATCCCAAACCGGCTGATAATTACTTTAATCCCGTTAAATTATAAGGTTCTATTTTCAATTTAATCAAATCAGAACATATAAGCAGAATAAAAACCCCGGGCCGATTGATAAGGGGGTGTCTCTTAGAGAGAGACGGTGGACCGGCCCGGGGCTTATTTTATTTTGGCTTCTTAATTATCCCTGCCGGGATATAAATTTCCGCCCTGAATATTTTTTTTCCGTTTACCCTGTTCTCTGAAATCACATAAAAATATTTAAGCCCCTGCCTGCAGCTTTTTTTCAGCCACGAACCGAATATGTAATTAAGGCTTGATAAAAGCATTTCAGCCCCGCCTTTATGCACAAACCTTGCGTATTTGCCCGACGGGACAGTTTTTTCGGGCTTGCCGCATTCTTTCTTTTTTTTCTCGTAATCATTCGCGGAAAAGATTTCAACCGGGCTGTCCATTGAAATTTTGCTTAAATCATTTCCGCATCCGCAATAAGCGGTAAAAGTTTTACCGCCTTTTTTTTCAAGTTCAGATGCCCTTTTAAGCCTGTCAGACATCAGGCGCTTTAATGTGATTTTTTTCAGGTTTCCGTAAACAATAAATGATTTTAACTTTACAAAATCAGGATTTGTATTAATACCGCCGCCCAGAATATGGTCAATGTCTTTCCCCGTAAGCCTTTGCCTTTCAAGGTAATAAAAACGGCTTTTTTTCTTTTTGTATTCCGCAGGAGCCATTTTAAACAGTTTTTTAAACGCCCTTGAAAAAGCTTCATATGACTCAAAATTGTATTCGTAGCATATATCGGATATCTTTTTTTTGGATGAAAGAAGCTTCTGCGCGGTTAAAGTCAGCCGCCGGTTTCTTATATACACGCCTATCGTTTCTCCAAAAAGCATTTTAAACAGGCGCCAGAAGTGCCCCTTTGAAATGGCCGCAGCCTGCGCCACTTCGGAATATGTGACATTATTCTTAATATTTTTCTCAATGTAGTCAACAGCCCTTTTCATGTTAGAGCTGTATCTTTTATATACCATTCCGCCGCAACCTTTCTCCCCGTGGACATATTACAACATTGATACTTCAAAACACTTGACTTTTTTCTTCATTTTTACGGATATATTTTTCACGCTATAAAACAAAAATGCCCCTTTTTCAGGGGCATTTTTATTTTATACCACATTATCTACCTTTTGTGCTTTTTTTCCTGTATCTTATATTTATATACAATTTTTGATTTATTTTTAAAACTGCTTTCTTTGCCTTTAAATGCTATATGCCTGTCTTTTATCTTTGTAACAGCTTCAGGACGGCAGTTGTGGTAATCGGATACAAACCTGTAGTTTACCCTTTCAATTATCTCCCTGTCCGTGAACCTGAAAGGTTTTCCATAATGCGGTATGAATTTATCATGCGTATTGATAACAAAAACCTGCGGTGCAAGGCGCAGCCTTAATGCCACTTCCATCCACGACATGCGCTGAAGCCTTAATTTATACACCGCTTCCGCCCTTACATTTGCTTTTGACGCAAGAAAGAACACCACGGGCAGTTCCTCATCGGGAATTCCGTGATTTCTGACGGCAATAACATCCCTGTGCGGAACCCTGTTATATTCGCTTACCGACATATAAAAACTATTTACACCGGAAGCATCCGCTGAAATTCCAAACCTGACATCCGCCCGGACATTAATAACCGCCACAGCAAGGATTATTACAGCCGTTCCAACAAGCGCTTTTAATATTGTGCTTCTCATTTTATTACCTCCTGAAATTTTTTGATTACAATAATTTGACGCAGGAGGAAAGAGAAAGGATTACGTAAAAATAGAGGGACGGAAGTATAAAAGTACAAAAAAGCAGAGGGACAGATGCACGGATGCACAGAGGGACGGAAGTATAAAAGTACAAAAAAGCAGAGGGACGGTGAGATAAAAAACAGAGGGACAAAAGGTCAGACGTTTAAAACTTCCGACCTTCCGTCCCTCTGTGCATCCGTCCCTCTATCTTATCAGTTCTTCGCTTTTTCCGCGAAGATTTTTGCGCCTTTGATTCTTTTCCCGTTCATCTTTTCAACCACTTTATCAGCCTGCGTTGAATCCACATGCACAAACGTGTTGCGGTCCTGCATATCTATACGGCCAACCTGGTTGCCGCCTATGCCTGTTTCACCGGTTATGGCGCCAAGAATGTCTTTTACCTGCGCGCCGCTGCCCTTGCCGACGCTTAAAAATATCTTTGTCATCGTGATATCGCTGTCCCTGCCTTTGGACCTTGTGTGCCCTGCAGGCCTGTCATCGCTTCTGCCGCGGCTGTAAGAACCCGCGCCATATCCGCGAGAACCGGAACCGCGCGAACCTGAATTGTGCGAAGAAAACCTGCTGCTTCTTTCGCCGCCTCTTTCAGCTGATAATGAACGTTCCGGCGCGTTAATGTCATCGTGAGCGGTGCCTGTGCTGCCCGATTCTTTTTCCATTGTCATTTTCATAAGCGCGGCCGCAACGTCTGTGGAGGAGATATCCGGCGTAAGCATAGCTTCAACCGATTTAATATGGTGCTGCAGCCCGCCTTTTGCTACAACTTCTTTTACTTTTTCCGCAAAACGCGCGACCCTTAATTCTTCCATTCCCATTTTTGTCGGGATTTTTTCCTGCTTTATTTTTATCTTAGCGTACCTCATGATTCCGCGCATTTTAAAAATTTCATCGGGATAAACAAAGGTGAACGACTTGCCTGTCCTGCCCGCCCTGCCTGTGCGGCCTATCCTGTGTACGTAATATTCTTCATCCGCGGGTACGTCATAGTTAAATACCGCGTCAATGCCTTCCACGTCAATACCGCGCGCGGCCACGTCTGTGGCTATAAGGATATCCACTTTGCCGTGCCTTACTTTGTCCATTACCCTGTCGCGCATAAACTGCGTCTTATCGCCGTGAAGCGATTCGCACAGGTATCCGCGTGAATTAAGATGTCCGTAAAGGTCATCCACCATCATCTTGGTATTGCAGAAAATAAGCGAGAGTTTGAATTCGTTCATGTCAAGCAGCCTGCAAAGCGCTTCCAGCTTTGTGCCGCGTTTTAATTCATAGTAGCACTGTTCAATTGAAGGCGCTGTCAGAATTTCGCGCGTGATTTTAATATGCTGCGGGTCTTTCTGATACCTTTTTGTGATTGCCATGATAGGCGCCGGCATAGTCGCGGAAAAAAGCACTGTCTGCCTTTTTTCAGGGGCTTTCTTAAGGATAAGTTCAATATCCTCCACAAAACCCATGTTTAACATTTCATCCGCTTCATCAAGCACCACCATTGCACAGGCGGCAAGCGACATTGTCTTTCTTTCAATGTGGTCAATAAGCCTGCCCGGTGTGCCTATAACAATCTGCGCGCCCGCGCGCAGCGCGCGAATCTGCCTGTCTATCGGCTGTCCGCCGTAGACCGCAAGGGTCTTTATGCCCTTTTTATACTTTCCTATTTTTCCTATCTCTTCCGCCACCTGCACCGCAAGTTCGCGCGTGGGGCACATTACAAGCGCCTGTACGTTTTTGTTCTTTGCGTCCACCATTTCCAGAAGCGGTATTCCAAATGCCGCCGTCTTTCCTGTTCCTGTCTGCGCCTGTCCTATAAGGTCAACGCCTGTCATCATAAGGGGGATTGTTCCCGACTGAATTGAAGTGGCTTCTTCAAACCCCATGTCTGTCACGCCCTTTAAAATTTCCTGTGACAGGTTTAGTTCTTCAAACTTTTTCTTGTCCATTTCTTTTTCCTTCCGCTTACGGCACATGGCCATAGCTAATTAAGATGGGCCATGCAGCGGAAAAAATATAATGTATTCATGATAATGAAAACATCGCAGATTTCCGGGCATAATAAGCCCGCTTCGTGGGATTTTCTTGCAGGGATGTTTTAAATGAAAGTGCCCTTTTGAAGCACACACACAAGTTACAATTCCTTGCCCGGCAGTCATCCCGCTCAGGTGAAATAAGTATACTGTATTAAACGGTTTAATGCCACAAAAATTATTGATTTATTTTGAATAATAAATAAAACGTAATTATATAACTCCCTGTATGCTAAAAATATATTTCATTCATATCCTTTAATTGATTACAACCTTTCATCAATTACAACGTAAAATATAACACCAGACTGACAACCCCAAGTGCAGCGCCCCCTATCATTAAAGGCATCGACATCAATGTTGCTTCATCATATTGCTCTTGCGTTTGTGAAAAACCAGCAAGAAGAAATGTCCCAAGTCCAACAACGATACAACCTAATCCAACGCCTGCCCCTGCAAGCCAAAGAATGCTTTCATCAAGTGTATATTCTGTATATTCTTGCTGTTTATCAGAATGCTCAAAACCCTTTTCTTTAAAATCATGATTATTGTTTGTAGATACCGGACTTACAGTTGCACATCCGGATAAAATAAGAATAGGTATAAGCAACAATATTACACATTTTTTC